>NZ_JBVKAE010000008.1:20620-31095 GCF_055598845.1 Amycolatopsis sp. NPDC039088 | reverse complement strand
CCCCTCTCCTTCCCCCCCTTCCCACTCCCCTTTTCCCCCTTCCCCAGGACACTCCTTCCCCCCCCCCCCCCCCACCCCCTCCCCTCCCCCCCCCCCCCCCACCCCCCCCCCCCCCCACCACTGTTCACGTCGGCCTCCAGTCGACACCCCCGGGGTCGGCTAGACGGCCGTCGGCTTCCTCAGCGCCTCCGTCACCGCCGAGATGCTGTGCTCCCCATGTCCCAGCTCGGCGGCTCGCTCGAGAAGCTCCTGCAACGGCGCCCGCCAGGCGACGTCGATATTCGACTCCTTGCCGAGCTCCTCGTCGTGCGCGGCCGCCGCGAGAAAGAGATTCACGGTGGACATGGGTTCGCTGTAGTCACCCTTGTCGATCTCGCTCGCGAAGATCGGTAACACCGAATTGATCATCTCGAACCACTTGACGGTGAACCTCACCAGCGTGGCGGCCTCCAGACCACGAGCCTGGACGGCGGCCGCTCCCTGGAAGAATCCGACCAGCGCCGGCAGCAACGTGCCGCCGACGGCCATCTCGTAAAGGGCCGCGAGATCGGATTGGTCACCGACGTGGACCGTGTCACCACCGAGCACCTTCAGTGTCTCGACGTATTCGTCGAAGATGTTCTTGTCGCCCGCGTAGTAGAGCAACGTGTCCGCTGCTCCGACCGCGGACGGCACGTTCTTGATCGCGCCGTCGAGGAAACGTGCTCCGTTTCCGGCGGCCCAGGCAGCCGTCCGGCGGGCGTCCGCGGGAGACCCGGTGTTCAAGGTGACCAGCGTACGGCCGGTGACAACCGCGGCGGCCGGCTCGAGTGCCTCAAGCGTGTCGTCGTACGTGGTCAGGCAGGCGATGACCAGAGGGCTGGCCGTTACGGCGTCTTCCACCGTTTCCGCGTGCTGGGCGCCCTTGGCCACCAAGGGCGCGGCCTTCGCCGCGGTCCTGTTCCAGACCGTCGTGGGGTGCCCGGCCTCGATGAAGGCTTCTGCCAAGGCAGCACCCATCGAGCCGAGACCGATGACAGTCACCGGTGTACGGCCGTCCTGAGTCATGTTCTCGCTCCAGTCGATTCGCATATCGGAATGGCCCGTACTCGCCTCCCGATGGAGTTCCGGCGCCTTGAGAATGATCGCCCGTTACAGAACTCCCATCAAGTACCGACTTTTATTTCGGGTACTTACATGAATGTGTGTGCAGGCACTACCGCGCGGGCAGGATCGGTGATCAGGAGCGGTACATCCGGGATCCTTTGAGGACTTTGTCGACGGCGTTCTTCGGGCCGTGCATGGCCAAGCCGACGAGGTCCAGGTCGTCCCGCCGGACAGCGCGGACCGCCGAACGGTTGTCACGGTCGTTGCCCGTCGAGAAGAGGTCCGACGTGAACACCGACATCGGAAGGCCGCGCGCCACCGCGCGGGAATGCGCCGCGGCCAGCACTTCCTTACCACCGGAGAAGACCAGGACGGGCTGCCGGAACATGGCCAGGTACGAGGTGCCGTCCGCGTCCTCGTAGGGCTCACCGACGAGGTCCGGGAGGGCGGCCGCGATACCACTGACCAGGAAGGCCGACACGTTGAGACTCTGCCAGGCGAGCAGGTCGTCCCGTAGCAGGACCGCGATCTTGGTGTCGAAACGAATGGGTTCCACCTGCCTACCGTGCCCTGCTCACCTGTCCGCGTCTTGTACATTCTTTGCATGTCGCCCGGTCCGCAGATCGCCGCGTGGCGGCCCTCGGTCAGCGGCCTGATCGAGGTGTTCCACGCCCGCTTCTCCGAACACCGGTACCCCATGCACACGCACGACGCCTGGACGCTGCTGATAGTCGACCAGGGCGCGGTGAGCTACGTCCTGGATCGTCACGAACACGGTGCGGCGAGTTCCGTGGTGACCTTGCTGCCGCCTCACGTTCCGCATGACGGCCGAGCCGCGAACTCGCGCGGATTCCGTAAGCGCGTGTTGTACCTGGATCCCGCCCTGCTGGGACAGGAGCTCATCGGAGCCGCGGTCGATCGCCCCGCCATCCCCGACCGCCTGCTGCACACTCGCGTCCATCGACTGCATCAGGTCCTGAAGCTGCCGGACGAGGAGCTTGAGACTCAGAGCAGGCTCACGCTGGTCGTCGAGCACCTTCAGCTGCACCTCCGGCGCCAGGAGGGCGGACTGCCGGTCTTGTCGGACGCGCCACTGGCCCGACGTCTTCGCGACCTTTTGGACGCCAGGATCCGTACAGGTCTGACGCTGTCCGCCGCGGCGGAGCTACTGGCCGCGCACCCCGCTCACCTGGTCCGGACATTCACCAAGGAATACGGCATCGCGCCACATCAGTATCTGACAGGCCGGCGCGTGGACCTCGCGCGACGGATGCTACTGGCCGGAACACAACCGGCAGACGTCGCGAGCGCCGTGGGTTTCTACGATCAAGCACATCTGTCCAGGCACTTCAAACGCCTGGTCGGTGTAGGGCCTGGGGGTTACGCGCGGCATCGTTGAGTGGTGACAGCCTCCTCCGCTTGCCACCACCACGGCGTCGGTTCTGCGATGCCAGACAAAACGCGGGTGGTGGGGAGGAAATCGTCCCCACCACCCGCGTTCTCCCGCCTGGGCCGAGCGGGCCCCGTCAGACACTGGACGAAGTGAAGCGCCGATTCACCTTTGCCGCAAAGACCGACACCGCCACCGTCACCCTCGTGCACGGTTCGGCATCCTGATTCCAGGACTCGCGCCCTCCGCGGCCTTCGAGATCATCGCACTTTGTTTCGATCACAGCAGGCCTGCCGGATATCAGTACTCACGATTCCGCATCACACACCCCCTAACCAGAGCACATGCTCGAACAACACGTAATGCATTACATCACTTCTCGATTATCATGAAGAAAATGTCTCAATTCAAGATGAGGACAATGCGAAGAGCCGTCCGGCAATACCGTTCAAGTTATAGAAGTTCGCCGGGTCAGACGCCCTCGACAGCGCCCGGCGGAAGGAAGTCCACACCGTACTGACTCGTCACACTCAACCCCTCCTCCATGCTCTCGGTCTTGTCCAGCTTGTCGAACAAGGAAGCCAGTTGACCAGCAGGACTGACCCAGAACAACGCCCGAGTCGGCACATCGCCGCGGTTGTAGTAGGCATGCGGAAGGTTTCTGGGCATCCGCACGGTGTCACCCGGTCCGGCTGTCTCCCATTTCCCGTCGATGTAGAGGGTGAAGACCCCGTTCAGAACGTAGATGTGCTCATCTTGCCGCGGATGCACGTGCGGTGGTACCCCGGTCCCGGGAGGGTCGTACGTCTCGAACGCGAAACTCGATTCACTGGATGACTTCATCGTGTAGGTATGGCCGAAAACGTTCCATACCTTCGACCCCATGGCCTCGTTCGCGGGGGTGATCCCTTTTGGCAACGGGCCGAGCACGATCTCTTCGTCTGACATGACACCTCCTGATGAACCTACCCGCCCACTATGCACGGCCCATGCCACACTGCCAACAGATTCCGCCTGCGTGAAGCCGTCATGAATTCCGGCACGTCAGACCACGGACCGGTCACGTGACGCGATCACCTGGTCACCGGAGTCATCTTCCCGCAAGACCACGAGATCGTGTTCGCGAGCAAGGCCGTCTTCAGGCTCCCCCGATTCTCACCCTGCCCGTGGTGCGGGCGCCGCGACCGGCGATGACAACGTCCCACACTGTCGTGGAATAGCCGGCTTCGACGAGCCTTCCCGCCAATGCACTACCCTCCGAACCGAGGCCGACGACTGTCACCATCGTCCGGTCTTTCGTGCCATGGCGGGTACTCCAGTCGACTCGGGACGCGGTGCGGCTCACGCCGGAGACACTTTGGCGATGCCACCGTGTACAGGACATAATCGAATCGCCGTGCGCGTTCTTGCAAGTACTTACAAGTCTTTCGGGTACTGACAACGAGGTAAGGAAGGAGGCCGGTGCAGCCGACTCAGAAGCGCAGGTTCACCTGCGGTCTCGATGCCGCGATCGCCGTGATGGGCGGAAAATGGAAAGGGTTGATCCTGTTCGCGCTCCAGGACGGGCCGCTACGGTACGGGATGGTTCGACGCGCGGTGCACGGCATCAGTGAGCGGGTGCTGATCCTTCAGCTGCGCGAGATGGAGACCGCCGGCCTGGTCCACCGGGAGGTGTATCACCAGGTCCCGCCGAAGGTGGAGTACTCACTGACCGATTTCGGCAAGACACTCAACGACGCGATGGCACCGCTCGGCTCCTGGGGTGAAGAAAATCTGGATCGCATCGAGGACATCAAGTGGTAGCAGATCACCGACTCGCCCTCGCGGGTGATGTGACTGAGGACGTTCACTCACTCATGCGCCGACAGAGCGATTCCTGTAACGGACGAACGAAGTCCATGCCCGGATTTCGTTGCCGAACTCACTTGGCGAGCACCTTCCGGATCACGAGCGTAACCGAAGCGCTTCGATCACCGAGTCTTGGTTGACTCCTCGATGATCACCTATTTAGCTGCTTGGACCACCGCCCCGAAGACGAGCATCATGGGAGACGCACAGTAAAGCATGCTTACCGCGGCCGATGCGCGTCACCACCCGGCCGCCGATCGAGCACTTGTCCCGTCGGCACCGAAGAGCGGAATGACTTGGACACCCGGGCCTGAACCAGGTCGACTTCTTCAGCTCCACCTACGCGCGTATCTGAAAGTGAAGCAGCAGATTCTCACCAAACGAAACGCCTTCAGCTTTCATCGAGATGGGACGTCCCCGCGGGCGGATCGTATCCTCGACTCGCTGCTCGAAACGTCACGTCACTCCCGACTGGCACACCATGGCCGGCACGCGGTCGAGGAAGGGACGATAGCAAGCCCGGTGCCGGCCGGGCATCGTCCGCACCTTCGCGACGGACCGGCAGATCAGGACCTCCACTGGCGGCACCCCTGCCCCTGAACCCGCGAACTGTCATCCACCGCCTCAATCCTGATGTAGCTACGTTTCGCCGCTTCAAGCAGGCCTGCCCAGCTGGTCACGTCCGGCCGCCGCCGCAACAATCCGCGCCGTTCCCGTTCGGTCATACCTCCCCAGATACCGAAGTCGATCCGGCCATCGAGCGCTTCGGCGAGACATTCCGTCCTGACCGGGCAACCGAGGCAAACCGCCTTGGCCCGGTTCTGCTCCGCCCCCCGGACGAACAAACCGTCCGGATCGGTGTCGCGGCACGACGCATTGACTCGCCAGCTCGACTGGTTGGTTTCCATACCCCCAGCTCCCTACCCCGGTGTTCGACACACCACGGGGGGACGAAAAGCCTGCGCTCCTGCCCCCATGAGCGTGTCTCCCTGTGTGCTCACGTCGGTTGAGCCGACACCTCCCCGGTGCCGGCGCCTCCGTTCACCGGAACAACCGGTCTCGAAGACCTCTTCACCGACGCGATACCGATGACGCTGAAACAGTGTCATCGGCGGGATTCCGGTCGCCGAGGCCAGGCGCCACAGCTCCCGAGCTCGCACACTGGCCGCGCAGAGAAATTCTTTGTCATCCGCAGGCGATCTGCCCCTGATGCTTTTTATCTCATCCATGACACCATGCACTCCACCCGGTCCCAGGGATCACACCTTGAAAGCACGGCGTATCAGCCTTCTTTTCCCATGTCAACATTCAACGTCGACAGACCCTTGCTATCACGATCCAAGGTCACTCTCAAGAAATACGGTTTCATTTCGGCTTCAGCGGTTTAGCGCGGAAGGTAGTCCCCCAGGCCAGAGGCAAGATGGAGGCTCCTGCGCACAGCCGATGTGGTGTCCGTTATCAAACTCACGCGTTGTTGCATCTCGCACATCTTGCCGCTCCCGGACGAAGATGAAATTCTTCGGATGCCTGAATCATGGGCCTCTGGCGCCACTGGTCAGTGCCGTCGGTCTGCAATGCGTATCCACAGTGTGACGAGAAAAATCGGAGACTGAACATGAAGCACTTTCGCTATGTCACCGCCCGTCTGCTGGGCAAAACCCGCATGGGCGGTCTTTACACCTACTGGGACATCGCCAACTGAGCCGCCGTCCGGCCGACCCGATCTCAAGTCCAAGGAAGCACGTTGACCGATAGGCGGCTTCGACCCCCTGGGCCGAAGGGCCACTGGCTGGCCGGCAACACGTTCGAGTACGACCGAGACCGCATGGGGTTCCTCATGCGATGCCATGACGAATACGGCGATGTCTTCGCCTACGACAAGAGGACGATCGTCGTACGCGACCCGGATCTCGTGCACACACTGCTGACCCGGACCAACGATGACTTCTCCAGCGAGAACTCCCCGGTCGCCACCCGATTCGACGCCACCCGCAGCACGGCGGACTCACGGTTGTGGATGACAGCGCGGCGCTCGGGGTGGCGAGGACTGAACCAGGACGCCGCGACGGCTCACACCACGAGACTTCGTCTGCTGTTCGAACGGCGGGTGAATGGCACGGCAGGCCGCGAGGTCGACGTCCTCACCTTGATGGAAGCATATTCCGGCGACGCGGCAGCAGACTTTTGCCTTGGCTCCGATGCCGGCGGCATTCCCGAAGTCGTCGTCGAAAACACCAAAGCAATCGCACCGCTTTCCGGTAGTTCCGAAGTGCTGCCTTCCTGGTTCCCCTCCCCAGCCCTCAGACGTTTCCAGCGAGCGCACAAGAAGACACTCGACGTGCTGACCGAGAAGGTCGCCCACAGGAAGTCTGCCACCGTTCCCGAGAACCCTCGTGATCTTCTCGATGTCCTCCTGGCCGCGCGGCCCGCGCTGAGCGAGATTCAGGTGCAGCGACTCGTCAGAGGCATCCTGCTGGCCGCGTATGGCGTGCCGGCCGCGTCGATGGCATGGACGATGTGGACCCTGACCACTCGCCCCGCCCTCTGGTCCAGTGTGGAGGCCGAGGCGATGGCCTGGGACGGCGATGGCGAGCCGTCCTTGGCAGACCTGCCGCAAACCGAGGCTGTCGTGAAGGAGGCCCTTCGGTTGTGGCCACCGACTTGGCTGATGGGCAGAGTCGCACTTCGCGCCACCACCCTGGGGAAGTGGCAGCTGGAACCCAAAACCCAGATCATGTTCAGCCCTTACCTGATGCACCGCGACAGCCGATGGTGGCCGTCCCCCGATTCCGCGGACCCCGAACGTTGGTTGAACGGCGGCAAACCGATCCACAAGTACGCCTACATCCCCTTCGGCGCCGGGCCTCGGGTATGTCTGGGCACGCGTCTCGGCCTGACGCAGCTGGTGCTCACGATGTACTGGCTGACCAGGCACTATCAGGTGATCGCGCCAGATGCCCTGGCGGTCAAGCCCGTTTTCCACAACCTGCTCGCGCCATACGGGTTCCAGGCGACCTTCGTCCCGAAGTAGAGCCAGGTGGCCGCCGCGGCTCACGAAGCCCGGGTGCCGCGCAGGAGTGCGGCGATACCGCCAGAGCTCACCAACAGGAGTACGACAGCCGCGTAATAGGCGGCGTGATAGCCGGCGAGCGTGGACGCAGGTGTCTCCGTCGAGCCGACCGACGCCGCGAATGTCACCAGTGCGGCGACACCGACGCTGCCGCCGAGTTGCTGCGCGGTGACGTTCAGCCCGCCCGCGACACCGTGTTCACCTTGCGGAACGCCTGTCAGGGACGCCGCGGTCATCCCGGCGAAAGCAATGCCCTGGCCGATACTCATCACCACCACAGCAGGAAGAACGTGCGCCCAGTAGCTGCCACCCAAGGGGGTCAAAGCCCACAACGCCACACCCGCCGCGATCAGCAGCAGCCCGGTGATCAACAGCCTCCGCTGCCCGACACGGTCCATCACGCGCCCTGCCATGGTCGAACTCAGGACCACGACCACCCCCATCGGAAGAATCGCCAAACCAGATTGCAGTGGCGAATACCCCAGTAGTCCTTGGAGGTACAGCGGCGCGAAGAACAGCACCGCCAGCACGGCGGTGAAGAACGCCACCGCCGCTACGGTGGCGGCCGACACGGTCGCCTTGCGGAAGATCGCCAGATCCAGAAGCGGGTTCGCGGTGCGCGCCTCCCAGATCACGAACGCCGACAACAGCACCGCCGAGATGACCAGCGACGAGAGCGTCCACATGTCGTCCCAGCCGGCGTGCCCCGCCCGGCTCAATCCGAACACCGCCAGCAGGAGTCCACTGGTGACGATCGTGGCGCCCACGATGTCCAAGGGTTCACGGTTTCCCTCCGAACGAGGGATAACAGGGCGAACCGCCATCAGCACGCCTATGCCGATGATGAGGTTGAACACGAACACGGCGCGCCAGCTGAAGAAATCGGTCAGCACACCTCCGACGACGACACCCGCGCTGAAACTGGAGGCCCCGACCGACGTGTACACGGCCAAGGCCCGGTTCCGCGCGGCTCCCTCGGGGAACATTTCGGTCACCAGTGCGAGTGACGCGGGGCCCGACAGCGCGGCTCCCACGCCCTGCAGCGCCCTCGCGAGCATGAGGATCCCTGCGGTGGGGGCAGCGGTGGCCAGCACAGTGGCCGCCGTGAACAGCCCCACGCCCAGGATGAACACGCGACGACGCCCGAGAACGTCCGCCACCCTTCCGCCGAACAGGAGGAATCCGGCGAAGGTGACCGCATAGGAGGTCATCGTCCATTGGAGGTCCGCGTTGTCGATGCCGAGGTCCTGCCCGATAGCGGGAAGCGCGGCGTTGACAACGGCCACGCCTCCCGCGTCCAGTGCCAGCGCGGCGGCCAGGACGACGATCGCGAGCCTCCGGCGCCGGGCCTCATGGAGGTCCGGCCGCAACGGCGACACCGGCTCGATTTCGGAAACCATCGTGATGTACTCCTGTGCGTGGACTGGACGCACCCCCGCGTACGGATGACCGGCCTACGGGTGTGCTGGGTGAGGGGCCGGCACGAACGCGCTCACGATGGGTGCCGCCCGCGTCAGCAAAACAGGGAAGAACCCCACACGTCCAAGGCTTCTCGCCATACGCTGCACGTATAGGTCACCTGGTCAAGGGAGGCACGAGATGGACGTCGACACCCGTGTCCTCCGGTATTTCGCCGCGGTCGCCGAGGAACTCAACTTCACCAGGGCCGCCGAGCGGCTGTACGTCACCCAGCCGTCACTGAGCAGGCAGATCCGGCAACTCGAGACCGACCTCGGCGTCACCTTGTTCACCAGGACCAGCCGTGAGGTGCTCCTCACCGCCGCCGGTGAGGCGCTCCTACCACTGGCCAAGGCGCTCATCTCCGACTGGCAGTCCGCACAGCGGACGGTGCGCGGAGTAGCGGCGTTGGAAGGCCGTGTGCTGCGAATCGGATTCGAAGCATCCGGTGCAGGACCGCTCACCAACAGAGCACGTGAGCGCTTCGCCCAGCGTCTTCCGGATGTCGTCATCGAACCCAAGCGGTTCGATTGGGGCGGCGAGGTCGCGGCGGTCCGAGACGGCCTCGTCGACGCGGCCTTCATCTGGCTGCCTGCCGACACCGAGGGTCTGCATACCGAAGTCGTCGCGCAGGAGCAGCGGATGGTGGGGCTCGCCACCGGTCATCGGCTGGCGGAGCGGAGCAGCGTGGCCATCATGGATCTGCGGACCGAACCGGTCATGTGGACGAGCAAAGCACCCAGACCTTGGGTGGACTGGTGGGCGGTGAACCCTCGCCCGGATGGCTCGGAACCGGTATGGGGACCCCAGAACGACAATGTCGAAGAGATGCTCGAGCAGGTCGCGAGTGGCTTGGCGATCTGCATCGGGCCCTCGTCGATGGCGACCTACTACGCCCGGCCGGACCTCGTCTGGCTGCCGATCACCGATATCGAACCCTTGCGGATCGCGTTCGCCTACCCGGTTTCGAGCACCAATCCCCTGGTCGCCGCCTTCGCCGCGGTCGTCAGAGAACTGCGGTCCCTTCACCGTGATCTTTAGAACCCGAGGAAGAGTTTCCCGTAAGCATCCGGGCCCTTGAGCAAGCGGCCCGCCTCTCTGCACTTCGAGGGCCATATCTGCACGAAGTGCACTTCTTCACCATCCGGCGCGTGGTTTCTGGGCCAGCGGCGCATACGCCCGGATGCATGAACCCGGATCGCGTACCAACCTGGTGCGAGAACAGGCAAGGCAGCTTGCAGGGTTGACGTGCTGGAGAGCAGATTGACCGCCTGCCCGGTAATATGGAGCGAGCGTTCCGCGATCGTCTCCCATCCCGCCTCGATGCTCTCCGGCGGCTCATCGAGCAGCTCGAATCCAGCCCTCTTCACCGGCGGTCAGCCCGTCTGTGAAGTCGACCCAAGCCGATGCCACTCCGAACGGACCGGAATCCTCGATGCGGTACTGACCATCGCCGGTCGTCACCACGGCTCGCTCTATGCGCACCATGTTCGTGGGCAACTCCTGTACTCGGCCGGTGGGGGGAGAAGCACGTCTCCTTTCGTTTCCCCCCGCCCTTCCCCCCAGCCACCCGCCCCTCCCCCCGGTGCAATCCCCCCCCCACCGGGGGGGGGAGAAAAGGGG
>NZ_JBVKAE010000008.1:0-20610 GCF_055598845.1 Amycolatopsis sp. NPDC039088 | reverse complement strand
TGGGACTCCCCGCCTCGTTGTCTACCCACTTTTTCTTCCCTACCCCCTTTGTTCGGGAACCCCTCCTCCCCTCTTCTGGTCCACCCACCCTCCTCCTTTTTTCGTCCCCACCGGCCTTTCTCAAAGGTCAGGCGTCCTCGTAATAGTGGACATCGCCGTCCGGACCGTGGGTGAAGAACGGGGCGGCAGGCCCGATCTCGGGCGGCGCGTACTCGGCATAGATCTCATATGGCGCCGCGGGTGAACAGATCGGGTTGATCTGAACGATGCAATTGCGCAGCGATCCGCTGTACTTCGCCTTGACGTGCCGGGGCCGCTGGTCCTCCACAATGGCCGGACCGGCCGTGATCTCCCAGCCGCTCGCCGCGCCCGGCCCCGTCGTGCCGACGGTCTGCGTCGGCACGGCCGAGCTGACACCCGCATCGTCGAAACAGAGTTTCAGCGCCGCGTCCACATAAGCGACGCGAAGGGTGATGGTGCTGCCCGAACCGAGGAAGTAACGCTTGGTGTACGTCTGACAGGTCTCGGCCCTTTCGTCAGCCTGCGCGACTGTCGGTGCCAACGCCGACGCCATCACGGCGGCGGCGGTGACAAGTATTGCCTTGCGAATCTTCATCCCAACTCCCGAGTCGATCTTGTCGATAGTCAACGCGACGATATCGAAGTTTGTTACTTGCCAACTGGAGTATGGAGAATTTCGCCTTTGAGGCCCGGGTACGCGTTGCTTCGCCAACGCCCGGCACCAAGCCCCGGTTCACCTTGGCCGATCGGCCCCAGAGCCGCGTCTTCCAGCAAAAAGCCGGTCGACATCGAAACTTGTCCCCGCGAGCGGGAGACACTCGGAGGATAGACAATAGTGCATCAATGGCACCCGATTACGCATGGAAGCCATTTCTTCGAGCGGTCCGCTCGACCACGTTCCAAGATTCCCGGAAAGCTGGCCGCTATTGAGTTAGCCTCGACGCGTGCGAATGAAAACGATCTTCGCGGCGGTACTGACCGGTCTGGTGGCGACCACGGGAACGGCGACCGCCGGAGTCCGCGCTACCAACGTCACCATCGAATGGTTCGACGCCACCGCCGAGGCCTTGGCGCCCCACCCCGACCCCTACGTCACCCAGAGCAGGAACTGGGCCGTGACCTGGCTCGGTGCCGCGAGAGCAGCCCGCGAAACGCGGTGCCCGAGCCCGTTCGCCGAAGCGGCCGTGGCGTCTGCCGTCCACACGTCGCTGCGCCGGCTCGCCCCCGAGCACGCCGAACGCCTCGACGCCCGGTTGACCGAAACCCTCCAGCGGCTCCCGGATGGACCGGGCACTCGATGCGGAGTCGAAGCAGGCCGCGCGCAGGCGATCAAGGTGCTCTCCGAACGCGAGAACGACGGCCTCGACCCCGTTTCGATGAACGCGCCGTTCCCGACTCCTGCACCAGGACCCGGTGTCTGGCAGCCGACACCACCCGGGTTCCGCGAAGCCAGACAGGCGGGTTTCCGCAAGGCGCGGCCTTTCCTGCTCGATAGTGCGAGCCAGTTCCGCCCTGGACCACCGCCGGCACTCGACTCCGTTCTCTACCGCCAAGACCTCGCGGAGGTCGCGCGCGTGGGCGCCGTCGACAGCGAGGTAAGGACGCGAGCACAGACCGACACGGCGGCGTTCTGGTACCAGTCCTCGGTACTGGGATTCACCGGCGTGCTGAGGGCCGCCCTCGCCGAATCGAAAGGCTCACCCCCCGACCGGGCTCGGCTGGTCGCGACCTTCCACGTGGCCGCGGTCGACACCGAGATCGCCGTCTCTGACGCCAAGTACGCCTATCTCTTCTGGCGTCCTGTCACCGCGTTGCGGTCCGGTAGTGCCCCGGAGTGGACGCCCTTGCACGTCACTCCTGCCTTCCCGGAATATCCGAGCGGGCACTCCAGCTACGCGGGTTCGGCCGAGCGGATCCTTACCGTGCTGCGCGGACCGATCGCCGCCCGCGAATTCCAGCTCACCAGTCCGACAGCGCCTTCGATCGTAAAGACCTACAGAGCATGGTGCGAGTTGACTCGGGACAACATCGACGCACGTGTCTGGTCCGGCATCCACTTCCGTCACTCCGACAACGTCGGGGCCGGCCTCGGGGGCCGCGTGGCCTCCAACACGTTGGCCGGGTTCGAGCGGCTGCTTTCGTAACACGGCACTAGCCATCCACCTGGCTGGGCGGCGCCTCGATGCACCGCCCAGCCAGGTATCCGCTTCAACCCGACCGGCCGCGGCGGACCACATGAGCCTGTTCGGCGACCCGCCTGCCGAGGTGTGCCGCGGTGAGCAGATCGGACTTGTGCACCTGCTCCGGCCCTTCGTCGACATTGGACTGCGCCGCGGCGCCGAGCCACACACCGAGCCGGTTCAAGTCGTTTTCCGAGGCCGTGCCGGCGTTCCATCCCGGCGGGAGGCCGAGGTTCACCCAGTTCATCCCATGTTGCGCCGCCAGCAATGCGAAATACTGCAGAGTATGGAGTTTGTCGCCGCCTTTGGCGCCGGAATTGGTGAACCCGGCCGCGAGTTTCCCTTCCCAAGCCTGGGTCCTCCACCGCTTGCCCGTGTCGTAGGCGAAGGCATGGAAAATCGGGCTTGCCGAGCCCATATACGTCGGCGACCCGAAGATCATCGCGTCAGCCAGGTCCAGGACAGTCCACTGGTCTTCGGTGATGGAGCCGACCGGGACCAAGGAGGTACTCGTGTCCGGGAACGCCGCCGCCCCTTCGGATACGGCCCCAGCCAATCGCGCCGTATGCCCGAACCCGCTGTGGTAAGCGATGACGATACTCACCGAGTTTTCCGACATTCATGCATCCTTTCGATCAGACGAATTCGGATGCCAGTCTGACGAGCTGAATTACTTGTACCACCCAGTCGTTCGAGTGTTTCCACCTAGCTGAAGGGCGACCAGGACCCCACTTGGTACCGGCCTACCCCGGAAACTAGCCATTCGACCAGGAAAACCAGCTACATCGTCCGATGCGGGCCGCCCGGCCGCACGGAATGATCGCGAGAAGTCCATCCCGATTCCCCACCGGAAGGCAACCATGTCTCTGCGCGGCCTGCTCACGGCTAATGCCCCGGCACGTCTCACCGACTCGGCGTTCCTCATCCTGCGGCTGGCGGCCGCCGTCGTGTTCGTCGCCCACGGATGGAACACATTCAGTTCCCAAGGTGTGAGTGGCGCCATCGAAGCCCAGCAAGCAGCCGGAATCCCTCTGCCGGCACTCGCTGGACCGTTCACCGTCTTCGGCGAGCTCGTCGGCGGCATCCTGCTCGCGCTGGGACTCCTGACCCGGCTTTCCGCGATCGCGATCTCCGTGATCATGCTGGGCGCATGGGTGTTCGTACACGCACAGAACGGCCTCTTCTCCTCGAAGGGTGGCTTCGAATACGTGATGATCCTCGCGGCCATCTCGCTCACGTTGATCGTGACCGGCCCGGGCCGCTACAGCATCGATCACCTGCTCGCCGGGAACCGGCACGAGCCCGAGGTGAAGGTGGCCGGCTCAAGCCTCGTGTGACTTGGTGACGAAGTCCTCATCTTGCCGCGGTTCCCCCGGGGAAACGCGTCAGGGTGAGGACGCCGGGCAGCCCGGCCTCCCTGGCCACGGCCGCGGCCTCGCCACGGGAGTGCACGCCGAGTTTGCCGAAGATGTTGGCGACGTGGAATTTGACCGTGTGCTCGCTGATATGCAGCCGCGAAGCGATCTCACGGTTGCGACGACCATAAGTGAGCTGTTCGAGCACGTCGAGCTCTCGGGGATTGAGCGAGCTCAGCAGGGTGGCGTCAAGCAGCTCCGGCGGGCTCAGCGGGATGCTCACGCTGACGGTGGTGCCCCAGTTCGGCGACGAGTCGAATTCCAGCGTTCCCTCGATCGAGAGGAGCCTTGAGGCGATGCGGTGCATGGAAAGCGCTTCCGTGGACATCTCGCCGGCACCGTTGTCTCGTATGACGAGCCGAAGCATGGCGTCGTCGAGCTTCCAGGCGACCCTGAGCCTGCTGACCTTTCCCTGTTCGAGCATGGTGACCACTGTGTCCCGGACGGTTGCTCTCGCGACCTTGGCGACGTCGGCCGGCAGAGATCGCCCTGCTCCCTCCGGGCCCGAGAGGTCGAGTTCCACATCGCTGTAACGAGTCAGCGTGCTCAAGGTGTCCGCGAGCCTGGCGAAGGCCGCCTCCGCGGTTTCGTCGTGGGTGGCGTGGTCCATGCTCGTGCGCAGCTCCAAGAGCGCCGACACCGTGCTGTCGGTCGCCGCTCGCCGGGCCGCGGTGTCGTCCAGGGTCTTCGAGCGCAGAGTGATCAGCAGGGCGGTCAGTGTCGCGGCTTGGACGTCGGCGACTTCGGCGGTCGCCTTCGCTCGCTCATCAGCGACCGCCCACCTGTCCGCCATCTGGACCGGAACGGCTTCAGGGAGCAACCTCACGATGCGCGCGGTCACGAGATCCCAGAGCAGTTGTGTCATATCCCGCTCGTCGGGCGCCGGGAACACACCGGCCTCGAGGAGCACCGCCAGCAACGCGCCCGCCGAGCCAGGTGGCGCTGACGCCGAGGCCAATACCGTGCGGGAAACACCGCCGAGCCGGGCCTCGCCGAGCCAAGGGACGCCCACATCGACTCGCCGGGCCAGTGACGCCATCTCGGCGCTCGTGATCCCGCCGGCTCCCTCGGCGGTCCCGTGGCTCATCAACGGCGACCGGGCGCAGTCTCCGGTCATCATCACCACCGCGCGGTGCACGACGAGTTCCGACAGAACATCCGAAAAACGCTCGAGTATTTCGGGTAACGGTGCTGCCAGCAGGGTATTGGCCGCACGCAGAGCTCGCCGTGGGTCGGTCCAGTCAGATATAGCCATGTTCAGACAATTTTCACCAAGTCGCGCTCGGCGGGAACCCGAGGAAACGAACAATGACCGGTACGGACGCGCGCGGGGCGGCACCATTGCGGCGCCGCCCCGCTCAGGCGTGCGACCTGTGGACGTGACGTCACCAATCCCGACTGCGCATCACTACCCCTTCTGTATCGGACAATGCCGTCATCGTCCTCGGCCGTCGCCCGACAAACAAGAGCGCGGCCATGAGAAATCCGGTATCTCCATAACCGATCCAGTATCACCGCCAAACGGAGGCCATCCGACCAAGGAAGAAAGTACCCGATTGATTGCATACCTCCCTCGCATGAAGAGCACGGACAGAGTTCCCTTGGACGAGGCCATGCCGCGATGTGCACGGTCGCAGGAAAGCGGAATCAAACTATCGATCATTCCCAGTACCTGCCCCGACGGACTCGCGGTGCTGCGTAACGGACCTTCGCACGACGCGATACCGGCAGCCGGTGGAGGCGACGCTCCACCGGCTATGCCAGGTCTTCGGCGAGCAAGTCCATCAGCAGGCCGTCGTGCCAACCGTCGTCCTCGGCGTCGCGCTCGTACCGGCGCATGATCCCGACCTCCCGGAAACCGGCCGCCTTGTAGCAGCGGATCGCGGCGTCGTTGTCCGCGGCGGGATCGATGACCAGACGGTGATGACCGCGGTCCCGCACGAGATGGCGAACCAGTGTACGGACCGTGTCCGTGCCGAGCCCGCGGCCGTGTGCCGCCGGGTCGAGGAAGATGTCGACCGACGCGTGCCGGTACATCGGGTCGGTCTCCTCCCCGTACTGCACGAGGCCACGGATCTCGGTGTCTTCGAGAACGACGAAACACACCACGCCGGGTTCGTCGAACGGCCAGGTGGGCGAGTCGTCCACGCTCCCCCAGCGCTTTTTGACTTCGGCGGTTGAGACGATCCGCCGCAACTCTGGAACGTGTTCTTCGGTCACCGGAGCAAGCACGACGCTCTCCCCGCGTAACTCGATACTCACGTCCGACTCCGTTCATTCATACCTGGCTGCCGCCCGGATTCGACCAGCACACGTGCTCGGCGGTCTCATTCCCATGTGTACCAATGTTTTCCTCGCCGATATGGAGGCCTCACCATGGCCAGACGGCGGAGTGTCCACAAATCCTCGCGATCACTCAAACTCAGCACCCCGTCGCGCCGGACGAGCCAGACTGTCTCGTAGTCGAAATGCAGTACCGCGTCACCGGGAGCCACGTCGAGCAGCCCCAGCGTCAACCGGATCATATGGTCTTGCTGCGTCGCCAGATCGTCGCTGGCGGCGCCGGGTTTGCGGAGACGGAAATAGACCCACGCCGTCGGATCGAAAACGAGCCCGTCCACGAGGAGATCCCAAGCTCTTCCACGGCTCTGCTCGATCCGTCCACCCGCTCTCATCCAAGTGCCCTGCGGGGTCACGACACCCTCTTCCAGCAGTTGATCCGCCGACGAGTCGCCCCCGAGCATGTCCAGCGCCGCCGCGCATTCCCTGAGAGCGAGCGCGACCTTCGAGGCCGACAGAGGGGTCGCCAGGTCAAGACTGTACGAAATGGCCACTCCATGTCCTTACCGACGTTGCGACGAATGAGCCATCAGATCGCCGACAGTGCGCCGCGATCCCGGATTTCGCCAGGGGAATTCCGGAAGGCACGGGGCCCCGACGCCGACCACACCCGGGAAATCCGATGATGGCGGAGTTTCAACTGGTCGATGCCGCTTTTACCCGCCGGGTCGGCGTCATGTGTCATCAGCCATCGGATGCCCACCAGATCGCCTTCCCCGTCGACCATCGGGACATCCTCGAGCGCGACTACCACCCCAGGCCGGACACGACGCCACGGCTTGAGGACGAAGGCGACGAATTCTCCGGGGCCGCACGCGGTGTCGGCGCCGGGAACCGAAGCCGCGAAGTGAATCCGGAAGTCCGGCGCGAGAATCTCGTCGGCCAGTTCGTAGTCACCGCACCAGAGAGCAGCCCACTTTCCCGCCAGAACGACACCGGACGCGCGGACGGCGTCCAGTTCTGCTTGTGTCCGGTTCATCGCGGGGATCCTCCTGATCTGGCGCCGACGTCGGCCGGACGGGCCTGCGTGACGCTCCAAGCGCATCTTCGTAGCTCAGGCTCGCCTGGCACCTTCGGAAGGGCAATGATTCGACGATGCGATTCCCCTTTCGAACGATGCACATCCCTGCATTCGAAGGACGTTCGTCGAGGCACCATCATGCGCTGAACCAGCGATCGCCACGACTGTCTTCCGACTGCCATCGGCATGGTTCCACTCCCGTGCGGGACTGTCCTCCGAGGAGCTGATCCGGGCCGTGGAGCATGGACGCGGAGTGAGTCTTGCGCGCCCTGCCAGCGACGTCGTCCAAGATCGCGACGCGCGGCTGCATGTCATCTGGATCGAGTCAACCCGTTCCCGAGCGTAACCCACCCCGACAAGGCAACCGATCGATGTTTAGCATCTTTCTAATGCATTGATTGATCGGAATGTCGATGACGTGAGGCCGGCCAGCGAAAGGATCACACTCGGCGGGCTTCTTCAGGGAGCAACCGAACGCGCTGATGGACCGGTCGGCGGGATGGGTTCGATTCGGCGATACGCCTCGTTCTGCGCCGGCCGCGGGTCAGGAGCACCGTTGTTCGGCCAGCATGAGAAGGCTCGCTCGGCTTGCGCGGTGATGGTGAGCGACGGATTTACGCCGAGATTGGCGCTGATCGCGGATCCATCGACGACCGACAGGCTCGGATGACCGAAGACACGATGATACGGGTCGATGACGCCGCTCTCGGGATTGTCGCCGATCACGACTCCGCCGATGAAATGCGCGGTGAGAGGTACTCCGAAAAGCTCACCCCACGTGCCACCGGCGACTCCACCGATCCGGGCTGCGACCCGTTGGTTCGCCTGGTAACCGGCAGGGATGAACGCCGGGTTCGGTTCGCCGTGCCCTTGCCTGGAGGTGAATTTACGGCGTCCGAACCTACGCCTGGTGGTGTAGGTGGTGATCGAATTGTCGAGACTCTGCATCACCAGGAGGATCAAGGTTCGTTCACTCCACCGGTGGGCATGAGCGACCTTCGCGACCCTGACCGGGTGTCGCAGGACCTGGCGGACGAACTGCCACCATCGTGGCGCCGGGTCGTCTCCGTCGGTGGCGACGGTCTGCAGCAGTCCGATCGCGTTGCTGCCCTTGCCATACCGGACTGGCTCGATGTGGGTGGTTTCGTCGGGATGGAACGACGAGGTGATGGCCAATCCGCGGGAAAAGTCCCGCTGAGGATCGGGCTTCGGCCGTGCCGAGCCGATGATGGCTTCCGAATTCGTGCGGGTCAGTTCGCCGAGACGTGGCGAGAGGTTCGGCAACGCACCCTTGTCACGCAGGGAATGCAGGAGCTTCTGGGTCCCCCACGTACCAGCGGCAAGCACCACCTTGTCCGCGGTGATCCGTCGCCGCATCACCCCATTGGTTTGCCGGGCGGAGACGACGAAGGAACCGTCCGCGCACTCCTCGAGCCCGGTGACCGTGGTCAACGGGACGATGGTCGCCCCAGCTTTCTCCGCCAGGTACAAGTAGTTCTTGACGAGCGTGTTCTTCGCGCCGACACGGCAACCGGTCATGCACGAGCCGC
Organism: Amycolatopsis sp. NPDC039088; assembly: GCF_055598845.1. Taxonomy (NCBI): domain Bacteria; kingdom Bacillati; phylum Actinomycetota; class Actinomycetes; order Pseudonocardiales; family Pseudonocardiaceae; genus Amycolatopsis; species Amycolatopsis sp. NPDC039088. The sequence goes on along the minus strand of NZ_JBVKAE010000008.1, from coordinate 12,083 downwards.
ACTCCGTGCATCCCGTCCGTGCCGGGCCGGCGCCGCCGAAATACGGGTCCGGGACAGTACGGCCGGGCATTCCGAGGAAGACGCCCACCGGCGTGGGGCGGAAGGTTTCTGCCACCCCCATATCCGCGGCGACCTCCTGGATCACCTCGTCGGCGGGGGTGATCGTCGGGTTGGTCACCACACCGAGCATCCGGCTCGCCTCGTCGTAATGCGGAGCGAGCTCGGCCTCCCAGTCGGTGATGTGAGCCCACTGCCGGTCCTGATAGAACCGAGATGATGGCCGGTACAACGTGTTCGCGTAGACCAGTGATCCGCCGCCGACCCCGGCTCCGGCGAGAATCATGACGTTCTTGAGCAGATGGATACGCTGGATGCCGAAGCAGCCGAACCTGGGTGCCCAAAGGTAGCGCCGTAGGTTCCAAGACGACCTCGCGAAGTCCTCGTCGGCGAAGCGGCGCCCCGCCTCGAGTACCGCGACGCGATATCCCTTTTCTGTCAGCCTGAGCGCGGCGACGCTGCCGCCGAATCCGGAACCGATCACCACGACGTCGTAGTCCGTCGCTGTCACGGCCCGACACACCTTTGGGCCACCATCGACGGCGAACAGAGACTCATCGGCGTGCCCTACGAGACGACCGGTGCGCGGGCCGGCTCTCCAGTTTGCGCTCGCGGGGTTTGCGGATCACCTTCACCGATCCCCACCAGGCGAATCCTGTGACGTGCAGGACCGGTGCCCCGGCCATCGCTTGCCGCCTTGCCGTCCCCCGTCCGCCACCGAAGCCGCCCATCAACCCGACACCGCGGACATCCACCACGATGTCGTCAGGAACCACGATCTTGATCCCGCCCATGATCGCGACGGCATTGATCGTGCAGACACCATCGGCGAACTCGACCTGTCGCAGGTCGAGGCGGACGCTGCCCCAGAAGGCCTTGCTGTCGTGTTCCGCCAGCACCACGCCGTCGAGCCGCCGCGTCATACCGGACATGACCGCGACCGACGTCCTCGGCCCGTACTCGCGGTGAGCCCGATGTCCCGACTGAACGGACGATGTGGCCGGGAGATCCGCGACGGCCGACTCGAAGTCGGCGAAGGTCTTCGCCGAGTAGACGAGATCGAGTCTGCTTTCAAGCTCGCCGGTGCTGAGCCGTCCTGCACCCATGGCTTCGTAGAGCTGTTGCGCCACTCGTTCGCGGTCGGAATCGGCCACCCGCATCGCCGATCGCTCCAGTTCAGACATGACCACGACTATAGAGTGAGCATCGACCGCTCAGGCCGGTCATTGTGGAACCCATCCGACGATTTCTCCGTTTCAAGTCCTTCACAGTCGTCGCACTATGACGACCGTGCTGGTCGACGGGCTCGAAGGACTCATGAAGAACACAAAAATGGTTCCGTCGAAGCCCTGGGCGTGCACGGGAATGAACGATGCCCTACCACTTCTCCGTTGTGAATTAACTCCTATTGACTACGGCCACGGTCGATCGCCGCCGCCATCGAGTTCAGTCATCCGCCTTCTCCACAGTGTGTCGCTGGTCGGCTGACGCGGCGCTGAAGGCCCTCAAGACGTTCATCGGAAGGCGCCCACGCTCAGAGACGGCATAGCCATTCTCGGCAGCCCAAGCTCGCACGAGCCGGCTACGCCCTCGTACCGCCATTTTCACGACATCGTCACGCCCGTCGGCTTGCCCGGTTGCCAGCCGGACCGTCCGACCACCGACGCGGGTGGCCGCGCGGACATAGGGGAAGAGCACGGCTCGCATCGTTTTGGCGTTGTCCTTGGACAGATCGATTTCATAGCGCACACCGTCGAGCGCGAAGGGCACTGTCTGCGTTGCTTGTTCACCATCCAGGTCGTCGACAACCTCGACCAGAATTTTCTGAGCCATCCCGAGCCCTTTCAGCAGTAACCCGACAATCCCAACGTAGTAGGCCGTAGCGACCCTATCGATAACTTCGACCGCATCAAGCGATACCGATCCACTCCTGGCCACCTTGTAGCTCAAACCAGCAGGTTTTGTCATGGTATGCGAAGACAGCACACTCGACATGTTTCCTGGCGGGACCATGTCATCGTTCGAAACCGCTTCGATCACCGGGTCTCCCCAACGCGGACGGAGCCTGTGCGCACCGGGAAGCGCTCACCCCCAAGCCAGGCCGGCTCTCCGGGAGCGCGGCAACCCGAGAAACGCAGCGTGGACCGATTCGAACACCGCGACCGCCTCTTGGTCCGGCGCGGCGAGCACAGGAACTTCTTCGCAATCGAAGTCTTCGATGATCAGCATGCCACCCGGCCTCAGGCTTGCACTGAGCCGATCGAGGACTAGATGTCGCTCGGGCAGATGCATCAGTACAAGCCGGGCATGGATCAAATCGAAGGCGCCGGACGGTGGCTCGTCACGAACCACGTCGTGACGACGCAAGGTCACTGTGCTCTGTCCGGCCAGCCGAGCCCCGATGATCACCCCTACGCGCCCGCTCCCATCGCAGACAGTTCGAGTGGGTGACGCGCACTGCTTCCTTCGAATGACGAGCGGGATCAGGACCGATGCGGATTCCGGCAATAGTCATGCGTCCTCGCCACGTGAGCATGCCGCGCACACACGGCCACGGGTTCACCGGGCCAGAATTAGCATCTCATCTCTATTGTTGTCAGCCTTTCCTGTAACGGACTTGTCAGGGAAAATCACCCCAGCGGCGGAACCGTCGTTACATGAACTTATTTGAGAGGTAACCCAAACGTGGCGTGCCCCGGCGTGGGTCCGGACCGGCTGACGGAAGCGGGGACGGCGACTGGTCTGTCCACAAAGGACCCTATTTGCACGGGTAAGTGTCCAACTTGGGCGGTATGCGTGGTTTCGCGAGCGGGTCGTGAGTGCGAAGTAGGGTTCTAACCCTAATTAACACTCACGACCCCCTTCGAAACCGTAAATATAGGCATCAATCGGACATGAAATCGTCCAATGGTGTTCCCTGTGGACAGTCAAGGACGCCCCACTGTCTCAGTGGGGCGTCCTTGATTGCGACCAGTCCGCGAAGGTCTACTTCGCTACCTTCAGGGTAGGGAAGGAGGCCTTCACGTCAGCGAGGCGATCACGCCATGTTTGCCTTACCCCTCAATAACCGGTCATTGCCGCGACATCCGCCGACGCGGTAAAGGCCCCGCGTCACTCTCTACGCATCACATCGAACACGTCACCCATCAAGGCTACGATGCCCGAGGTTCGCGTCACCGAGTCACCATCGTCGTGCACGCCATGCACCTATTTGATGATCCTGCGTGACGACCGCCTCGCACCGCATTCGCCGAGCGAACCCAGGACGATCGACTGCGTCCCACTGCTCACCGTTCTCATGCACTGCCGGTTGTTTGACTCAGGACCCACACGTCCTTAGCGTTGAGAGTGGTATGTCAACACTTCTATCGTTCGACTCTCAGAGGCGGCTCCAGTGGGAGAGAGAAGACCAAATGACGAGAGTTCATCCCATACGTCACCACCAGAGGAACTGAAGGCATTCGAGAATCTTTGCACGAGAGTGGCGCGCAAGACGATGTCTCAGATGCGCGCATCATTGGAAGAGAGCGGCGTGATCACGCCGGAGAATCACGACTGGGCGATTTCGTTCGTGCATTCGGCGGTACGCCGATGCCTGGCCGCCCTTTACTCCCACACGGAGCCGGACGGCGACATCAGGCTCTCGAAGAGCCAGAGCAAGGAGAGCCTTGAGCTGAGTCAGTTGCTCTGGCGCACGATGGCTCGCCATGTATGGCGAAGTGTCGCCGACATCGGCCTCGCCCACTCTCTGCCAGAGCGGTCACTGCTCGCCGCGGCCGACACGCTGTTCGCCGAATTGAGCGAGGGTGGGCGTCGTCACTCAGAGAGGACTTCACCTCTCGCCCCTGTCTGACAGCCAAAGCAGCTCGAGGTGTTCACAGAGGTCGCCTCTATCAAGGACGACACGCGTCGACCAGCAATCGCAGATGCCGTCCGGCGAGCCGGAGAGGTTCGATACTTCGTTCCACTTGGGCGGCGAGCTCGGCGCCCTCCAACGTGTTGATCACCGTCCACGCCAGATCGACGGCGGATCCTTCCGCGAAGCCGGCGCCGATCAGCTTGACCGCAATCAGCTCGCGCCAGGTCGAGAAGGCCGCAGACACGGCCTTCTCGATCTCGGGGACCCGGCCCGCGGTTTCCAGGGCAGTAGCCGTGATCGGACAACCGTCCGTCCATTCGGAGCACTGCAAATACTCGCCCAGCCGGGCGGTGACCAGCTCGATCGCGTCGGCTGGGTCTGGGAGCGCCACCAAGGCGGTCTCGAGCATTTCGGCGAACTCCGCCTCCGCGTGGCGCACCGCGGCGACGGCGAGTTCGTCCTTGCCTCCAGGAAAGAAGTGATACATCGAACCATGCGAGACGCCGGCTTCGCGCGTGATCTGCTTGACACCGGTGGCCTGATACCCCTGGCGCTGCATCAGACGCGATGTCGTCCGCACGAGCTTGCTTCGCGTTCCTTCAAGAGGTGCTCCCGCGCTGGCTGCCATCAGGACATAGTACTAGACCGATCGATCCACTCACGCTACGCTCCCTAAATAGATCGGTCAGTCCAATGACGGGATGTAACATGCACGAACGCCGCATCAAGGCCAACGGCCTGGAGTTCTCGTACATCGAAGAAGGCTCTGGACCACTCGTGCTCTGCTTGCACGGATTCCCCGAGACCGGCGGCGTCTTCCGTCATCTCATGCCCGCGCTCGCCGCCGTCGGTTACCGCGTGGTCGCGCCCAACCTGCGCGGCTTCGCACCGACTCAGGTACCTAACGACGGAATGTCACTGGAGAACCTGATCGCGGACGCCAACGCGCTGCACGATGCCCTTGGCGGCGATGGGGACTCGGTGATCATCGGCCACGATTGGGGTGCCTTCGCCACATGGGGTGCCGCTGCCCACTCGCCCGACAGGTGGTCGCAGGCCGTCGTACTCGACATCCCACCGCTCGCGATCTACGCACGCAAAGCGGCCGATCCCGGGCAGATCCACAAGAACAGCCACTTCTATTTTTTCCAGATGGCAATGGCGGACCAGATCGTCGCTGCCGACGATTTCGCTTACCTGGACTGGCTTTGGGACCACTGGACAGGCTCCGTGCCCGGCTTCGACTCCACTCAGGACCGCAACGCGGGCAAGGACAGTCTGCGAAACCCGGAAAACCTGCGGTCCGCGCTGGCGCTCTACCGGGACAACTTCGATCCTCAGACGTTCGGAACGGAGAAATGGGAGATGGGCGCCCTCCTGGCGAATCTGCCGAGTCAGCCGACGCTCTATCTGCACGGCAGCGAAGACCCCATCGTCGGGGAGCAGGACCTGATCGACATCGTGAACATGCTCGCACCGGGCTCGGACGGCGTCCTGCTGCCCGGCGTCGGCCACTTCCCCTTGATCGAGCAGCCCGACGAGGTCAACAAGCTGATCTTGCGATTTCTCGAGAAGTGAGTGGACCGCGTTCACCAAACGGGGCGATCCGCCGGCCCCGCTGAGCATCGGCAGGTGATCGACACGGTCCTGTGGAAGCTGCGGACCGGTGCCCCGTGGCGTGACCTGCCTGAATGCTACGGACTGTGGAAGACCGCGCATGAACGGCTGCGGTTGTGGACCAGGACGGCACCTGGGAGAAGATCCTCGCCCACGTCATCGTCAAAGACGACGCCGTGGTGAGGTCGACTGGGTCGTGAGTATCGGCTCCAGCGTGGTCCGGGTGCATCAGCATTCCGCCGGGGCCCGGAAAAAGGGGATTCAGCAACGACATCGAAACCCTCGCCGTCGAAGGGGAAGGACTCGGGCGATCCCGCGGCGGGCTGACTACCAAAATCCATCTCCTGGTTGACGGACGAGGGCTGCCGATGCGGCTTTTTGCTCACACCCGGGCAAGCCGGAGACAACCCGCAGCTGGTTCCGTTGGTCGATGGCATCAGCGTCGCTCGCTCAGGCGCGGGCCGTCCCCGGTCACGGCCGGAGGCGGTAATCGCGGACAAGGTCTACTTGCATCCCTTCACCCCGTCAGGCTATCCGGGAAAGGAGGATCAGCTTCGTCAGCCCCGGACGCGGTGACCAGATCGCCCGCCGCGCAGCCAAGGCTCCCGCGGCGGGCGACCACCGGCCTTCGATGCCGAGGTCTACAAGCGGCGCAACATCGTCGAACGGTGCTTCAACCAACTCATACAGTTCCGCGACCTGGCCACCCCGCTACGCCAAACGCGCCGCCTACTACCACGCCGAACTCACCATCGCCGCCATCTTCCTCTGGCTTCGATGACTTACAGGACAGCGCCTAGCTAGCCCGGAGGACCTTAGATAGCTCGCGTTCCCGGATCAGTACCCGTAGAGCATGTACCGATCGATCGCGTCGGCCATGACCCGCATGCCGACGTCACTGGGATGCATGTGGTCGCCACCGTCATATTCGGGACGCAGCCTGCTGGGGTCGATGGGGTCCGCGATGGCTTTGTCGAAGTCGACGACCGCGTCATACTCGCCACTCGACCGTATCCAGTGGTTGACCGCCATCCGGACCGCTTCACCACGTTCGCTGTAGTAGTAGACATTTCCCTTGTATGGCAGGATGGTCCCGCCGACCACCCGGACCTGGCGGGCGTGCGCCGCGCGGATCAGCGCCCGGTGCGCTTCGATCAGCTGCGGTGCGGTGACCGGTGCGCTCTTCGGATAACACTCACTATCCTGCATGTCCGAAACGATGTCATTGATCCCTTCCAGCACGATCACTGTCCTGACACTTGGCTGATCCAGCACATCCCTTTGGAACCGGGACGCCGCGGCATCGCCACCGCACAACGAGTTCCGTAGCAGATGATTGCCACTGATCCCGGCGTTGAGCACTCCCGTCGGCCGCCTGGTGGCCGCCAATCGTTCGGCCAGCAGATCCGTGTATCGACGGTCGGCGTTCTCGGTGGAGGCAACCCCGTCGGTGATCGAGTCACCGAAGGCCACCACGGTGGAACGCCGCGGTGGCCAGCCCGCTACGTCCACACCGGCGAGGTAATACCAGGACGAGGTGGTTTCGGCGAACGCGGTGGCTCCAGTGTCGAATCGGTGATCCCCCACCGCGCGATAGGTCGGGGTCAATGCCAGCGCGTGAAACGTCGCCGGGCCGGTAGGAACGTCGAAATACAGTGTCACCGTCAACCGTTCCAACGACGAGGTCATCAGCGATGCCGGGTCACTGCTCAATTCCTGGCCGACCGGCACCACGGCCGAAAGTGCATGTTGGAACCTCAAGGGTCGTACCGTGCCAGGCCGCACCGCGCCGGCAGCGCCTGCCTTAGCGATGGTCGCCCCGCTCAATCGCAACGGCATCGTGCCGTACTGGTTCGACAGTCGCACTCGGACCGCCGCGCCACCCGTGCTGACCCGAATCACCTGGCGCACCGTGTGGTTGCCGAATCCGGCCAGCGACCAGTTTGGTTTCATCCACGGGTCTGCGGCGGGTGGTTGCACAGCTGCCGACCACGCGCCGGTCCATCGGACGCCGGTGTCGTCTTCCGCCACAGCTGGACTGGCCTGACAGAGAAGGATGAGCAGCGTTGCCGCCACAGACCGACGTAGTCTCAACAATCGCGACGCCCCATACCGTGCACCTTCACTTGGGCTTTCCCTTCAGTTGATCAATTCCCCGGGCGACGGTACGCAAGCCCGAACGCATCCCGCACATAGAAATTTGCGATCAGAAATAGCTTGCGGATACTATTCCGCACATCGCTATCTGGACGAGCCGGGCTCCGCTCAAACCGACGTCCACGACCGCCCCGAAGGGCAAGGGTGAGGTGATGGGCAACAGTCGTCGCCAGTGATCAAGCGGCGTACGGGTTACCCAGATCCCGGCTTCGTCCAAGACGACTCCCAAGCCACCCTCACCGCCCGATAGCAGCACGGGAAACCCCGCATCGGGCCCAGCTACCTGCACAACGCCGTTGACGACCACGTCCGCCCGCGTTCTGGTAACGAGCCCAGACCTTCACCCGCAACGGAATAACCGTCCAGCGAGTGCTGACCGACGGATATTGCTGCAAATGTCATCTCTGGCGCGACACCACTCGCCAACGCCGGGATCCAGCCACAAACGCACCCTCCCCTACCACTCCCCGACCCCCCAGATCAATACACCTAGGGGGCCGGGCTGGGCCAGGAGCCCGGCTTGCAGACTTTGCCGTCGGCCGGCACCTTGCCCTGCCCCGGTCCCCGCCGGGCAGGTCGTTCAGCCGCGCGACGAAATCGTTGGAGACGCCGAAGGTCTGCTGCATCATGACGGGCGCGATAGCGCCGTTGTCCAGGCAGCCCACGTGTTGCCAGCCCAGGGCGTGACCGACCTCGTGGTTGATCGCGTACTGGCGATACCCGGTCATGTCACCCTCGAACGCCATCGCCCCCGCACCCACCGGGCGAGATTGATGACCACACGCTTGTCGAAGCTCGACCTGTAGCACGAAGTCTCGTACGCGATCTGGAAGCCGCAGACGTCGGCACGGCGCGCCGTGCCGGGCGTGGTGAGACTGACGCGGAAGGACGGATTCGGGAAGCTCGCGTCCACTCGCCGCATCGCGTTCTTCCTGTGCCGACCTTCGGTCCACTCCCCTGGACAGCGTGGTAGGTGCCCTGGCCGGACTCGGTGTAGGTGCCGCCCTTGGGCAGGTCCGCGGTCGGGATTTTCAGATCGATCGGTTTGGCAGGGTTCTCCGGGAGAGTATCGCTCCCTCCGTCGACCTGCGTACCTGGGGAATCCTCGGACGCCGCGAGAGTTATCCCGCCGGGGACGATCGGCTCTGCGGGGCGGTCGCGGTGTCGAAGACGACCAGGGCGGTGATCACCGCGAGGATCGGCACCGCGTACACGCGCCAGCCGTAGGTCTTCACGAACCGGCCGAATTCGCCTTTGCCCCCGGCGGCTCCGGACTCATACGGCCTCCATGACGCGACGAGGGGCTGGGAGCGTGGCGTACGGCGAACAGATACCGAGTACCGAGACCGCCGGGCCTCATCCCCCATGCCTTGTTCCTCTGCTGGATGGCCGGTTGCCGTCGTGGCCTGGCCGCGCCGACAGACCACGGTCAGGCACGGAATCTCCGACAAGCGTGTGGACGGCCGTGGAGGCCGCCCACACGCCTCGCTTCACCATCGAACGACGGCTCAGCTACTGACTGCCTAGAACTTGATTTCCCCGCACGCCCGACCGACGAGGTCCAGGCGGCCGTTGACGTGCGACCAGCCTTCGACGCAGACCACGGACCGATTGGGCAGGTTGCGGTTGACCGCCAATTTGTAGCTGGCCGGGTGCCCCCAACTGTCGGTCTGCGTGTTCTTCTCCAGCCCACCGCCGTAGATGTGGAAGTGACCGAAGAACCGGCTGTTGGAGGTCAAGGACGCGGTGACGGAGTTGACCCGGAGGCCGCTGCCGTCGATTCCGATGCACACCAGGTTGTCGCACGACCTCATTCCGGCCTGCGCGGGACCGGCAAGCGCGACCGATGCAACCGCCGCCATACCGAAGGCGGCCGCACCGGCAGCAGCCCCCCTTAATTTCTTGGACAAGGACATCCGACACCTCTTCTGCTAACCGACTCGTGCCCGCCGCACGCTAGCCACTCCCTGTTTCTGTCCGGCTTCACCACCGGCGACGACCGGCCGGGCCTGCCAGGAATACATGAAAGGTTATGTATGTTGCAGGCGACGAAGGCTGTCCAAGTCCTTCGCAGTGCTTTGCCGGGCACGCCGACTCCGACGACCGCGGTAACGAGTCCTGCGCGACCGACATCTCCACGAGCCCTCCGTGATCTGGCACCGCCAAGTGCACTGCCCGGCAGATCATGCCCGGCAAGCACCGGAATCAGCGCTCATCTCACCGCGGACCGGATTCAATTCAGCTTCACCGCGACTTCGAAAACGCAAGATTGAGCCAGTGAAATGAAACCGAAAAGAAGCTTTGGGCCACTTTATTCCTCAGCCAAATCATCCGTTAGCATCCGGCTCCACAGTCCATCGACATCGCGAGGTAGAGATGAAACGTATTTCAGCCATTCTGACCGTTGCGACGGCAGCGGCGCTCCTGTCCGCGGCGCCGGCATTCGCGTCGGCCGAGTCCGGATCCCCCGCTCCGCAGAGCACCGCCGGCGTCATGATCTCCAGGCACCCCAGCAAGGCACACTGCGAGGTGAGTGGCGCCGCCGGCTTCGTCAAGGGGTGGTGGACCCACTACAAGTGCGTCCAGGAGAACTACATGATCGACCCATGGGTGCTGTACGCGGATTAAGACAGGGCTCCCGACACGACAGTGGTGAGTGCCGTCCGTTTCACCCCACGGCCGGCACTCACCAGTCGATGGATATCCGCCAGCGGGTCGCACCGCTCTTTGAAACCTTCCAAGGAAATATTCAGCGATCCGACACACCTATCACCGCCGCGACAGTCGAAACGCCGCAATCACCGGCCACGGTGACAATTTCCTCGGCACTCGAAGGGGCTCACGAACCCTTTCCTTGCTACCGGAAACCGGTCCAGGTACGGTGCGACCGAAGCGCGATCACGCTAATCGCGCAAGCGGACGCAAAGGATTCGATTCCCATGCCCCTCGTGAGCCGACGCCCCATCCAAGCACTCGTCGTCGGCGCGGTTCTGACCCTCGGCGCCTTTTCACTGAGCTCGGCCTCCGCCCTGCCAAGACAGGCCGAAGTGAACAATCCAGTCTCCTCAGCCGAGGTTGCCGCCGCGGCGGCCGGCTTGACGGCGTCGTACCACGTCCGGGACACGGTTTCCCGCATAGCCAAGCTCCGTTCGGAAATTGCTACCGGAGAAGGGCGCTACGACGGTGCCGTCGACGCCGTGAAAAAGACTCTCTCGGGCACCATCACACTACCTCCTACGAAAGACGCCTATTTCGTGGCATTCGGTTTCATGCCGACGACCAGCACTGTGGAACTGACAGCGGACGGCGACCAGGGCGGCCAGTTGCTGAAGAACCCCGGAGACGCGGGCGAGGTGGCGTCGAGACCCTTTCCGGACGGGAAGAAGTACATGTCGGTGATCGCGGACCTCACTCTTCGGCTGAGCATTCGAGTGAGTGACACCAAGGTCGACGGCAAGGTCTTGGACGTAGGGGCCGGCTGCAAAACGGAAAGCCCGGTCATAGTCAAGACCAAGGGGCTGATCGGCCTGGATAAAGCAGCGCCGCCAACTGCGATGAAAAGCGATTTCGAAATTCCCCCATTTACCGGATGCGGCGTCCGCGAAAACCTCGACAAACTCATCACCGGCCTGATTTCCGGCTCAGGCAACGAGATGCGAACGAGCATCGCCGTACGCTGCATCGGCACCTGCTCTCCTGGCTAGTCAGGGAGCCTTCGGGGATCACTTCAACGTTGCCATGTTCAAGAGACCGCCCGGCATCACAGCCCAGGGCTTTCCCGACCGGACAACCACGCGACCCAGAAGCTCCCGAGCACGGTCGTCGACACCCGCGATCTGGCCGACCAGCCGGCGCGCCCCCGCGCTGGTTGTGCCGTCCGAGTCACAGGGCATCGCCGGGCCGCGGCCTGGTCTAGGTGAACGCACCTCCTGTACGACATCGACCATCAGTCCGAAATCACTGCCCGGACCAGAAGATCAGTAGCGCTGTGCGATGAACGTCGCGGCCAGGTCCACGCTTCCATCCCGCCCATAGGTTATTGAGAGGTAAGGCAAACATGGCGTGATCGCCTCGCTGACGTGAAGGTCCCCTTCCCTACCCTGAAGGCCAGGGTTCCGGCAAAGTCGCATAAGTGCTGGTCGGCTCCATTGCTAGCGCGGGTCAAGGCGAACGTGTCGTGGTGGACACGGCGGGAGCGGGTTCACGCAAAGGGGCCTCACCTGGCTCCGGACTGTCCATAAGGGACACTTTTCGAGACAAATGTGCCCGATTTGGGCGAGTTGCGGGGTTTCGCGAGGGGGTCGTGGGGGGGGGTTTTTTTTTTTTCCCCCACCCCCCCCCCCCCCCCCAGACAAAGGGGGGGGTTTTCTTTGGTTGGTGGGGGGGGCGGTTT
>NZ_JBVKAE010000007.1:257294-287295 GCF_055598845.1 Amycolatopsis sp. NPDC039088 | reverse complement strand
AAGCCGTCGGCCTGCTGGATCGCGCGCTGGGTTCCGGCACGCCAGGCCCTTACCAAGTGCAGGCCGCCATCGCGATCATGCACGCCCAGGCACCGGCTCCCGAGCACACCGACTGGCCCGGCATCGCCGCCCTGTACGCCCGACTGCTCGCTTCCACCCCGTCCCCGGTGGTGGCGTTGAATCACGCTGTCGCGGTCGCCATGGCCACCGGCCCGGCCGAAGGACTGGCGCTCATGGACGAGATCGAGGGCCTCGGCAGCTACCACTTGCTGCACGCGGCCCGTGCCGACCTCCTGCGGCGCCTCGGCCGCACCGATGAAGCGGCCGAGGCATACCGGCGCGCTCACGACCTCGCCACCAACCCCGCCGACCGGCGCTACCTCGCCCGACGCCTGCACGCCATCGAACCCCCGGAGTCCTGATGAGACTGTCCATTATCGACAATCCCGGACAGTCGATTCGATGTGCGGGCAGCGGTCCGGCCCCGGTGATCCGGGACTGCGCAAGGCCACTCTCGCCGTCAGTTGTCACGCACGATTCGCCATCGGTTGCCGGCGGCGCCGCTATCTGCCCCCTGCACGGCGAAGGCGCCCGCACTGGTGGAGTTGTTCTCGATACCGAGCAGCTTTCCGCTGTGCACGTTGCGGATCTTGTACGTCCCGTCTCCTTGGTCGAGCAGCGTCCACCGGTGGTCGCCGGTGCCGTTGTCCGCCCACTGCAGGACCGCCGCGTTGTCCACTGTGGACATATCACGGACACCGAGCACCTTGCCGCTGTTGGCGTTGCGGAAACGAACGGCGTCACCGTCGGTGATGATCTCCCAGTTGTGGTCCGCGGTGCCCGAGTCGTGCCACTGCAGCGCACGGCCGCCGTCGGCCGTGGACATGTCCTGGATGCCCAGCACGAGGCCGCTGCCCACGTTCACGAGGCGGGAAGTGGCCGCGCTCTGGCCGTTGACGTTCCAGTAGACGGTGTAGTTGTGGCCGTGGGCGTCGTAGAACGGCCCCAGGTCGACGGTGGATCCGTTCGCGGTGGCAGTGAAGGCCAGCGAGCTGCCGTTGGTCCGGGTGATCGAAGAAGTATTCAGTGACGGCAGAGCGCTCAGCGCGGTGTTCCCGTAGTTCCCGGACAGGACCGTGGGTCCGTAGGCGATCGCGGCGACGTTCGGGTTGTCGTTGGCCGGGCGCGTGATGAGGCGCATCGGCATGCGAAGGGTGACCGTGTCGCCGGAGCTCCACGAGCGGGTCAAGGTGGCGTAGCTGCCCGGCGTGGTGGCGATGTTCTGGGCGGTGCCGTTGACGCTGATGGTCGCCCCGCTCGTCCAGCCGGGGATGCGGAGGCGCATCGACCAGGTCCCGCCGACGGTTCCGGTGACCCGCAAGGTCGTGGTGTCGCCGACCGGGTACGACGTGGTCTGCGTGACCGTGATCCCCCGCTGCGACCAGTCGAGCACCGATGGCAGGAACATGTTCACGATCAGCGTGGAGCCGCTGGAGAAGTAGATGGAGTCCATCAGGGCCGTGTGCATCTCCAGGCCCGTGCCCTGGCAGCACCAGAACGAGTCGTAATCGGTGCTCCACGTGCCGCCACCCCACGCCGGCCCGACACCACGACGGCCTCCCGGGTTCAGCGGCGTGAAGTAGGTGACGTGTCCATGGGTGTCGGCCGGGTTCTGCTGGCCGATCATCTGGTTCAGCCACGCCCGCTCGTAGTAGTCGAACAGCTCGGCCCGGCCGGGATCCAGCGCGAACAGCTCCCGGGTGAGTTTCAGCATGTTGTAGGTGTTGCAGCTTTCGCAGGTGTCCTTGCTCAGGTACCCGGCGATGGCGTTGGGCGGCCGGAAATGCTCGGCTTGACTGTTGCCGCCGATGGCGTAGGTGTGCGCGTTGACGCAGATCCCCCAGGCGTTCCCGGCGATGTCGCGATAACGAGTGGTACCGGTGGCCTTGTACTCCCGCGCGGCGCCGATCCATTTGGGCACCTGCGTATTGGCGTGGATCCCGTTGAGCTGGTCCTGATTGGCCGCCAACGGGGTGAACACCGCGGCGTGATCGAAGCGCTGGGCGACGGCGAGCCAGCGCGAGTCGCCGGTCTGCTGGTACAGATCGGCCAGCACGGCGTTCATCCCGCCGAACTCCGTCGCCAACATGGCCTGCATCTGTTGCCCGGTCAACCGGCCGGTGCGCTGGTCGACCCACCCCGCCAGCCGCAACAGAACGTCACGCGCCTGGGTACTTCCCAGGTAGCGCCACACATCCAGCAAACCGGCCAGGGTTTTGTGGATGCAGTAGTACGGTACGTTGCCGTTGGTCAGGGTCCGCGCTTCGAGCGCGCTGAAGTCCGCTTCGGCGAAGCCGGAAAGGTACCCGCTGCTGAACCCTGCCGCGCCGTTGTTCGCTTGGCATTTGGCCAGCTCCGCCACCATGTACACGGCCTTGTCACGGCAGACGGTGTCCCCGGTCACCGCGTAGACCTGTGCCCAGGCCGAGAGGAAATGTCCCTGCATATGGCTGCGGAACGGGAAGGACGGCGCGTCCCAGCCGCCATTGGGAGCGGCGCCGTTGGTGGACAGCCGGTGATTGGCCCGGAAGTTGTACAACAACCGATCGACGTTGACGAACCGCAGATAGTTCACGGTGCGGTTCTGGTTGTCCAGCCACCGGCTCGCCGTCAGCCGCACCTGGCCGGGCTGGAAGGGATACGCGGACACGCCGATGTCCGGCCTCACCGGGGGCAGAGCCGCATGTGCGACCGAGCCGCCGAAGTAGTCCCCCACGACAGAGGCGACCGTCGCGACTCCCGTTGCTTGCAGAAGCCGCCGCCGGCTGAAAGAGGAAGACATCGTTGTATCCCTTTCCATGGAGAACGACGTGCACAGATCAGTACATTGTGGACATAGCTTCGCCTCGCCCGTCGCCAGTGTTAGCGCTAACACAATTGTCCGTTCACCTGGCAGGCACGGATGAGACTTGTGCTGCGAGTCGACAGAGCCAGGGCGGTACTCGGCAGGGCTAGCACGAGCGTGGCCGATAACGCCGCCACAGTCAAGGCGCCGTACAGGTTTCGACCACAACCCCGGCGCATCGCGCTCCCTGCCGCCGATCGGCCGAAGGTCCACAATGGACCACACTGGAAGCTCTTCGGCGGCGTGAAGTTCTGGGCGATTGGACGCGGAGCACCCACCTGCGACACCTTGCCTCCGCTTTGGTATACCAAAGAGCCGGTTCGGACCCCGGCAGGAAAGGTGCTCTCCGTGTTGATCCGTGACGTCCGCCCGTGGGGTGGACAGCGCAGCGACGTCGAAGTGACCGGCGACCGGATCGCGGCGGTGCGACCGCACGATCCGGCCGCCGCCACGTCGCCTGACACGGTCGAGGGGCGCGGGCGGCTGCTGTTCCCGTCGTTCAGCGACGTGCACGTCCACCTGGACTCGACCCGGATCGGCCTGCCGTTCCGGCCGCATACGGGCGCGCCGGGTGTGTGGGCGATGATGCTGAACGACCGTGAGAACTGGCGCGACGCCGAGGTTCCGCTGCCCGAGCGTGTCGCCGGGACACTGGAGCGGATGATCGCCAACGGCACCACCCGGGTACGCAGCTACGCGCAGGTGGACGTCGACTGCCGGCTGGAGAAGCTCGACGCCGTCCTCGCCGCGAAGGAACGGTTCGCGGGGCACGCGGACGTCGACGTGATGGCGTTCCCGCAGGCCGGGATCCTGCGCGAGCCCGGCACCGCGGACGTGCTGGAGGCCGCGTTGCGCTCGGGCGCCACGGTCGTCGGCGGGATCGACCCGTGCTCGCTGGACAAGGACCCCAAGGGACATCTGGACGTCGTGTTCGGGCTCGCCGAGAAATACGGCGTGGAGGTGGACATCCACCTGCACGAGCCGGGGCACCTCGGCGTGTTCTCGACCGACCTGGTGATCGAGCGGGTCCGCGCGCTGGACATGCGCGGCAAGGTGACCATGTCGCACGCGTACGGGCTGGGCTCGGTCTCGGAATCGGTGAGCCGCCGCATGATCGACACGTTCGCGGAACTGGACATCGCGATGGCGACCGTCGCACCGTCCGTCGACGGCCAACTGTCCCTGGCGGACCTCACGACCGCCGGCGTGCGCGTCGGCCTGGGGGAAGACGGCCAGCGAGACTACTGGAGCCCGTACGGCAACTGCGATCTGCTCGACCGCACCTGGCAACTGGCCTTCACGCACGGCTTCCGCCGCGACGACCTGATCGAAATGGCACTGGCCGTCGCGACGGTGGGTGGCGCGTCGAT
The DNA here is from genome assembly GCF_055598845.1 of Amycolatopsis sp. NPDC039088. Lineage (NCBI taxonomy): Bacteria > Bacillati > Actinomycetota > Actinomycetes > Pseudonocardiales > Pseudonocardiaceae > Amycolatopsis > Amycolatopsis sp. NPDC039088. Next base: position 283,020 of record NZ_JBVKAE010000007.1, on the reverse strand, counting down.
CATGAGCCACGACGTCCCGCGGCCGGCGAGCATCGCCGACCGGCCCGGCGTGGCCGTCGGCGACCGCGCCGACCTGGTACTGGTGGACGGCGAAACCCCGACGAGCGCGGTGATGGACCGAGGCAAGGACCGCACGGTGCTGCACGACGGCGTCGTCGTGGCGGACGGGCTTTCGGTGGTGGACCTCTGATCGGCCGCGCCTTGACGCGCTCTGTCAGTAAGCTTCCGGGGTGAGAATCCGGCCCGCCGCTCCAGACGACGCAGAAGCCCTCGTTCCCCTCTTCGACCACTGGGGACACCCACAAGATCGCGAGGGGGTGGCCGAGATTCTGAAGCAGTGGCAAGACCTCCCGCAAGGCGCCCTCATCGTCGCCGAGGACGACACCGAGGTCGTCGGAATGGCCGCCGTCGTGGCATGTCCGCGACTGGCCGACGCGAAACGCAACGCCCATCTGCAGGGACTCGTGGTCGCCCGGCAGCGGTTGCGCACCGGCGTCGCGAGCATGTTGCTGACAGCCGCGGAGGACCTTTCGCGCGAATGGGGCTGCGTGCGGTTGGAGCTCACCACGACACGCACCCGAGACGCCGCGCAACAGTTCTATCGGGCGCGTGGCTATCACGGGACCTCAAGTCGGCAGGAGCGCTTCATCCGCGAACTTCACGACCGGACCCCGGGCACGGCGCACTGATCGCGCTGGTCCGTGAAGGCCTCCTTCCCTACGCTCAAGGTAGGGAAGGAGGCCTTCACGGACTTCCCGAGCGGTCAGTGCGCCTCCGGCTCGGAGCCGATCCGGTAGGGCACCGGCCGGCCATCCGCGTCCCGCACCGGCACCGGATTGCCGTCGGCGTCGACGATCTTGCCGTCGACGATCCTGTCACCGTTCTTGAGCTGTGAGAACGCCTTCAGGTCCGAGTAGTCGATCACTCGCGTGGCGGTCGCGAACACTGACGGGTTGTCGTCGGTCTTGTCAGTCTTCAAGTGGTTGAAGAACAGATTCAGCAGGACCGCCGTGAGCGCGGCGGCGCTGATGCCCGAGTGGAAGATCGTGCCGACCCACGCCGGGAAGTGGTGGTAGAAGTCCGGCGCCGCGATCGGGACCATGCCCAAGCCGACGGAGGCCGCGACGATGACCAGATTCATGTTCCCGTTGTAGTCCACTTTGGACAGCGTCTTGATGCCGGACGCCGCGACCGTGCCGAACAGGACGAGACCCGCTCCGCCCAGGACGGGGTAAGGAATCGCGGCGACCACGCGTCCCAGTACCGGGAGCATGCCCAATACCAACAGGACCACGCCGCCGGCGGTCACCACGAACCTGCTCTTGATCCCGGTGATCGCGACGAGGCCGACGTTCTGGGCGAACGCGCTCTGGGTGAACCCGTTGAAGACCGGCCCGATCGCTGACGACGCCATGTCGGCCCGCAGGCCATCGCCGATTCGGCGCTTCCCGACCGGCGTATCGACGATCTCCCCCACCGCGAGGATGTCGGCCGTGGTCTCGGTGAGGGTCACCAGGATGACGATGAACATCGAGGCGATCGCGGCGACGCTGAAGGTCGGCGGGCCGAACGCGAACGGCGTCGGCACGGCGAAGATCGGGCCTGCCCCGACCTGGGAGAAATCGGCCTCGCCCAGCGCGGCGGCGAGCACGGTGCCGACCACGATGGACAGCAGGATCGAGAGCCGGGACACCGCCGGGATGGGGACCTTGCTCAGCACCAGCACGATGACCAGCGTCAGCGCGGCCAGCCCGATGTCGGAGACCGAGCCGAAGTCCGGTGCCTTGGTGTCGTTGCCCATCGCCCACCGGGCGGCGACCGGCATCAGGCTCAGCCCGATCACCGTGATGACCGTGCCGGTGACCACCGGCGGGAAGTACTTCACCAGCCGGGAGAACACCGGCGTGACGAGCAGGCCGAGCAACGCCGAGGCGATGACGGCACCGAACACCGCGGGCAGCCCGCCATCGGCCACGATCGCGGTCATCGTCGCCACCCCGGCGAACGAGGTGCCCTGCACCAACGGGAGCCGGGAGCCGAAGAAGGGCACGCCGAGCGACTGCAGAATCGTCGCCAGCCCACCGATGAAGAGGCAGGAGGCGACCAGCAGGCCGATCTCCGACGGCGAGACGCCCGCGGCGCCACCGATGATCAGCGGCGGCGCGATGATGCCGCCGTACATCGTCAGCACATGCTGGATGCCGTAGGTGAAACTCTTGCCTGCCCCGAGCCATTCGTCCTCGGTTCGGCCTGCCGCGGCCGCGTCACCCGCCCTCGGCCTTCTCTTCACCATCGGATCCGCCTCTCAGCAGTGCCGGGCTCCAAAGTTTCGATCTGCGGAGGTTAACTTCCACATGACAGAATTGGCAAGGCCGAGCGACGGCGATCTCCGGCCGGGCGGACCCGGCGGCGAGCGCCGGAGCCAATTCTTTCCGGAGTATGACGGGAGCCCCGTTTCGTGGCCCGGCACCGTCCACCGGTGTTCTGATTCCCTTCCACCGCAACACTGGAGGGAATCATGGAAAAGTTCCGTAACCCGGCTGTGCGTCCGGCACCGAGGCGCAGGGCTCTCGCCCTCGCATTTCTCGTGCCTTTGGTATCGCTCACGGCGGTGCCCGCCGCCGAGGCCGCGACCGATCGCACGATCAAGGTGGTCACCTACAACGTGGGGGACGCGGGCGGCCTCAAAGCCGACCTCGTCCGTCTCATCGAGACCGAACGCCCCGCGGTCATCGGGCTGCAGGAGGTCGCCGACCGCGAGGAGGTGGTGCGGGACGCGGCGGCCGCGACCGGCTACGTCGCCATCTACGAAACAGATCGTCAAGCGGTGAAGCACAACGCGATCCTCGTGCGCGGCAACCTGACCATCTCCGGCCACGGTGCCGCCGAAATCTCACCGGCGTCCAAAGTGGACCCGGCCACCCCGGGAACCGGCTCCGCGGAACCCGGCGACTGCGGCTGCTGGGTGCCGCCGAAGTACGTCAACTGGGTCCGCGTGGGAGGTTCCGAGTTCCAGTGGGTCGTCGGCGTCGCGCATCTCACGCCGTCCGCGCAGCGGTACGAGCTCAACCGCGAACTGCACAACCTCCAGGTGCGCAACACCGCCGACTGGTTCTCCACACGGGTGGCCGAGCCGATCGTGTTGGGTGACTTCAACGCCGAGCCGGGATCGGACCTGATGGCCGGACTTCGGCGCGTGGCCAAGGCGTACAGCGCCCCGAGTCACGGGACCCAGTCCATCGACCATGTGTGGGCGAAGAGGGATTCGACGGGCTCCGAGGTCGATGCCCTGACCGGCTACGGCAGCGACCACCGTCCGGTCCGCGCCCGGGTGACGGTGACCCGATGAGGCGACTCTCGTTCCGGCGCTCGATGGTCGTCGCCGCGGTCGTCGCCGCGTGCGGTGCCGGTCTCCTGACCGCGATACCGAGCGCGACGGCGGTCGAAGCCGAGACCGGACCGCGGGACGAGTCCCTGGACTTCCGGTTTCCGGCGGCGGATCTGATGCGGGTGCCGGACACGAACACCTACCTCGCCGTCGGTGCCAGCGTTCCCGGCAAGAAGCTGCCGTTCACGAAGGTCGAGTTCGCCGACGGCGGCTTCCAGCGCCGCGGCGCGATCGACGGTGACGCGTGGGACGGCGTCACGTTCCCCGCAGGCTACTGGGCACGACCGGACTCTCCACTGTGGACACCGTCGATGTTCGCGCACCACGAGGACGGACGCGTCGTCTATTACGTTTTCTACAGCGCGGCATTACCCGGACCCGAACCGGACGGCCAGGCGAAGCACTGCATCGGCTACGCCACTTCGTTGCGTGCCACCGGAGGGTTCGTCGCCAACGCCGATCCGCTGTTCTGCCCCGGACACGGGTGGGCGATCGACGCCGACGTGAGCCGGGGGCAGGGCGAGGTCTGGCTGACCCTGCGCAATGGCGCGTGGACCCAGGACCGGATCACCGCGCTGGGCGCGGCCAAACTGGACTTCGACCGGTCCCGGCACGTGCGGCGGTTGTCGGAGGACGATGCGAAGAAGCTCATCGACAACGCGAATCTCGAGTGGACACACCACAACAGTCCCGCCGACGACGTGCTCACGATCGAGAATCCCAACGCCGTCCGTATCGACGGCGAGTGGTTTCTCTTCTACTCGGGGAACAACTGGTACGCGAACCGCTACTCCACGGGCGTCGCTTACTGCGGGACGGCGTTGACCGACAACCGGTGCTCGCCGATGTACGAGCAGCGGGCGTACTTCTCCTACGAGCCCGACCCGGCGGGTGAACCGCGGTTCCGGCCGGGGCTGCCGGGCAAGTACCGCAAGAAGAACCTGCCGGGCAACAAACGGGGTCCGGGGGCGTTCACCGCGTTCCAAGCGCCCGACGGTTCCTGGTGGGCGTCCTGGAACTACATCACCGACGCCAGCCCTCTCCCCCAGGAGGACCCGTCGCCGGAACGACGAAGCCGGATCGCGCGGCTGACCAAAACAGGCAACGGAGCCACCGCCGACTTCACGGTGACCTGGTAGCCGCGAGTTCCGCGAGGGCTCGTGAGTGGCAATGATCGTAGAGCCGTCATCACCACTCGCGAGCCCATCCGGAGTCAGGACGTCACACGCGTCAGCCAGGAGCGCAACTCCGTCGCCATGACGACCGGGGCGTCGAGGTGGATCAGGTGCCCTGCCCGCTCGACAGGGGTGAGCGAAGCACCGCGAATGCCCGCGGCGAGCCGCTCGCCGGTGGCCGCCGGAATCCAGGTGTCTTCGGTGCCCCACAAGACCTTCACCGGGATGTCGATGCGGTCCAGCAGTGCCTCGTTCTCCTCGAGGTACCGCTCGTCGTACGCGGCGATCTGGCGGTAGAACGCCGGTTGCCCCTCCTCGCCGAGCCACGGGGCGACGAGCCGGGCGAGGTCGTCGTCGCGCAATCCGCGGTGGGACGCATTGCCGATGTAGGCCTTGACCAGAGCCTCGTGGATGTACGGCGGGACCTGGGCGAGGACGTCCGGATGCTGTTTGACCAAGCGGAAGAACGGTGAGCCCGAGGGCGGGATCGCCACGACGTCGGCCATCAGCAGCGACGCGTATGCCACCTCGTGCACCAGATGGGTGCGCAACGAGACCGCGCCGCCGTAGTCGTGCGTGACGACGTGCGGCCGGTCCAGTCCCCAGTGCGCGAGCAGCGCCGTGAACGCTTCCGCCTGGACGCCGAAGTCGACCGAATGCCCGGCGTCCTTCGACGACTGGCCGTAGCCCGGCATATCCCACAGGTACACGGTGAAGTCGCCGCTCAACGCTTCCGCGAACGGCCGCCACAGCCACGACGACCACGGCGTTCCGTGGCAGAACACCACCGCGGGCCCGGAGCCCTTCTTGTCCCAGGCGATGCGCCGCCCTTCCCAGCTGAACGTCTCACGAAGATCCATATCCCTCATCGTAGGCGGCCCGTTCGTCGGCGAATCCCGAATCGGACGGCCCACCGAGCAGGAGCGCTCGGCTGGCCTCCCCGGGGTGAGGGCGGCACACTTCGCAGGGGGCCGCTCCTCGCGGCCATGGCCGGAAGGGTGCACCGATGAAACGCTCTTGGTGGGTGGCCTCGGTGGCCGGTGTGCTGGTGGTCGCCGTCGCGGTAGTTCTCGTCATCAGGGAAACCGCAAAGGACACGGGTACCGCACCTGTCCCCGGAACGAGTGAATCCGCCGCGCCGGAGCACCGCTCGGTGCTCGCGGTCAAAATCGACAACGTGCTCGCGGCGCGCCCGCAGACCGGGTTGGCCGAAGCGGACCTGGTCTACGTCGAACCGGTCGAGGGCGGCCTGACGCGGCTGCTGGCGCTGTATTGGCACCGGCCGCCGTCGGTCATCGGGCCGGTCCGGAGTGCACGGGCGACCGACCTCGGACTGCTGACGCAGTTCGGCAAGACCACCCTTGCCTATTCCGGCGCGGCTCCGGAACTGCTGCCCTCCTTGCATACGTCGTCGCTGGTGAACGCCTCGCCGTCGGAGGTCGCGAACGCCTACTCCCGCGACGAAGCCCGCCCCAACCCGCACAATCTGTTTCTCCACCCGGAAAAGCTGCCCGGCGGCGGTCCCGCGACCGCGGGGCAGCTGCCGGAATTCGGCCCGGCGCCAGGTCCGGGTGAGCCCGCCTCGACGGCATCGATCCGGTTTCCCTCCGCGGCGTTCGAGTTCACCTGGGCACCCGAACGAAACAGGTGGCTGATCGTCCTCGACGGCAAACCGCTGACCTCTGGCGACACCGGACGAGTCGAGGCCGCGACCGTCGTGGAACAGCATGTCCCGGTTCGGATCGGTGAACGCGGTGAGAGCGGAACCGTGCCGAACTCACCGATCGCGCAAACGACCGGAATCGGTCAGGCCACGGTATGGCGGGAGGGGCAGCGGTTCCCCGCGACCTGGGAGCGGCCCGATCAGCAGTCGCCTACGCGGTTCCGCACGGCGGCCGGGCAGCCGCTTCCGCTCGCCGATGGTCCTTTGTGGATACTGCTCGTCCCGGCCGGGTGAAAACCGACCTAGTGAGACCCGGCCGATGAGCCGGTCGGGCCCGTCCGGTATCCAGGATCCATGCGCATCTTGTCCGAGTCGCGGCTGTCCGCCGTACTGTCCGCCGCCGTCACCTGTCCCAGGGTCGTGGTCAGCGGCAATTTCGCCACCCCGTATCGCGCGCTGGAGCTGCTGGACAAGGCCGTGGCCGAGTACCGGCTGTTCGCGCTCAACGGCCAGCCCGGTCTCCCCGACCGTGCCGAGGTGACGCTGGAGACGCCTTTCGTCGGGCCAGGGATGCGCGGGAAGCCGATGCTGCGGTACTTCCCCTCCCGCCTGTCACTGGTGCCTCGGCTGCTCCAGCAGGCCCTGCCGCCCGACATCGTGGTGATCCACACGTCCACGCCGGTGGACGGATGCGTGTCGCTGGGCACGGAGGTGAACATCCTGCCGTCGGCGATCGAGGCGGTACGTGCCCGCGGCGGTCTCGTGATCGCGCAGCTCAACCCGCGGATGCCCTACACCTACGGCGACGGTGTGCTCGCCTGCGACGAGGTGGACTACGCGATCGAGGTCGACGAGGCGCTGCCCTCGCCCGTGCCGCGCCCGATCAGCGACGTCTCGCACGCGATCGGCGAACGTGTCGCCGAGCTCGTCCCGGCCGACGCGACCCTGCAACTCGGCATCGGCGCCGTCCCGGACGCGGTGCTCGCGGCGCTGACGGCGCGCCGGGGACTCGCCGTGTGGTCGGAGATGTTCAGCGACGGCGTGCTGGGGCTGGAACGAGCGGGCGCGCTCGACCCGGACGCGCCGGTGACCGCGTCGTTCGTCTTCGGTGGCGCGGAACTCTACGACTGGGTGGACCGCAATCCCCGCGTCCGGCTCCTGCGCACCGAGAAAACCAACGACCCCGGCCTGATCGCCCGGCAGCCACGGCTGGTCTCGATCAACGGCGCCCTGCAGATCGACCTGTACGCGCAGGCGAACGCCAGCCGGGTGCACGACGTCATCTACTCCGGATTCGGCGGGCAGACCGACTTCGTGGTCGGAGCACTGCACTCCCCCGGCGGCCGGGCGATCATCGCCCTCCCTTCCTGGCACCCCAAGGCCGACGTGTCCACCGTGGTACCTCGGCTGGCGGGCCCCGTCACCTCGTTCCAGCACAGCTACTTCGTCAGTGAACAGGGCACCGCCGCCATCTGGGGCCACGACGCCGGTGAACAGGCCGACCAGATCATCGACCACGTCGCCCATCCCCGGGCGCGCGACGAACTCCGGGAGGCAGGCCGCCGCCTCGGTTTCCCGCTACGGGACGGGAGCTGAGACCTGGTAGTGGCCGATGAGACCGTCTTTCACGAGCACGCTGAGGTACACGCTCAGCGTCGGCCGGTCCACGAAGGAGAAATCGACGCTGAGGTAGCCGAGCACCAGTCCTTCGGCGAGCTTGCGCGTTTCGAGGATCTCGTACTCCGCTTTCAGCCCTAGCGGCTGCGAGGCGTAATACGCGGCCACCGCCTCGCGACCGACGCCATAGGGCCGCAGCCCTTGGAACAGGGCGTCCGCGGTGAAGTTCTCGGCGACGCGCTCGGGTTCGTGCGCGTCCACCGCGTCCTTCCAGCGGTCCAGCACCTCGCGCAGGGTCTTTTCGTCGTCCATGCCAATGCCCCGCGCTCTGCCCGCCGTCGAGGTGCAGGATCTCGCCGGTGACGAAACCGGCCTGCTCCAGGAAGGTGACCGCGTCGACGACCTCGTCGATCTCGCCGAGACGCCCGACCGGGTGCAGCGCGGCGAGGAAGTCGTGCGCAGGCCGCCCTTGGTCAGTGCCGCGAGTGCGGCCGGCACCTGGGAAAGCGCGTGGTCGACCAGGCTGGTGGACACGCTGACGACGTGGCCACCGTCGCCTTGGGCGAGCAGGGCCGCCACCGCGCTGCGGGTGATGTCGAAGAAGCCACGCAGATACACGAAGGGCAACTTCGCCGAGTCGTGGAGGGGAATGGCGGTTAGAGCCCGTCATCACCACTCACGAGCACCGCGCCGCAGCACGTCACGCAGTGCGCCCAAGGCTGTCTCGGGTTGGTCCCAGAACACCATGTGCCCGGCTTTCGGCACCTCGACGAACTCGGCGAGTGGGTTGGCCTCGGCCGCCTCGGCCGCGCCGGAGGCGGTGACGACCGGGCTGTCGCCGCCGCGGACGAAGACCGACGGCGCGGGCACCTGGTGCCAGTCGGTGAAGAAGTCCTCTGCTTCGAAACCGGCGTGGGTGGCGGCGATCGCGGTGCGGGAGCAAGAAGACAGCCAGCGAGCGCGCAACTCCTGTTCCCGGCGCGGCCATCGCGGCCAGGAGCGCGCCACCTCGTCGGCGTCGGTGCCCCGGCGAGCCTGGTCGAGCTGCCCGAGGAACGCTTCGAGGGTGGTCGGGTACGGACCCCGTCCGGGACCGCTCAGCGGAGGGTCGACGAGAACCGTGCCACGCAGCGGACAGCGGCCGCGCGCCGCGACCCGGGCGGCGATCCGCGCGCCCATGGAGTGGCCGAGCAGGATCGGGCGGTGCAGGCCGAGTCCGGACACGACCGCTTCGACGTCCTCGGCGTAGCTCGCCAAGTCGTAGCCCGGCGCGTCGTCGGACAGCCCGCGGCCGCGGACGTCGAGCACGAGCGGGCGCACGAGGTCGGTGAGTTCCCGCGCCACGAAGTCCATCGTCACGGCGGGGCTGGTGATCCCGGGCAGCACGAGCAGCGGGATCCCGTCGGCGGGACCGTAGTCCAGCACGTGCAGCCGGACCTCGCCCGAGCGCGCCCAGCGGCTGGTCGCGGGGACGGTACCGAGATCGGCCAGCGCGGGCTGCCCGAGGGTGCGGAGAGCCGGGGATTCGGCGGGACCGCTCAGGTACGCGAGGGCGTCCTCGATGGAGACGACGTCGGCGTACTTGGCCTGCAGGTCGAACAGCGCGGCATCGTGCGGACCCCGCGCGCGGTCACCGCAGGCTTCGCGGACGACGAGTGTGGTGAAACCGGACTGGACGGCGTCGACGGCGGTCGCCCGGACGCAGCCCGAAGTCGTTGCGCCGCAAACGAGAACGGTGTCCGCTCCTAGGCCGGTCAGTAGGGCGGCCAGCGCGGTTCCGTGAAACGCCGACGCGCCTTTCTTCAGGATGAGATGGTCACCGTCACGGCGGTCCAGCCGGGGATCGAGTGCGACGGCGTCGCTTCCCTCGCACAGGGCCCGCATTCCCGGTGCTTTCCGGAGCCATGCGACGGCGTCCCCGTCCGACTCGGCGGGCGTGTAGCTGATCGCCGTGTAGATCACCGGGACATCGCGGCGCCGGGCCTCGGCGACGAGGGTGGCCGTGGCGGTCACTTCGGCGGTGAGGTCCGCACCGGAAGGAAAGCCGGGTTCGGTGAATCCCCGGGTCAGGTCGACGACCACCAGTGCGGGACGGGATCCGCGAGGCACGGAAGCGCCGAAGCCCGCCCGGTCGTAGACGCTGTCGGTCCCGGCGCCGTGCAGACCGGGGGTGCGCTGCTCATCGACGGGCACGGTGCAGCTCCTTGATCAGTTTGTCCTGGGTACGGATCCGGCCCAGCAGCCAGCCTTGGAACAAGCCGAGTGCCGCGGCCGCCGCGATCGGGGCGTAGCGCTTGACGCCGGGCGGAAGCAGCATGGCCAGCCCGTCGAGCGCCTCGCCGCCCGCCGGATCCGACCTGACGGAGACGGGAAGGGCAGCCGGTCCGGGCTCCTCCGACGGTGCTTGCAGCCGCTCGGCGAGGTTGCGGGCGAACTGGTCGAGCAGCCGGGTGGAGACCGCGCCGATCGCGCCCTTGCCGAACTGGGCGAGCTTGCCGCGAATCGACAGGTCGGTGTGCAGCGCGATCGTGGCGCCGCCGGGGGCTTCGCGCACGGTCAGCGTCACGTCGGCTTCGGCGTCGCCGTTGCCGTGCGTGTCCGCTCCCCTGGCCAGCAACCGCAGCCTGCGTTCGCCGGTCGCGACTTCGGTGAACCGCACCGTGCCGGAGTAGGCGGCGGTGATCGGGCCGACCTTCACCTTCACGCGGCCGAGGTAGGCGTCGTCCTGCTGTCCGTCGAGGGTCGCGCCCGGCAGGCAGGCGGCCACCCGCTCGACGTCGTTGATCAAGGCGAAGACCGCGCCGGGGTCGGCCGGGACGGACAACTCGTTTTCCAGTATCACCGTGTCGTCTCCTTTTCCGGGACGGGACAGCCGCCTGCGCCGCATCGGCGGGCCGCGGTCGCCTCGACCGCGTCCACAATGGTCTGGTAACCGGTGCAGCGGCACAGGTTCGCCGAGATCGCCTCGCGGATCTCCTCGCGGTCGGCGTCCGGTCGCTGGGCCAGGAATCCCTCGGCCAGCATCAGGAATCCCGGCGTGCAGAAGCCGCATTGCAGGCCGTGATGGTCGCTGAAGGCCTGCTGCAGATCGGAAAGTTCGCCGTCGCGCCCCAGTGACTCGACCGTGCGGATCTCGGCCGTTTCCGCCTGCACGGCGAACATCAGGCAGGCGCGCACCGGTTCGCCGTCGACGAGGACCGTGCAGGCGCCGCACACCCCGTGCTCGCATCCGGTGTGAGTGCCGGTGAGTCCGAGGTCGTGCCGCAGGACGTCGAGCAAGGTCTTGCGCGGTTCGACGAGAGCCTCGTGCTCGCCGCCGTTGACGTTCAGGACGATCAGATGCCGATCACTCATGACGGGATGCTCACTTCCTCGAGGACCCTGGTGCTCGCGACGTCGAGCGCGGCGAGCACGGTCTGCGGATGTACCGGCGTCGTGTCGAGTTCGACGCCGGTGTGCCGCAGCGCGTCGTTGATCGCGTTCAGCACGGCGGCCGGTGCGCCGATGGTGCCGCCCTCCCCCGCGCCCTTCGCCCCGCTTTCGGTGAACGCACAAGGGGTTTCGAGGTGGGAGACGGTGATGTCGGGGATCTCGGTCGCGGTCGGGACGAGGTAGTCGACGAAACTGGCGGCCGACGGTTCGCCGTTCGCGGCATAGGTGATCTCCTCGAACAACGCACCGGCGATGCCCTGTGCGATGCCGCCGCGGCACTGTCCGTCGACCACCTGCGGATGGATCACCACCCCGCAGTCCTCCACGCACGCGTAGCGCAGGATCTTGATCCCGCCGGTGCCCGGGTCTGCCTCGACGACCACGGCGTGCGTGGCGTTGGAGAAGGTGCCGTCGCCGGGAACGTCGAAGCTCGCCGTGGCCGAAAGTGTCGGTTCGACGTCCTTGGGCAGCAGATGGCTGCGCAGGTAGGCCACGTCGGCGATCTCCTCGAACGATGCGCGACGGGCCGGGTCGTCGAGCTGGACCACGCCGCCGTCACCGTCGAGCCGGACGTTGTCCGATCCGGTCTCCAGCAGATGCGCGGTGATCCGGCACAACAGTTCACCGAGCTTGCCGGCGGCGAGGGACACCGCGGAACCACCGATCGTCACCGACCGCGAAGCGAAGGTCCCCCATCCGTAGGCGATGCGCTCGGTATCGCCTTGGCGCAGCTTGATCCTGTCGATGTGCAGCCCCAGCCGGTCGGCCACGATCTGCGCCAGCGTCGTCTCGTGCGACTGTCCGTGGTTCATCGTGCCGCTGGTGACCACGACGGCCCCGGTGGTGTCCATCCGGATCTCGGAGATGTCGAATCCGGGCACCACGGCCATTTTCCGCTTGGCGAAGGCACCGGACCCGTATCCGGTCCGTTCCGAGAAACAGCAGTAGCCGATGCCGACGTGCCTGCCTTCGGCCGCTGCCTCTTCCCGGATCTCGTACCAGCCTTCGTCGCGCAACGTCGCCTCGGCCAGATCCAGCGACTCCCGGTACGTGCCGGGGTCGTAGGTGACGGCGTTGACGCCGGTGTACGGGAACTGGGTGATCACGTTGCGGCGCCGGATCTCCACCGGATCGAGGCCGAGTTCCCTGGCCGCGCGCTCCATGACCCGTTCGATGGCCATCACGTACTGCGGACGGCTCACTCCACGGTAGGGCGCGGTCGGTGCCTTGTTGCTGGTGATGGCGCGACCCCGGACCCGGTACTCGGGCACCTGGTACACGCTCGGCATCTCGGCCGAGGCCATCAGCGGCTCGATCCCCGCCGTGAACGGGTAACAGGAGTAGGCGCCCATGTCGCAGACGACGTCGACGTCCAGCGCGGTGATCCGCCCGTCGGCATCGAACGCCGCCCGCGTCCGGTAGCGCTGCTCCCGCGCCAGGAACCCGGCGGTCAGCGCCTCACGTCGATCTTCGATCCACTTCACCGGGCGGTTCAGCCGCCGCACCGCCGCCGCGACCGCGATCTCCTCACGGCCGACCACGCATTTCTGGCCGAACCCGCCACCCATGTCCGGGACGGTGACCCGCACCGTCCGTTCGGGAACGCGCAGGGAGCGGGCCATGGCCGTACGCACCTGATGCGGCACCTGGGTGCACATCTGCACCAGCAACTGGTCGTCGTGCTCGTCCCAGGACGCGACCACTCCGCGCGTTTCCAGCGGGAGCGCGTTCTGCCGTCCGCTCTTGGTGACGACTTCGACCACGCAGCCGTCGTCCGCACGGGCCGCCTCGAACGCCGCGTCGACACCGGGGGTGTCGAACATCGAGACGTCGAGCAACACATTGCCCGGCGCCTCTTCGTGCACGAGCGGCGCCCCTTCGGCGAACGCCGTCTCCTCCGAGACGATCGCCCCGAGCGGTTCGTAGGAGACGACGGCGGCCTCGACGCCGTCCTCCGCGCTGTACGGGTCACGGGCGACGACCAGCGCGACCGGTTCGCCGGCGAACCGCACCTTCTCCCTGGCGAGGATCGGCATCGCCGTCGGCGAGAACTCCTCGGGCGGACGGTCGAGCAGGGCGACGATGTCGCCGAGATCCAGATCCGACGCCGTGTAGGCGGCGACGACCCCTTCGACCGCCAAGGTGGCCGACAGATCGATCCCGGTGATCCCGCCGTGCGCGACCGTCGACCGGACGAAGGCCGCGTGCAGCATCCCGGTCAGCTGGATGTCGTCGACGAACCGGCCTCGGCCGCGGAGCAGACGCGGATCTTCGCGCCGGGGCACCGAAGCCCCGACCCAGCGGCCGTTCCGCCCGTCGAACCGTGGAGTCATCGCGTCTCTCCTTCCCACCACGCCTGTTCCAAGGCCTTGGTGACGAGCGTCCGGGTCAGCCGTCGCCGGTAGTCAGCGCTCGCGGCGGCATCGTCGGGAGGGTCGATGGCCGCCGCCGCGGCCTCCCCGCACGCGGCGAACAGCTCGGCCCCGGGGACACCTCCGGCGAGCAGGGCCTCGGCCTCGGGCACCCGAACCGGTGCCGGATCCACCCCGCCGAGCACCACCCGGCCCCCGGTCAGCGGCTCCTGAGCGCCACCGGACGCGACGTCCAGGCTGACGGCGGCGTCCACGATCGCGAAGTCGCCGTGGCGGCGGGCGAACTCGGTCAGCGCGGCCCGGGGCGACGGACGGGTGAACCGCACGGCCGTCACGACCTCGTCCGGTTCGATCGCCGTGGTGTAGAAGCCGAGGAACATCTCCCCCGCGGGGATTTCCCGGCGTCCGCCAGGACCTTCGGCGACGATCACGGCGTCGAGCAGCAACGCGAGCAGACACCATTCCGCGGTGGCGTCGCCGTGCACGACGCTGCCCGCCACCGTGCCGCGGGAGCGGATCGGCAGGTGCCCCACCCACCGCATGGCGCGGGAGAGCACGGCGAAATCCGGCCCCAGTGCGGACGCGGAGGTCTCGACCGTCCGGTGGGTGACCAGCGCACCGATCGTGAGCCCCGAATCCGTGCGCCGGAAGGAGTTCAGCGCGGGATCCCGGCGCAGCGGTCCCAGATCCACCAGAGCGGTCGGCCGGGCGAGCCGGAAGTTCATCATCGGCATCAGGCTCTGCCCACCGGCGATCACCTTCGGATCCTCGCCAGCCGCGGCGAGGTTTTCGAGCAGGCCGATGGCGTCGGAGACGTCGTGCGCCCGGTGGTAGCGGAACGCGGCGGGCTTCACGCGGTCGTCCTGGCCGCCGTCTCGGCCGGGACCACGATCCGGTCGAGTTCGCGGCCACGGGTCTCCGGCGCGCCCACCATCATGAACACGACCGCGGCGACCACGAGGACCCCGAGCACGGTGAAGGTGAGCGGCAGCCCGAGCACCGGCCACAGAACACTGCCGAACAGCAACGGCGCGAAACCGGTGACGGCCCGGCTCGACGACGACGCCCAGCCGAAACCGGACGCGCGCAGCTCGGTCGGGTAGAGCTCGGAGACGTAGGCGTACATCACCGGGATCACCACCAGCGCGAACATGCCGAACGCGCCGATCGCCACGACCGCTCCGACGGGTGAGTCCAGCAGCAGGGAGAACACGACGAGCGACAGCGCCGCGAGCGGACCGGCGATCACGATGACCCGCTTGCGGCCGATCCTGTCGACCAGGAGCACGGCTACCGCGACCCCGACGATGCCGGTCGCGTTCATGAGCGCGGTCGAGGCGAACGCGGCGATCTGACCGAATCCCTGCGCCCGCAGGATCGACGGCATCCAGCTGAGCGCGGCGTAGTAGACCAGCATGACGCTGATGAACAGCGCCCACGCCACCGCCGTGATCCGCGGGCTGAACGCCCACACCCGGCGCAACTGGTCGAACGCCGCCGCGATCGCGCCACCGCGGGTGTCCTCGACGACCGCGGGCGGAACCGAGTATTGCTCGGGCGCCGCCCCGGTGCGGCGGACGAGATCGTCGATGACAGCGCGGGCCTCCGCTTCACGGCCCTTGCGCACCAGGTACAACGGCGATTCCGGGACACCGCGCCGCACCCAGAACAGCAGCAGGGCAGGCAGGATCATCAGGACCAGCATCCATCGCCAGCTCCCGGAAACCGGGACCAGCAGGGTCGCGGTCACGGCGGCCAGCGTGGTGCCGACGGGCCACCAGCCGTCCATCGCCGAAAGCACCCGCCCGCGATGGCGGCGCGGCGAGAACTCGCTGACGATGGCGTAGTCCACGGGAATGCATCCCCCGAGCCCGATACCCGCGAGGAAGCGCAGCAGCAGGAACGTCTCCACATTCGGCGAGAGCGCACCGAGGACGGAGAACAACGCGAACAGCAACAGCGTGACGCTGAACGCCTTCTTCCGGCCGATGCGGTCGGCCACCGTGCCCCAGATGACGGCGCCGACGGCCATGCCGATCAGGTTCGCCGTCGCCACCAGGCCCTTCTGCCCCGACGACAGCGCGAACTCCGCCCCCACCAGCGGGGTGAGGAACCCGTTCAACGCGACGTCCCAGGCGTCGAACATGTATCCCAGTCCGCCGATGAGGAAGATCTTTCCCTGCACGCTCCAACGCCAGGGCAGATCCTGGACGATTTGATCTCCAGTGCGCATGAATCGCTCCGTCGCGCCGTCCAGTCCGCGCCTCAGCGGGCGAACTGGTAATGGATGGACTCGGTGTCGGGGTCGGTGAGCGGGCTGCCGTTCCACAGCCAGTCGTAGGACACATCGGATTCGCCGTCGAACCGGCGCAGCTTTTCGTCGCGTTCGCGCTGCTCGGGACCGTCCGGCAGATGGTAGAAGCTCATGTTCTGCAGCGACGCGTCCTGAACCATGCCCGCGTGCTTGGCGCGCCGGTCCACGTAGCGGACCAGGGCGCCGTCGATCCCGTCGCGAGTGACACGCCCGAGTTCCTCGGCGAGCACCGCGGCGTCTTCCATCGCCTGTGAGGCGCCTTGGGCCTGGTAGGGCAACATCGCGTGGCACGCGTCGCCGAGCAGGGCGATCCGGCCGTCGACCCAGACCGGGTCGCGGCGACGGCGGTACATCGCCCACACCGAGACGTCCTCGTCCTTCGCCTTGGCCAGCATGGTGGGAACTCGATCGTCCCAGTCCCGGTACTCCGCGGCGAGTTCGGCGGCGGTGGCGGGCCCGCTCCAGTCCCTGGCGATCGTCTCGGTGCACGGCACGATCGCGACCACGTTGAGGTACTCCCCGCCGCGAATCATGTAGTGCACCAGGTGTTTGTCCGGGCCGTACCAGATCGTGGAGTGGTACCGGTCGGCAAGGAAACGCGTCGCCGGGTCCTGCGCGATCAGGTCTCCGGAGATGAGGGCTCGGTAGGCCATCTCACCGGAGAACGCCAGCGTGTCGTCGAATCCGGCGAGATCGCGCACCGCCGAACGGATCCCGTCCGCGCCGACCACCACGTCACCCGCGAACCGGCGGCCGTCGGCGGTGAGCACGGCGGGCCGCTCCGGCAGCGAACGGTCGAGCTCGACCACCTTCGCTCCGGTCGCCACCCGCACCACCGGACCGGCACCGTCGGGGTCGAGGCAGGCGTCCAGCAGGACCCCGTGCAGGTCGGCCCGGTGGTAGTGCCAGTAGGGCGCGCCGTACTGGTCGATCACCCGGCGGCCGAGGGACAGCTGGGCGATGATGCTCCCGTCGGCCCAGCGACGGCGGACCTGGTCCTGTGGCTCGGTCCGCACCCGCTCGAGCCGGGAGCGCAAGCCGAGCCCGATGAGGATCCGGCTGGCATTCGGGGCGGTTTGGATACCCGCGCCGATCTCGCCGAGTTCCGGTGCCGCCTCGACCACGGTGACCCGCAGTCCTCGCTGCCGGAACGACAGCGCCGCGCAGAGCCCGCCGAGACCGCCACCGACGACAACGACCTCAAACGACTGACTCGCGGCCATGCCCGCCTCCCGTCTTCGTCAGGTCCTCGGCACCACTGAGCAACCGTCCGGCACCCGGCACGCGGGGCTCGACGCCGAGTTCGGACAGAATCCGGAACGTCGTCGCGGTCGCCGCGGTCAGTACGGGGATGCCGACCTCGTCCTCGACCGGCTGGATCGCGGGCAGCGAAGGCATCTGCACACAGGCCGAGAGCACCAGCGCGTCCACATCGGACAGATCGAGCCTGCGGTAATGCTCCCGCAGATCGGCCGGATCCAGCCGGGCGACGGCGAGATTGTCCGGCACCTCAAGGGAAAGCGCGTCGGCCACCTCGACACCGGCGTCCTCGATGTAGTCCGCCACGGCCTGGGTCAGCGGCTTGAGGTAGGGGGTGATGATCGCGACCTTGCGAGCACCGAGCGCGCGGATCCCGGACAGCAACGCACCGGCGCTGGAGACGACGGGAGCGTCGCAGCCCTCGGCGCGCAGCACACTCGTGATGTCGTCCTCGGCGGTGCAGTGATAACCGGGCCCCTGAGCCATGATCGCCACCAGGCACGCGGTGGCGACCACGTCCGGCCGGGCGTCGGCGAGTTCGGCGGCCGCCCGGCCCGCCTGCGCGTTCATCGCCCGCAGCTGTTCGGGTTCGACGTGCCGCATCCGCGCCCGCGCGGAGTGGAAGACGAACCGGTCCCCCGGATCGGCCTCCTCCCTGGCCCGCAGCATCCGCGGCAGCTCGGTCTCAATCGTGAGATTCGAGCTGGGCACGATCATCCCGATGTGGTGGTCGCTCATCGGCGGCCGGCCGGACGCATCTCGGGCACGGTCAGTTCACCGTTGTCGACGATCAGTTCGTCGTCCAGGTAAAGAGAGTTGCCGCGCATCGGGATGTCGAAGTGGCAGGGCGTGTCGTTGGGGCCGCCCAGCTCGTTGTTCGGGCCGATGGAGAACATCACGTTGCCGTAGAAGCTCCGCAGTTCCATGCCCATCCCGCCGGGGAACTGGGTCAGGCCGTGCCAATGCGCACGCTCGTCGAGCCCCCAGCCCACGTGGCTCATCCCGTAGCCGCGGGGGTCGTCGAAGCTCTCGATGTACGACCGCAGCAGGTCGGCGTCCAGCCCGGACGACCCGGCGCCACCGCGGATGTCCCGGATGAACCCCGCTTCGATGGTGATCTCCACCGGCGTCTGTACATAGGTGTTGAAGGGCAGCAGGACATCTCCTGGCGAGAGCACGATCTTCCCGTCGACACCGTCGTCGGCACCACCGGTGAACACGAACGCCGCCGGCCAATGGTCCCAGCGGCCGGGGGTGTCGGTGTAGCCGTACTCCGACAGCGTCGGGTACACGCCGAGCCGATAGGTGACGTCGGTGCCCGCCGGACTGGTGATCCTCATCGTGCCTGCCTTGGCGAGCAGCTCGGCCCCGATCTCCACCCGCTCACGCAGTTCCTTGGCGGGCATGAGCCGGGCCAGCAGCTCGGGCGGTTCGACGGCGGTCAGGATCCGGGTGCCCGCGTCCTGGATGGCGAACTGCTCCTTGCTGAACAACAGGAACGTGCAGTCGACCACCATGTCCACACTCTTGAGCGCCTCGACCGCGAGGGGGATGTTCCCGAGCCCCGAGTCGCCGACCGCCCACGCCCCCGCGGCACTGGCGGGTGACGGCAGGCGCAGATGGAACGTCGCCGCCCCGAGCTGCTGGGCTGCCCACAGAAAAGCGTCGGCGTACTCCGCCCGCTCGTTGCCCCGGGTCAGCACCGCCACGGTCTCACCCTCGCGCACCCCCGAGAACGTCAGCTGGCGCAGGCAGATGTCGTTGAACAGGTTCTGGTCCATCGTTGACCACCTCCACAATCATCCGAACACGTATTATCCGGATACGCAATAGTCTGCGCGGGTTCTCGTCGGGACGCGGCCGCACTGCGCGATCGTCCGGACACGTAGGATCACGACGGGCCCGGACAGCGGGCCGAGCCGACAAGGGAGAACGACGATGGGTGAACCTGCCCGCACGAGCCGACGCAGGGACGACGGACCGACCGTCACTCCCGAGCCGCCGTCCGACCTGCTGGCCGCCCCCGGCTACGGTGCCCGCCGTCTGTACCAGGCCTATCTCGCCGCCTGGAACCGCCACGTTGACCCGGTACTGACCGGTCCGCAGTTCGCCGTCCTGTCGGCGGTCCGCGCCTATCCCGGCAGCGACCAAAGTTCACTGGCCGGAGCCGTCGCCCTCGACACCTCGACGATGGCCGACCTGTGCCGCAGGCTCGAACGACGGGGCCTCATCCGGCGCGTGGAATCGCCGCACGACGCGCGACGCAAACTGTTGTCACTCACCGACGAGGGCAAAACGGTGCTGACCCAGGTGAACCGGCGCGCCCGCAAACTCGACAAGGCCCTTCTCGAAGGCGACGGTGCCGCCGGGGAAATCGACATGGCGGCGCTGCTCAACACGCTCGGCGCGCATTGGGAGCGGATCGCGTCGGTCGACAAGCTGCGCTGAGCCCGGGTTCTTGCGAGAGGTGCAAGCGGTAGGACGGCTGGTCGGAAGGGAGGGGTCGTGAGTGGCGATTCGGGTTATTTGAGAGGTAACCCAAACGTGGCGTGCCCCGGCGTGGGTCCGGACCGGCTGACGGGAGCGGGGACGGCGACTGGTCTGTCCACAAAGGACTCTATTTGCACGGGTAAGTGTCCAACTTGGGCGGTATGCGTGGCTTCGCGAGCGGGTCGTGAGTGCGAAGTAGGGTTCTATTGAGGGGTAAGTCAAACGTGTCGTGTCGCGGGCTGTGGTCGCTGCTGCCTACGCGTTTCCCTGGTGGTGAAGGCTTCCTTGCCTACGCTGACGGTAGTGAAGGAGCCCTTCACTACCGTCAGGCGTGATCCCTGGTGACAGTGGGACGGCTGTGACATCAACGTCCCGTCTTGAAGTCCGTGAAGGCCTCCTTGAGGGACCCAGAGTCCCTCAAGGAGGCCTTCACGGACTTACCACCCACCACGCCACCTTTGCCTTACCCCTCAATAGAACACGAATCGCCACTCACGACCACCCAGCCCGCCCCTCACCCACAGCCTCAAGTCAGGAAGGTCCGACATCGACCCAACGCCCCGACACCGCATTTAGTCGACTAAATGCAAAACACGTCAAGAAGTCGAAGACACGCGAAGAAAGGCGTCGAGTTCCACCCGCCCCGGCGAAGTGGCAGGCCCCCGCCGCGTAACGGCGATCGCCGCAGCGGCATTCGCCCGGCGAGCGGCCTCGACCAGTTCGGTCCCGGCGATCAGTTCGGCGGCGAGCACGCCACAGTGCGCGTCCCCCGCGCCGTTGGTGTCCACGGCGTCCACGGCGAACCCCGGCACGGCGACGACCCGCTCGCCGGTGACCACCCGGCATCCGGCGGGCCCCTCACGGACGATGACCGTCTCCACGCGATCGCGTCCCACGTCGAGGATCTCCGCCTCCCTGGCGTTGCAGCTCAGAATGTCCACATACGACAGAACCGCCGAGAGCACCGGCGCCGGGATGTCCCCGGCGAGCGGGCCCGGATCGAACAGGACGGTCGCGTAGCTCGCCCGCGGCAGCCAGTGCGTCAGCGCTTCCGCATTCGTTTCGTGCAGCAGGCTGTATCCGGTGAGGTAGACGACGTCGTGGCCGGTCGGGACGATCTCGTCGAGCAGGCCGCGTGGCATCCGTCCCTCGGCGCCCGTGCCGGTGATGAAGGTGCGTTCGCCGTTGTCCTCCACCAAAGCGACGGAGATGCCGGTGTCGCCACCGTCCGACGGCCCGTGCGCGAGGACGATGCCCTCGGCGGCCATCGCCGACCGGGCGAGGTCGGCGAAGTTCCCGGTGCCGTGCATCCCCGCGTAGAGCACGTCGGCGCCCACCCGCGCGGCCGCGGCCATCACGTTGAACCCGCCGCCCGGCAGAAAGTCCATTGTGGACGCCATGACGTCGCCGCCTGCCACGGGCAGTTTCGGCACCCGCATCACCAGGTCCAGTACGACCTGTCCGGTGTGGATCAACCGCCCGCTCATCGTGCCGCCTCCGTCTCGCGAGCGCCGCCAAACAGCGCGTAGATCCCTGCCGCGGCGACGAACGTGATCACCCAGCCCAGGCCGTTCTCGCCCGCCCACGTGTCGGCGAACACCCCGCGGAACCAGACATCGTCGCCCGCGCCCGCGATGGTGAACAGGTAACCGGCGACGATCGCCACCACCCACGCGGCCATCGCGCGCGGCTCGAACCCGCCCCGGTACCAGCAGTCGCGCGCCTCGCCGAGAGCCGCGCCTTCGATCCCGGTGGAGACCGCCCCGTTGGTAGTACCCCAGCGCCCGGCCTCGTCGGCGGGCACCCCGGCTTGCAGTGCCTCGAGCGCCCGTTTCGTGGACGGCCCGAGCAGATCCGCCGAACCGCGGCGGATCATGTCGGCCTCCCAGGCGATGAGCGCCTTCGCGAAGACCTCCGGGTCCACCCTGCCGCCGCCATCGATGAGGAGTCGCGCCAGCAGCACGGCTTGTTCGGTGTCGTCGGTGATGGATCCGGCGGGCATGCCCGGGGCGATCGGCTGGTCGGCGACGGCGGGCAGGAGCGTGGTCACCCGGCCGTACCGGCGTGCGATCTCCTCGCGCGACATCGACTGCGTCGGCATGCCGAGCGCGTCGCCGAGGGCGAGACCGGTGAGCGCACCGAGCGCCCGGTCGTGTCGATCGCTCATCGGACAGCCGGCCCGGGGAAGGTCAGGTGGAACCGGAAGCGCGCCGGGTCCAGCAGGCTCACCACGTGTTCGACCAGTCCGCCGCTGGCGTCCACAGTGGACCGGGTAGCGTGCAGGAACAGCTCACCCGGTTCGCGCTCCAGCAGTGCGGCCGAGGCGGTGTCCAGCGTTTCGGTGGAGATCCACTGCTCGCCGCCCGCGGCGCGCAGTCCGGCCGCGCGCAGCGTTTTGGTCAAGGAGCCTTCGCGCAACCCTTGATCGGGCAGGTCAGGCAAGGGAACGTAAGCGGTCTCAAGGGAAACGGGTCCGGTGCGCGGATCACGGCGCAGCCGCCGGACCCGGGTCGTCCGCGCGAGGCCGTAGCGCCGGGTCAGCTCGGCGTCGGACACTCGCTCGATGCCGAGCAGCTCGGTTTCGATCGCCACACCACCACGCTCGAACGCCTTGGCCCAGCCGGTGAGCTGGTCCAGCTCGACGTCGTCGAACGTGACGAAGGAGCCGACCCCGGTCTGGGTGGTGATCAAGCCGCGGTGCTGCAGATCCGCCAGCGCGCCACGGACGGTGCCGCGGCTGACCGAGTACCGGCGGGCGAGTTCGTTCTCCCCCGGCAACCGCTCGCCGTGGGGGAAGCGGCCGGAGGTGATCTGCCCGGCGAGCTCATCGGCCAGCCGGTTCCGCTTCCCGAAGCCGACGCCGACACCAACCTGTCCAGTCATGTACATACATGTACACCCCCTACCTGACGGCGTCCAGACCCGCTCTTGCTAACGCGGCACCGGCCCCCTACTGTGATCTGGGAGCGCTCCCAGGCAGTTGTCAACCGTCAAAGCAGACGGAGGAAACCCAGTCCGATGAGACCGCTTTCCCTTCCCCGCCGATCCCGACATGCCACCGCCGCCCTGGCCCTCGTCACCCTCGCCGCCACACTCACCACCGGCACCGCTCACGCCGCCGACTATCAACGGATCCTCAACGGCGGCTTCAGTTCCGGCACCGCCGACCCGTGGTGGGCGAGCGCCGGGGTGACCAACCGCGTCACGAACGGCGAGCTGTGCGCGTCGGTCACCGGCGGCACGACGAACCCATGGGACGCCTTGATCGGCCAGAACGGCGTGCCGTTCGAGGCCGGGCAGCAGTACACGATGTCCTTCGACGCCTACGCCACCACACCCCAGTCCATCGCGGCCAACGCGGGCGAAGGGGTCAGCCCGTACCGCGGGATCGCCCGCCACGAGGTCCAGCTGGGCACGAGCAAACAGACCTACACCTTCACGTTCACCTCGGAGCTGGCCTTCCCGGACTCAGGTGCCGGCCAGATCACCTTCCAGGTCGGCGGCAACACGGCGAACAACACCATCTGCGTCGACAACGTCTCCTTGGTCGGTGGTGTGATCCCGCCCGGTGGTCCACCCGCGCCGACGAAGAAGGTCCAGGTCGACCAGGTCGCGTACGTGCCTGGTCTGCCGAAGCACGCCACCCTCGTGTCCGACGCCACCACCGCACAGACCTGGGCGCTGAAGAACTCCGCGGGCACGACCGTCTCCACCGGCCGGACCACACCGAAGGGCACCGACGCGCTGTCCGGCGATCCGGTGCACCTGATCGACTTCTCGGCCTACGACACCGCAGGCACGGGGTACACGCTGACCGTCGGCTCGGAGACCAGTTTCCCGTTCGACATCTCCGCCGACCCGCTCAAGAAACTGCGCTACGACTCGCTGGCCTTCTTCCACCATCAGCGCAGCGGGATCGAGATCGATGCGCAGTACGTCGGCGCCGCGTACGCGCGGCCGGCCGGTCACCTGGACGTCACGCCCAACAAGGGCGACACCAACGTGCCCTGCCGGTCCGACCTGAACTGCGGGTACACCCTGGACGTGCGCGGCGGCTGGTACGACGCGGGCGATCACGGCAAGTACGTCGTCAACGGCGGCATCTCGGCGTGGCAGGTGCTCAACACCTACGAGCGCGCCAAGCTGATCGGCGACGCCGCCGCGCTCGGTGACGGCAAACTCGCCATCCCGGAGAAGGCCAACGGGGTGCCCGACGTCCTCGACGAGGCCCGCTGGGAAGTGGAGTTCCTGCTGCGGATGCAGGCGCCCGACGGCATGGTGCACCACAAGATCCACGACGCGAACTGGACCGCCCTGCCCACCCTTCCGCACCTGGACGCCCAGGCTCGCAGGCTGTCGGCCACCAGCACCGCGGCGTCGCTGAACATGGCCGCGGTGGCGGCGCAGGCGTCCCGCATCTGGAAGACCATCGATCCGGCCTTCTCGACCAAGACGCTCGCCGCGGCGAAGAAGGCGTACGCGGCGGCGAAAGCGAACCCGAACAAGATCGCCGACCCCGACGACAGCACCGGCGGCGGCTCGTACTCCGACAGCACCCTGACCGACGAGTTCTACTGGGCCGCCGCGGAAATGTACGCCACCACCGGCGAGACGTCCTATCGCGCGGACGTCACCGGATCGACCCTCTACAAGGGACAGTCGATCACCGACCGCGGCTACGACTGGGGTTCCACCGGCACGCTGGGCGACATCACCCTGGCGCTGGTGCCCACCGGTCTGCCATCGGCGGACGTCGCGGCGATCAAGGCGGCGTTCGTGGCCACCGCGGACAAACACCTCAACCAGATGGCGTCGCTCGGCTATCCCGCGCCGTACCGGGAACCCGACGGCACCTACGTCTGGGGTTCGAACGGCCTGGTCGCCAACAACGCCTCGGTGCTCGCGCTCGCCTACGACTTCACGGGTGCGGCCAAATACCGCGAAGGCGTGTTCGAGACACTGCACTACCTACTGGGCCGCAACCCGATGAGCTACTCCTACGTCAGCGGATACGGCGGGCAGCCGGTACGCAACGTCCACCACCGGCACTGGGCCAACCAGCTCGACCCGACCCTGCCCACCGCGCCACCCGGGGTGCTCTCCGGCGGTCCGAACAGCGGTCTCCAGGACCCCGTCGCGGAACGGCGGCTCCAGGGCTGCAAACCGCAGAAGTGCTTCGTGGACCACATCGAGGCGTACTCGCTCAACGAGGTCACCGTCAACTGGAACTCGGCGCTGGCGTGGATCGCCAACTGGGCGGCGGAGAAGTCGGGCTCTGCCGACGCCACCGCCCCGACCACGCCGGGCACCCCGGTCGCCTCCGAGGTGACCGCGACCGGAGTCAAGCTGGCCTGGACTCCTTCGAGCGACCCGGAAAGCGGCGTCAAGAACTACGACGTCGTCTCTACCGAAGGTGACACACAGCGGGTCGTCGCCACCGTCACCGGTACGTCCGCGACACTGACCGGGCTGCGGCCGAACACCGCGTACCGGCTCGCCGTGCAGGCCCGCAACGGGGCCGGGCTCAAGTCGGCGCTGTCCGGCGCGGTCGCGGTGACCACCAAACCGGACGGCCAATCGTCCTGCAAGATCACCTATCAAGCGAGCGGGTGGGCCACCGGGGTGTCCGGGAACGTCACCATCACCAACACAAGCGGTGCGGACTGGAGCACGTGGACGCTCGGGTTCACGTGGCCGGGCAACCAAAGGATCACTCAAGGGTGGTCGGCGACCTGGACCCAGACCGGTTCCGCGGTGACCGCGACGCCGTTGTCATGGAACAGCCGCGTACCGGCGGGCGGTTCGGTGCAGATCGGGTTCAACGCCTCATCGTCCCCGCCACACCCGGAACCGACCGGCTTCACGATCAACGGGCAGGCCTGTACGCGGGGCTGAACTCGTGAGTGGCGATTCGGGTTCTAACCCGAACCGCCACCCCCGACCCAACCCCACCAGGCCTCCACGGCCTCCCCCCCCCGGTCCCCGCCCGACGGAAGAAAACGCCGCGGAGGATGT
>NZ_JBVKAE010000007.1:0-257284 GCF_055598845.1 Amycolatopsis sp. NPDC039088 | reverse complement strand
GTCCAACCTTTCCTCCCCCCCCACAAAAAGTGGAACGGGTTGTTTGAGGGAAGGGGGGGGAGGGGTGTGTTGGGGGGGAGGTTTGTGGTTTTTTTTTTTTTCCCCCCCCCCCCCCCCCCCCCCACGACCAACCCGAGCCGGGCTTCAGCGGCCTCCCACCCGCGGTCCCGGCCCGACGGCAGAAACCGCCGCGGCGGATGCGTTTCCCGGACCAGTGCGCGCATCGCGGCCAGATCCGGCAGGTCGGCACCCAGGGTCCGGGCCTGCACGAGCACGTTGCCCAGTGCGGTCGCCTCCACCGGACCGGCCAGCACCGGCACGCCGCAAGCGTCCGCGGTCAGCTGACACAGGAGTTCGTTGCGCGCTCCGCCACCGACGACGTGGACGACCTCGATCGTCCGGCCCGTCAAGGCCCCGGCTTGGCGGACCGTGCGGCGATAGGCCAGCGCGAGACTGTCCACAATGCACCGGACGAGCTCGCCGCGCGTGGACGGCGGACGCTGGCCGGTCTCCCGGCAGGCCCGTACGATCCGGGACGGCATGTCCCCCGGCGGAAGGAACGCGGGCGCGTCGACGTCCACCACCGCGGCCAGCGGTGGTGCTTCGGCCGCTTCCGCGAGCACGTCGGCCAGGTCGACACGGTCGCCGCGCGCGGCCCAGGTCCGGAGGGTTTCGGTCAGCGCCCACAGTCCCATCACGTTGCGCAGGAAGCGGATCTTGCCGTCGACGCCGGTTTCGTTGGTGAAATTGGCGGCGAGCGCGGCGTCACCGAGTTCCGGTGCGTCGAGTTCGAGGCCGACGAGTGACCAGGTGCCCGACGAGATGTAGGCGAAGCTCGTGCCGGGTTCGGCGGGCACGGCGGCCACGGCCGACGCCGTGTCGTGGGAACCGACCGCGATCACCGGCGTCGACGGTAGCGCGAGGTCGGCGGCCTGCTCCGGCGGCAGCATGCCGATCCGCTCCCCCGGATCCCGCAGCGGCGGCAGGAGCCGCGACGGGATTCCGGCTCGTCCGGCGAGGTCCACCGCCCAGGACCGCGCGCGGACGTCGTAGAGCTGGGTCGTCGAGGCGTTGGTCCGTTCCGCGCCGATTTCCCCGGTCAGCCAGTAGCCGAGCAGATCGGGAATCAACAGCATCGTCTCCGCCGGAGCCAGTCTGTCCACTTCGGACACCAGCTGGTAGAGCGTGTTGAACGGCAGCTGCTGCAACCCGGTGACGTCGTAGAGCTCCCGCGCCGGGATGGCCTTCCCGACCTGTTCCAGGACGCCGTCGGTACGGGAATCCCGGTAGTGCACCGGATTTCCCAGCAGTGCGCCCGAACCGTCGAGCAGTCCGTAATCCACGGCCCACGAATCGATGCCGATCCCGGACAGCCCGCCACCGGCGTACACCGCCTGGATACCGCGCAGCATCTCCCGGTGGATGCCCAGCACGTCCCAGTACAGCGTCCCGCCCGCCCGCACCGGACCGTTAGGGAACCGGTGCGCCTCCTGGAGCCCGAGGTGTCCCCGGCCGACCGACCCCGCCATCACGCGCCCGCTGGACGCGCCGAGGTCGACGGCCGCCACCCGCAGCACCGACACCGTCTTTCTCCCGTCTCAGCGAAGGAACGCCGCCGCCACACCCGCGTCCACCGGCACGTGCAACCCGGTGGTGTGGGTCAGGTCGCCGCCGGTGAGCGCGAACACCGCCGCGGCCACGTGCTCGGGCAGCACCTCGCGTTTGAGGATCGTTCGCTGGGCGTAGAAGGCGCCGAGTTCCTCTTCCGGCACGCCGTACACCGCGGCCCGTTGCGCGCCCCAGCCGCCGGCGAAGATGCCCGAACCACGGACCACACCGTCCGGATTGACGCCGTTGACACGGATTCCGTGCCCGCCCAGCTCGGCCGCGAGAAGCCGCACCTGGTGCGCCTGATCCGCCTTCGCCGCACCGTAGGCGACATTGTCGGGACCGGCGAACACCGAGTTCTTCGAAGAGATGTAGACGATGTCGCCACCGATTCCCTGCGCCACCATCGCCTTCGCGGCGGCCTGCGAAACCAGGAAGGACCCCTTCGCCATCACGTCGTGCTGCAGGTCCCAGTCCTGCTCGGTGGTCTCCAGCAGCGGCTTGGAGATCGACAGGCCCGCGTTGTTGACGACGAGGTCCACCCCGCCGAACGCGAGCACAGTGGCGTCCACAGCGGACTGGACGGCCACGGCGTCGGTGACGTCCGCGGTCACCGCGATGGCCTGGTCGGCGCCACCGATGCCCGTGGCGACCGCTGCCGCCGCGTCCGCGTCGAGATCGGCGATCGCGACGCACGCGCCTTCGGCCGCGAGCCGCTCGGCGATAGCCTTGCCGATACCCGAACCGGCCCCCGTCACCAGGGCGATCCGGCCCGCCAGCGGTTTCGGCTTCGGCATCCGCCGCAGCTTCGCCTCTTCCAGCTCCCAGTACTCGATTCGGAACTTCTCGCTTTCCGGGATCGGCGCGTAGGACGACACCGCCTCGGCGCCCCGCATCACGGTGATCGCGTTGACGTAGAACTCCCCCGCCACCCGCGCTGTCTGCTTGTCCTTGCCGAAGGAGAACATGCCGACACCGGGTACGAGCACGATCGCCGGGTCGGCGCCGCGCATGGGCGGGCTGTCCGGCGTCGCGTGCCGCTCGTAGTAGGCGCGGTAGTCCGCACGGTAGGCCTCGTGGAGTTCCTTCAGCCGGCTGACGACGTCCTCGATCGGCGCGGTCGCGGCCAGGTCGAGCACGAGGGGACGGACCTTGGTGCGCAGGAAATGGTCCGGGCACGACGTACCCAGCGCCGCGAGCGGCGCGAGCTTCTCCCGCGCCAAGAAGTCGAGCACCACGTCACTGTCGGTGTAGTGCCCGACCTGTCGCAGGTCGGTCGAGGCGAGCCCACGGATCACCGGCGCGAGCGCCGCCGCACGGGTACGGCGCTCGGCCTCGGGCAGCGGCTCGAACCCCGGCACGATCGCCCCGAACGGCTCGGCGATCCCGCGGTCGGCGAGGAACTTCTCGGCCGTACGGATGATCTCCAAAGAGTGTCGTTGGCACTCTTCGGAGGTCGAGCCCCACGCGGTGATGCCGTGCCCGCCGAGGATCACGCCGATCGCCCGCGGGTTCGCGGCCTTCACCGCGGCGATGTCCAAGCCCAGCTGGAATCCCGGCCGCCGCCAATCCACCCACGCGACCCGGTCGCCGAAGCACTCCTTCGTCAGCGCGGCGCCGTCGGCCGCGGTGGCCAGCGCGATTCCGGAGTCCGGATGCAGGTGGTCGACATGTGCGGCGTCGACCAGTCCGTGCATCGCCGTGTCGATCGACGGCGCCGCCCCGCCCTTGCCGTGCAGGCAGTAGTCGAACGCCGCGACCATCTCGTCCTCGCGCTCGACGCCCGGGTAGACGTCGACGAGGGCACGCAACCGGTCCAGCCGCAGGACGGCCAGTCCAGATTCGGTCAACGTCCCGAGGTCACCACCGGATCCCTTGACCCACAACAGTTCCGTCGGCTGTGCGGTCACCGGGTCGATCACTTCCCCCTTCGCCGAAGTGTTGCCACCGGCGAAGTTCGTGTTGCGCGGATCGGCGCCCAGCGCGTTGCTGCGGGCGACGAGTTCGGACGGCACGCTCATGCTCCCCACCCCGCCTGCTGACCGTCGGCCCGCTCGGCCACGATCTTCTCCTGGTATCCACTGCGGTGATAGGCCGCGATCGGGTCCGGATCCAGCCCGGCTTCGGTGCGCAGTTCGGCCAGCAGCGGCCGGACGTCGGTGTTGTAGGCGTCCATCACGATCGCGTTGGCCTCCAATACCTTTCCGTCACGCTGGGCCGCGCGCAGCGCGTCCCGGTCGACCAGCAGGGCCTTCGCCGTGGCTTCCTGGACGTTCATCACCGAGCGGATGATCGCCGGGATCTTCGCCTCGATGTTGTGGCACTGGTCGAGCATGAAGTTGATGCCGTAGGCCGGGTCCAGCGCGTCGCCGCGGACGATCTCGTACATGATCCGGAACAGCTGGAACGGATCCGCCGCACCCGCCATCAGGTCGTCGTCGGCGTAGAACCGGGAGTTGAAGTCGAACGCGCCGAGCTTTCCGGCGCGCAGCAGGAAAGCGACGATGAACTCGATGTTGGTACCGGGCGCGTGATGCCCGGTGTCGATGCACACCGTCGCCTTCTCCCCGAGTTCCAGGCAATGCGCGTAGGACGTGCCCCAGTCCGGGATGTCGGTGGCGTAGAAGGCCGGCTCGAACAGCTTGTACTCCAGCAGCAGCCGCTGGTCGTCGCCGAGCCGGTCGTACGCCTCCCGCAGTGCCGCCGCCATCCGGTCCTGCCGGTCGCGCAGATCGTCCTGGCCCGGGTAGTTGATGCCGTCGGAGAACCACAGCTTCAGGTCACGCGATCCGGTGGCGTCCATAATGGACACCGCCTCCAGCAGGTGGTCGGTCGCCTTGCGGCGCACCCCCGCATCCGGATTGGTCACCGAGCCGAGTTTGTAGTCCTCGTCCTGGAAGACGTTCGTGTTGATGGCACCGATCTCGATGCCCAGATCCCTGGCGAAGCGGGTGAGCGCGCCGAAGTCGTCGACCCGGTCCCAGGGGATGTGCAGGGCGACACTCGGCGCGACGCCGGTGAACCGGTGCACGGTCGCCGCGTCCGCGATCTTCTCCTCCGGCGTACGCGGCACGCCTGCCTGGGGGAATACCTTGAACCGCGTGCCGGAGTTGGCGAACGCCCACGACGGCGTCTCGATCCGCTGCGTCCGCAGCGCGGATTTCACGGCCGTAAGGTCGGGCAAGTCGATCACGTCTTTCCTCGTCGAGCGCCGGTCAGGCGCTGTGGAACACCTCGGTCAGCAGGCGCAGGCTCTCGTCGGGCCTGCCATCGGTGAAGAATTCCGCCATCTCCGCCTGCCAGCGGGAGTTGACCTCGGTACGGGCCATCGCCGCCTGCGCCGCCGCGAGATCGTCGGCTTCGACATAGCCGATGAGCAGCCCGTCTTCGCGCAGGAACAACGAATAATTACGCCAGCCGCTTTCCCGTAACGCCGTCAGCATCTCCGGCCACACGGCCCGATGACGCTCGGCGTATTCGGCCGTGCGGTCGGGTTTCACCTGGAGGCAGAAGCAATACCGTGCCATGGCGGGTCAGAAGTCGAACTTGTCGATGTTGGCCGCGTCGAACGTCGTCGGCGGGCCGAGCACGAT
This sequence comes from Amycolatopsis sp. NPDC039088, assembly GCF_055598845.1. NCBI lineage: Bacteria > Bacillati > Actinomycetota > Actinomycetes > Pseudonocardiales > Pseudonocardiaceae > Amycolatopsis > Amycolatopsis sp. NPDC039088. Next base: position 252,083 of record NZ_JBVKAE010000007.1, on the reverse strand, counting down.
CTCCCCGTTCGCGCCGATGGTGTACTCGCCGAGCTTGCCCGCCTTGAACTTCTGGCCTTCGGCACCGGTGATCTGCCCGGAACTCAAGGCCACACCGGCGTAGGCAGCCAGGTAGCCGATGTCGGCCGGGTTCCACAGCGCGAACTGCTTGACCGTGCCGTCCTTGACGAAGGCGCGCATCTGGTTCGGGGTGCCCAGCCCGGTGACCGCGACCTTCCCCTGGTAGCTCGACGAGCTCACGTACCGGGCCGCGGCCGCGATGCCGACGGTCGTCGGCGCGACGATGACCTTCAGATTCGGGAACGACTGCAGCAGACCTTGCGCCTCCTGGAACGACTTCTGGTCGTCGTCGTTGCCGTAGGCGACTTTCACCAGCTTCAGGTTCGCGTACTCGGGCTTGGCCAGGGTCTGCTTGGCGACCTCGATCCAGGCGTTCTGGTTGGTGGCGTTGGGGGTCGCGGAGAGGATCGCGATCTCGCCCGACCCGCCGGACAGCTCCTTCGCCTGCTTCACCAGCTGCTCGCCGATGCCCTGAGTGGTGGCCTGGTTGATGAAGACGTCACGGCAGTCCTTGGCCGCGTCGGAGTCGAACGCCACGACCTTGATCCCGGCGCCGCGTGCCTGGTTCAGCGACGGGCACACCGCGTTCGGGTCGTTCGCGGCGATGCCGATGACGTCCTGCTGCTGCTGGATGAGCGTGTTGATGTAGCTGACCTGCGAAGACGCGCTCGCGTCGTTCGGGCCGACCAGCTTGTACTCCCCCTTGAGCTCCTCCAGCGCCTGCTTGCCGCCGCCGACCTCGATGTCGCTGTAGGGGTTGTTGAGCTGCTTGGGCAGGAACGCCATCTTCACCCCCTCCTTCGTGGCCGCGCCCGGATTCGCGGCGGCGGTGGACTGAGCGGGGCCCGAACCGGCGGTGTCGTTCTTGGTGGTGCCCCCGCAAGCGGCGAGGGTGACCACCAGACCGGCGGCGGTGGCGGCCGAGAGAACGCCGGTAAGGAATCGACGCGTCATTGTCGTCAACCTTTCTGGGGCGGAGGTGCGGACGGCCTGCCGCGCCGTAATCCGGCGCGGGCCGAGGACAAGACGTTGGGCAGGAGTACCGAGACGATCAGCAGCACCCCCGTCACGATGTTGAGCGCTTCGTTCGACACGTCCTGCAGGCGAAGCGCGTTCTGCAGGGTCGCCAGCAGCACGACACCGGCGAGCACCCCCGGCAGCGTGCCCTTGCCGCCGAAGATCGAGACCCCGCCGAGCAGCACGGCGGCCACCACGGCGAGTTCGAGACCGAAGCCGTTGTCGGCCCGCGCGCTGGAATACCGCAGCGTCCACACCACACCGGCGAGGCCCGCGATCGCGCCGCTGACCACGAACAGCCAGAACTTCAGCCTGCCGGTGCGGATCCCGGCGAACCGCGCCGCCTGTTCACTCGCCCCGGCCGCGAACACCCCGCGGCCGATCGGCGTCGCGTGCAGCACCACACCGAAGATCAGCGCCAGTACGACGAGCGGGAGCAAGACGTTCGGGATCGGGCCGTCACCGATGGTCCCGGTGACCCAGGCGGTGAAGTCGCGGGGGAAGTCCGCCACCGCGCCGTCACCGAGCACCACGAACGCCAGTCCGCGATACAGCGCCATCGTGCCGATCGTGACCGCCAGCGAAGGCAGTTTCAGGACGGTGACGAAAAAGCCGTTCAGTGCGCCGAGGACTGCGCCGAGGACGACGCACAGCGGGATGATCGTCTCGATCGCCAAACCGCTGTCCCACAAGGAACCCATCACGGCCGAGGTCAGGCCGAGGGTGCTCGCCACCGACAGGTCGATCTCGCCGGTGACGATCACGAACGTCACCGGCAACGCCACGAGCGCGATCGGCAGCAGATCCAGCAGCAGGAACGTGAAGTTGCGGCCCGTCCCGAAGTTCTCGACCACACCGGAGGCGATCAGCAGGACGACGACGGTCAGCACGATCACCGCGCCGTCCCAGCTCGCCAGCCTGGACAGCCACGCGCTCTTGGACTGTGCCCGCTCAGACATGGGAGTCCCTCTTCTTCAGTGCCTTCGCGACGCGGACCGCGACCAGCCGGTCGGCGCCGATGGCGAGCAGGATCAACGCGCCGACGATCGCCTGCTGCCAGAACTGGTCGATGTCCAGTACCGCCAGCGCGCTGCCGATCACGGTCAGCAGGAGCGCGCCGAGGCCCGCGCCCCACGCCGAACCACTGCCCCCGAACACCGCGACCCCGCCGACGACGGCGGCCGCGACGACGTTGAGCTCGTACCCGGATCCGGCGGCCGCGTCGACGGTGCCGAACCGCGCCGCGAACAGGACTCCGGCCAGACCCGCGAGCGCGCCGCTGACCAGGAAGGCGGCGCTGGTGTTGCGACCGACCTTGATGCCGGCGAGTTTCGCGGCCTGCGGGCTCGAGCCCATCGCGTACAGCTCGCGCCCGGCGCGGTAGTTGCGCAGGACGACCGACGCGGCGATCAGCACGACGGCCGCGATCAGCACCAGCCACGGAACACCCAGCAGCGTCGCGGTCCCGAAGCCGAGGAACGACGGCGGCAGCTTGTCGGCGTTGATCTGCTGCCCGCCCGCCCACAGGTAGGACACGCCGCGGAAGGCGTAGAGCGTGCCGAGGGTGACCACCAGCGCCGGTACCTGTCCGAACCGGACGAGAGCACCGTTGATCAGACCGCACACGGCACCGAGGGCCAGCCCGGCCAGCAGCGCGACGAGCACCGGCACGCCGGGGTTGTCGCGCATCAGCGAACCGACCGCGAACGCCGACAGCCCCAGCACCGAACCGACGGACAGGTCGATGTTCCGGGTGATCATCACGATCGACTGTCCGACGGCCAGTACCGCGAGGATCGCCGTGCCGAGCAGGATGTCGCGAATGCTCTGCCCGGAAAGGAATCGCGCGTTCTGGGTGGCGGTGAACGCCACCAGCACCACGAGTGCCAGCGCGATCCCCGACTCGCGGGCTTTGAACACCGTCATGCGGCCGTTCCCTGTCCCATCGCGGCGAACATCACCGAGTCCTCGGTGGCTTCGGCGCGCGGAAGTTCCGCGACGATCCGGCCTTCGCGCATGACCAGCACCCGGTCGGCCATCCCCAGCACTTCGGGCAGTTCCGAAGACACCATCACCACCGCGACCCCTTCGGCGGCCAGTTCCGACATCAGCCGGTGCACTTCCGCCTTCGTGCCGACGTCGATCCCCCGCGTCGGCTCGTCCACGATCAAGACCCGCGGCGCCGTCGCGAGCCATTTGGCCAGCACGACCTTCTGCTGGTTACCGCCCGACAACGTGCCGACGGCGTCGGTCAGGCTGCGGTATCTGGTCCGCAGCCGATCCGTCCAGTGCCGCGCTTCCCGCCGTTCCTCCGCGCCGGTGAGCAGACCGAGTCTCGCCAGCGCACGCGAACGGGGCAGCGTCACGTTCCGCTCGATCGACAGGTCCATCACCAGCCCCTGCTGCCGCCGGTCCTCGGGCACGAGCGCCATCCCGGCGGCCATCGCCGCCCGCGGCGAATGCGGCCGGATCCGCTTGCCGTTCAAGCGAACCGAGCCCGTGTCGCGTTCGTCCACCCCGAACACCGCCTGCACGACCTCGGACCGGCCCGAGCCGACCAGTCCGGCGAAGGCCACGATCTCGCCCACCCGGACCGAAAAAGAGACATCCCGGAAGACGCCCTCCCGCGACAGGTTCTCGACCTCCAGGACCACCGCCCCCGGTTCGACGTCCTGCTTGGGGAACAGCGCGTCGAGATCGCGGCCGACCATGCGGCGCACCATCTCGTCGACCGTCAGGTCCCCGGCCCGATCGGTCGAGACATGTTTGCCGTCGCGCATGATCGTCACGCGCCGGCACAGCTCGGTGATCTCCTCGAACCGGTGCGAGATGAACATGATCGCCGCACCCTCGTCACGCAGGGCCCGCGCCACCGAGAACAGGCGCTCGACCTCGACCAGGCTCAACGCCGCCGTCGGCTCGTCCATGATCAGCACCCGCGCGTCCGCGCTCAGCGCCTTCGCGATCTCGACGATCTGCTGATCGGCGATCGACAGCCCGCGCGCGGGCCGGGACGGGTCGATCCGCACGCCGAGGCGGGCGAACAGCCGCAGCGCTTCGGTCTGGACTGCACCGTGGTCGATCATGCCGAGGCCGCGGCGTGGATGGCGGCCCATCACGATGTTCTCCGCCACCGAAAGATCCGGGAAAAGGGTCGGTTCCTGATAGATCACCGCGATACCGGCGGCCTTCGCATCGGCGGGCGAGGCGAAGGCGACCGGTTCGCCGTCCAGCAGCAATGTCCCGGTGTCCGGCCGGTGCACCCCGGCCAGCATCTTGACGATGGTCGACTTGCCCGCCCCGTTCTCCCCGACCAGAGCGTGCGTCTCCCCCGCGTACAGGGGGAACGACACTCCGGCGACGGCCGCCACCGCGCCGAAGGACTTCGACACGTCGCGGACTTCCAGCAGGGGCACGCGGCCCGGCTCGACTCTGGACCGCTCCTGTCGCCCCATCGCGACCTCCGGATTGAAAGGTTTCACAAGCCTGGAGCGGTGAAGCTACTATGGCCCGAACGGCGAAGTCAACGAAAAGCCGAATAAGCTCAGGCAGCCGTAGTGTTACGTTTCAAGAGGGGGGTACGGATGACCGACCGGGGCTCGAAGGAAGCCAGACTCGAGACTCGTGCGGCGGGCATCAAGGATGTCGCGGCCGCCGCCGGTGTCTCCCTCGGCACGGTCTCCAACGTGCTCAACCGGCCCGACCGGGTCAGCCCCGGCACCCGCGCGAAGGTCGAAGCCGCCATGGCCGAACTTCGCTTCGTCCGCAACGAATCCGCGCGGCAACTGCGCGCCGGGCGCAGCCGCGTCCTCGCCTACGTGATGCTCGACGGCAGCAACCCGTTCTTCACCGACGTCGCCGCCGGGATGGAGGACGCCGCCGCCACGGACGACCTTTCGCTGTTCCTCTGCAACAGCGCCAACCTCCCCGACCGCGAGAAGGCCTACCTCGACCGGCTCGAAGAGCAACGCGTCCAAGGCATCCTGATCACCCCCGCCGACCCCGACTCACCACTACTCGACGAGATCGCGCGGCGCGGCACCCCGATCGTCATCGTTGATCGCACCCGCGACACCGCCACCCACTGCTCGGTCGCGGTCGACGACGTCCACGGCGGTGAGATCGCGGTCCGGCATCTGATCGAACAGGGCCACGACCGCATCGCCTTCGTCGGCAACCAGACCACCCTCGGCCAGGTACGCGATCGCCGCGAAGGAGCCCTCCGTGCCCTCGCCGAAGCCGGCCTGGGACCGGAGCACCTGGTCGACATCACCACCTCGACGCTGACCGTCGCCGACGGCCGCAACGCCGGCGAACGTCTGGCCGGCCTGCCCGCGCCGAACCGCCCGACCGCCGCCTTCTGCGTCAACGACCTGCTCGCGCTCGGCCTCCTGCAGGCCTGCGCCGCCCTGCGCCTGAACGTCCCCGACGACCTCGCGATCGTCGGCTACGACGACATCGAGTTCGCCTCCGCGGCGGCGGTCCCGCTGACCTCCGTGCGCCAGCCACGCCACCGGCTCGGCCGCACCGCGGCGGAACTCCTGATGGCGGAGACCACCGAAACGGATCACGAGCACCGGCAGGTCATCTTCACCCCGGAACTGGTCGTGCGGGCCTCCACCCGCCGCAAGAACTGAAGTCCGTGAAGGCCTCCTTCCCTACTCTCAAGGTAGGAAAGGAGGCCTTCACGGACATCCCCCTTGACCAGTCCAGCGCTAGCGTGGGTTCCCGATGCTTCCCGGGACCGACCGCAGGGCGTTGTACCAAACGGCGGCCATCTTGTCGTAACCGGTGGCGTTCGGATGGACGCCGTCGGGAAGGTCGGCCGCGGTCAGCGCGCTGTGCATGTTCACCAGGTGCACGCGTTTGCCCGCGTTCACCTTGTCGCGCACGATCCCGGGCAGCGCGTTGTTGAACGTCCGCACGGTGGCGTCGCCACTCGCCCACCCCAGCGGGATGAGCTGCGCGACGAACACGTCGGCGTTGGGCGCCGTCGAGGTGACGTGGTCGATCAAGGTGGACAGCCTGCGCGGCGCGCCCGCGACGTCGTGATTCTGCAGCACGTCGTTGGTGCCGATGTGCAGCAGCACCGAGCGCGGCTGGTAGGTCCGCATCCAGCCGGTGACAGCCGCGTCGATCTGGTCGATGCGCCAGCCGGAATGCCCTTCGTGATCGTGGTCCCAGAGACTGCCCGGCCCGTTGAACTGCGAGCCGACGAAGTCGTTCGTGTATCGGCCGGCCGCCAGTCGCTGCCACAGCCCGATCCGGTATCCGCCGGGGACCCCGTACCCGTGGGTGATCGAATCACCGAGGGGCATGACCCGCACACCCCCGTTCGATTCGGCGTGGCCGACACCGGCCAGACCGGCGACCGCTACCGTCACGGCCGCCGCGACGGCCAGCATCCTTGTCCGTAGTCCCATCGTCGACTCCTGGTCAGCAGGTGGAATTCTTCTGGGTGAGCAGGCCGAGCCGCCAGGGCAGGCTGTTGTAGTCGCCGCCCGCCGACGGATTCATGCCCTGGTACAGATACTGCAACCGGCACGGATTGACGGGCAGCGTCTGGTCGTTGCCGGCGCGGAGCATCTCGCCGTGACTGATGTCCTTCGTCCACTGCCCGCCGGGCAAGGCCACATTGGACGCCCGGGCGAAGGGATTGCTTTCGCTGGCTGCCAGCGGCCTGAACGTGCCGTTGATGCTCGACGACGTCCAGGAACGGAAATACCGGCGGCCGTCGGACCCGATCGCCTCCACCAGCAGCAGATACTGGTTCTGTCCGGCGATCTTGTAGACATTGCTCGCCTCGAACAGGTTGTGCGTGTTCGAATCCTGCATCGCGATCACGGTGTTGGTGAAACCGTTCGGGAAGTTCGCCACGGTGGTCTGCGACCGGTACAGATGCCCGTTGTCGTCGGAGGAGAACAGATAGCAGTTCACCGCGTCACAGATGACCCACATGTCGACCCAGTACCCGGCGCCGATGTTCTGCCGGATGATCTCCGGCATCGCACTGTAGAACGTCTTCGGGGCGCTCCAGCCGTTGGGGTTACCGATGTCGCTGTTGGTGGAGTAGGCGGCGTTGCCGTTCTGGTAGACGAGGTACCACTTGCCCTGTGGCGCGAAGTAGAAGATCTGCGGTGCCGCACGGTAACCCGTGCCGATCGCGGACTTGTCGAGGTAGTGGTGGGTGGCGGAGCCGGCTTGCGACCAGTCGGAGAAGCTGAGGTACACCAGGTTGTAGCCGGAGGCGTTCGCGGTGCTGGCGAACACGTGGTACTTCCCGTTGTGGTAGACCACCGAGGGATCCTTGATCCCGGCGATCTTATGGGTGGCATCGGATTTGGGACTGATCAGCACACCGCTGGAACTCCACTGGAAACTCGTCGGCAGGGCCGCGGAGGCGGCGGTCGCCACAGGGACGTTCAGCAAGGCGGCCAGCATCACCGAGATGGCGGCCACGAGGTGCCGGATTCGGGTTTTCACCAAACCTCCTGCGGGCAGGAAACAGTGAACCGGTGGCGGCCGAAACTTTCGCCATCGGGCGGGGAAATCGGTGAGTCACGAAACCTTTCGCTGCTGTTGTTAGCGATAACATTCCGTTGGAAACGTCAGCTTAATACGACACCCGGCACTCTGACAACGCCCGATGACGGACACGTCACCCACAGCGATCTCGATCGTCCATTCTGGACAGACAGCGCCGACATCGTTGACATACCCGCTGACCTGGGAGCGTTCCCATGCACCGGTCCCTTCCGGCACGGCCGACGCGCGTGGCACAGTCGTCGCGATGAGCTTGGATGACTTGCCGGACTGGCTCCCCGCCTGGTGCACTGACCAGCTCGGGAACGAGCCGGTCAGCGTGTTGTTCGAGGCGCGATCGATCTCGGCGGTGTTCGGGCTACGACTGGCCGACGGTCGGGACATCGTGGTGAAGGCCCGAGAGGACGACGGGCGAACCACGTCCTGTGTCGCCGCGCAGGCCGTGTTGGCGGAGCGGGGATTTCCGTGCGCCCGGCCGCTCACCCCCGTGATCGGCGTCGGCGCGCTGGCCGTGCACGCCGAGGAATACCGGCCGGGCGGCGAGGTGGTCCCTGGCGATTCCCCGGAGATCGCCGCGTGTTACGCGGCGGTGTTCGCCGGGCTGCTGGCCACACTGGCCGACGTGACCGTCCCGCCTCCGGTGCCGAATCCACGCTGGGTCCGTTGGGACCACGAGGATTCCGGGCTGTGGCCGTCGATCCGGTTCCTTGACGAACGGGACCAGCGCGCCGTGCCCGCGTACATCGTCGACACGGCCGAGCGGGTCCGCGCGCGACTGCTGGCCGCCGAGCTGCCGTGCGTACTGGGCCACGCCGACTTCGAAGCGCAAAACCTCCGCTGGCACGAAGGCCGCGTGTGGGCCGTGCACGATTGGGACAGCCTGGCGTGGCAACCCGAGGCGGCGCTGGCGGGAGCGGCGAGCGCGGTCTTTCCCAAGACCGGGCCCGCCACTCTGCCGCCGATCGAAAGTTCCGAAGCCTTCTTGGCGACATATCAGGACCTTCGAGGGCGGAGGTTCTCCGCGGAGGAGCAGGAGATCGCGTGGGCGGCCAGCCTGTGGCCTGCCGCCCACGACGTCCGATGGGAAGCCTTGTGCATCGATTCCCCGCCACCGCGTGAGGTCGTCCGCGCACAGGTGGCCGAACGGCTCCGCCGAGCGAACGCCTAGATCGCCACCGCCTGGCAATTTACATCGTTTTCGATGTATCGTTTCCGATATGAAGGCCAGCGAGCTGTACTTGCTCGGCAAGCACCTGATGGAGCTCGCCTCCCGGGGTATGCGCGACGACACCGATCCGGAGGCCCCGGAGATCTACGACCTGCTCATCTCGGTACTCGTCGAAGGTCCGGGCATGTCGATCGGCGAACTGGCCGCGCGCACCGGTTTCGCGCAGAGCCATGTCTCCGCCGCCGTCGCGAAGATGCGGGACGAAGGCGCGGTGGTGACGCGCCCGGATCCGGCGGACCGGCGCCGCACCTTGGTCACGCCGGTCGAGGCGCTGATCGAGGTGGTGGCGCAACGACAGCAGCGCGCCGCCGAGCAGGTCATCGCGGACGCGCTCGCCGAGCTCGATCCGGACGTGGACGCGGTCGCGGACCGGGCCGCGCGACTCACACTCGCGGCCGAGGAATTGTACCGGGTGCTGACCGCTCGCGCGTTGGGCGTGACGGGGGATGTCGAGCTGATGCCGCTGAACTCGCTGACCGAAAAAGCGGCCGAAAGGCCGAAAAGAAGGGGGAGAACATGACTGGGGCGACCGATTACCCGTTCACGCAGGCGGAGCCGTTGCGGTGTCCGGCGGAATTCACCCGGCGGCAGGACGAGGAACCCGTCGGCAGCGTCCGGCTGGTGTCCGGCGAGGACGCCTGGCTCGTCACTCGCCACGCCGACATCCGGACGTTGCTGGCCGATCCGCGGTTCCGGCCGTGGGTTCCCGGAACGCCTGTGGACAGTGGCGACGAACTGCTCTTCACCATGTCGGGTCCCGAACACGCGCGGCTGCGCCGGATCGCGGCCAAAGCCCTCACCCCTCGCCGGATCGAGTCGCTGCGGCCGCGGGTCGAAGCCGTCGCGGCGGACCTGGCCGCGAAACTGATCGCGCAAGGGCCGCCCGCCGACGTGCTGGACGGGTTCGCGATCCCGTTCGCCCTCGCGGTGCTCATCGAACTTCTCGGCGTCCCGCCGTCGGCTCGCGACGAGCTGCGGACCTGGACCGACGGAATCGTCGCGGTGTTCACCGCGCCGGACTACGAGGAGATGGCCGAAGCGGCCCAAAATCTGGGCGGCTATCTCGCGGAACTGGTCGAGGCGAAGCGGAACGCGCCCGGGGACGACCTGCTGACCGGACTCATCGAGGCGCGGGACGACTCCGGTGACGCCTTGCGCCCGGAAGAGATCACCCACCTCGCCTTCGCGACCATGATCGCCGGATACGTCCCACCCGCGAACGCGCTGGCACAGGCCGTCCTGCGGCTGGCAGTCGCGCCGGAGCTGCCCCGGGATGCCGACTCGATGCCCGCGCTGGTCGAGGAACTCCTGCGCCAGGACCAGGGTTCCGCCGCCGACCAAGGACGGGTGGCCGTCGAGGACGCCGAGATCGGTGGGGTCCCGATCCGCGCCGGCGACTTCGTCCTCGCCCCGCTGCGCGCGGGCAACCACGACCCCCGGCGGTTTCCCGAGCCGGACTCGGTCGATCTCGCCCGGGCGCCAGGGCATCTCACCTTCGGGCACGGGCCCCATCACTGCCTGGGCGCGGCCCTGGCCCGGCTGGAACTCCGGACCGGGCTCACCGCACTGCTGGCCGTCGCGCCACGACTGCGGCTGGCCGTACCGTTCGACGAACTCACCTGGCGGCGAATGTTCCTGACGTTGCAGGGGCCCGTCGCCGTCCCGATCGCGTGGTGAGCCGCTAGCGGTCGGGCCGTGAAGGCCTCCTTCCCTACCTTAAGCGTAGGGAAGGAGGCCTTCACGGACTTTCCGACTTGAGGCTGCGGTGTTCCCACCGTGTCAGCAGCCACGCCCCCTCTAGTGGGCGAGCACCCCGCTGATCTCGTTCGGCGTTCCGGGCAGCGTTCCGGTCGTCGTCTTCGTACCGGAGGCGAGATCGACGGCGTGGATCTCCTTCTTGCCCGGATCGGTGACATACGCGGTCCCGCCACGGACGAAGATCGCCGGTCGCGGCCGCTGCCATTCGAGCGGTTCCTGCCAGGAGCCGAGCACCGCGATCTTCTTGGTCACCGTGCCGGCCACCGGGTCGATCACATGGATCTGCCCGTCGGTGCCCAGCACCAGTGCCTCGCCCTGCGGGCCACGCGCCAGCGACCGGAAGGTGTAGCTGGTCCCGAGTTCGACGTGCTTGAGCGTGGCCTTCTCGGTGTCGATCAGCGACACCCGGGTCGGACGCTCGAGTTCCGCAGCCTTGTCGACCTTGTAGTCGCCCAAGGTGATCGGCGAAAGGTCCGAACCGGCCTGGTTGCCGATGCGGCCGTAGGGATCCGGGCTGGTGACCTTGGTGATGGCGCCGTCGCGATAGATGAGGACGCCGGTCTCGCAGCCGATCACAACCGCTTCGCCGCGCGCGGCGGCCTCACCGTGCACGCCGGGGCATTGTTCGTTGCGCGCGATCTCCTTCTTTTCCTTGTCCAGCACCACGATGCCGGGGCGGGCGTCCTCGTTGCCGATGGTGGTGACCAATTCGCCACCGGCGAGTTCGACGGCCACGCCGTGATGGGCTTCCGGCGTCTTGTGTTTCGGCGCGGGCGGAGCCGCGGCGCCGAGTGTCTTCGGATCGAACACCGTCACCTCGCCGGTCCCGTCCGCGAACAGCACCGTCTTCCCGGCGTGGCGGACGACGTGCCCCGGTTTGGCCGCCTTGACCTCGGTGTCGGTCAGCACGGCGCCGACGGCGTCGAGCACGCGGAAGCCGCTGGAAGTGGAGACCAGCAGATGCCGGTCGTTCCCGGCCGGGTTGAGCCGGTTGAAGCCGTCGAGCGGAAGGTTCTTGGCCACCTTCAAGGTTTTCCCGTCGAGCAACAGGATTCCCCCGTCGTAGGTGACGGCGACGGGGTCGGCCACGACGGCCGCCGCCATCGGGGCGGCACCTTGAGCCTGCGGCGCCGGTTCTCCGGTCGCGCAGGCGGCGAGCGCGAGCGTGCTCACCGCCGTCGTCATCAGTGCGGCGTATCGGGTGGGGCGTGCCATTCAACTGCACCTTTCTTCTGTGCCAGGTCTTTCAAGAGTGGGTGAGGCCGGTGGTGATCGACTCGGTGTTGGCGCGCATCATGTCCAGGTAGGTGGCCGCGCCCTGCCCCGGTTCGCTGAGCGATTCGGAGAACAGCGAGCGCACCGCCACGTGCAGGCCCGCCTGCTCGGCCAGCACCCGTGCGAGCCGGTCGGGCTGGGAGGAATCCGCGAAGATGACCGGCACGCCTGCCGAACGCACGGTGTCGGCCAGCGCCTTCAGGTCCGAAGAGCTGGGCGAGGCGAGGGTCGTTCCGCCGGGGATCACGGCGCCGACCACCTCGAAGCCGTAACGCTGGGCGAGGTAACCGAAAACATGATGGTTGGTGACCAGCTTCCGGCGTTCTGCCGGGATGTTCCCGAACTTCTGGGTCATCGTGGCGTCCAGCGCCTCGATCTCGCCGCGGTAGCGGTCGGCGTTGGCCCGGATCACCTTTTCGTCGACACCGGGGACACGGGCGACGATCTCGTCGGCGATCACCTTCACCGCGTCGCGCACCCGGCCCGGGTCGGTCCAGAAATGCGGATCCTTGGTGCCACCCGCGTAGTCGATCGGGTTCGTCCGCTCCCCCACGGGAAGGGCCGCCACGCCGTTCTCCTCGGCGGTGCGTACCGTGCGCAGCATGCCTTCTTCGAGCCCGAGTCCGTTGTAGACGATCAGCCCCGCGCGTTCGACCTGTGCGGCTTGCTGCGCGGAGATCCCGAACGAATGCGGGTCGGCGTTCGGTTTCATCAGCACGGTCACCTCGGCCTGATCCCCCACGATGTTGCGGGTGATGTCACCGAGGATGTTCGTGGTGACGACGACGGAATTCCGGCCCTCGCCGCTGGCGGAACATCCGGCGACCGCAAGCAGCACCGCGGCGACCACGGCGAGCATCCGGCGGCTCATCGGCCGGTCTCCACGATGTGACCGGCCTTGCCGTCGACCTTCAGCGTCCTGGCGCGACGGAGGTTGTCGTTGTAGTCGATCTCGTACACCTCTCCGGAAAGCGGGTTGTTGACGTACGCGCGCGTCGTGTCGACCTGCACGGAGGGAGCCGCGGCCGCTTCGGGCGAGAGCAACGGAATCCGGGTCTGCTCCTTCCCAGTGACACCGTCGTAGGCGCGCAAGCTGCCGTCGCGCGCCAGCACCAGGACGGGGCCGCCCTCCCCCACCGCGCTCAGCGCGGCGACCGGTCCGGTCTCGAGGTACCGCCAGGTCCGGCGCCCGACGTCCAGTGACCACACGGCGTCGTCCCCGGATTTGGCCGCGAGCGTGGTACCGCCCGGCCGATGGAAGAAAGTGGTGGCGCGCTCGTGTGTGGCGGCTTCCGCCGGGTACGGGATCTTCTCGCCGGTGAAGGTGCCGTCCTTTTCCGTGACCAGCAGCGCGCCGTCCGCGCAGCCGAAGACGACACCCCGTCGGGTCACCGCCTGCCCCTGCAGTTCCGGGCACGGCGGTTCGAGCTCCGCCACGGGTTTTCCTTGCCGGTCATGGACCCGCACCCGGTGCGCGTACGGCTTGCCGGGGTCTGCCACCGAAGCCAGGATGTGCTTGCCGTAGGGCACCGCGATGCCGGCGTGCGGCTCTCGCACGATCCTGCCCAGTTCGGCCACGGAGCCCTTGTCGAGCGCGGCCCGGTCGAGCACGGTCGCCGAACCGTCCGAAAAGGACACTACGGAGACCACCGGATCGCTGTAGGCACCCACCGGCTGTTTTCCTGGCGCCAAGCCGACTTCCCGGGGTTTCGCACGGTAGTAGTGCACGTGGTCGCCGTGGTCGACCATCCAGGCTCCACTGTCGATCACGCGAACCGACCCGTCGCCGCCGGTCAGATAACCGAATCGCCCGTCGCCGACCAAGCCGCGCACGCCCTCGACGCGCCCGGTTTCGTGCACCTCCTCGGTGATCAGGTCGACCACGCGCACGGCACCCGACGCGGGATCCGCGACGATCAACCGTGACTGCGCCTCGGCGGCTTCCTCAGCGCCTTCGACATAGCCGTGCGGGACCTCCGCGGCGGTGTCTCGTGGTGGCTCGCCGCCACAGGCCGCCAGAGTCATCGCCGTGACCGCGAGGACGACGGCCGCCCTGCCCTTCTTGAGTCTCATCGTGAACGCTCGATCTCCAGTGTCGGGGAACGGAAGTGTTGTCGCGCGAAGGAAAGGAACGCGGAGAGGAAGAACAACAGGACCGCGCCCGCGGCGATGGTCGCGCCGGCCGCGGTGCCCCAGTGCCAGGACACGAGCAGACCGCCGACCGTGGCCGCGACACCCAGCAGCGCCGCGACGAGCATGATCGTGGTGATCCGCCGCGACCAGAAGAGCGCCGCCGCCGCAGGGGCGATGAGCAGGCCGAACACCAGCAGCGTCCCGACCACGCGGAACGAAGCGACGATCGTCAGCGTGACCAGCGCCAGCAGCACGGCGTTGGCCAGGCGTGGACGCAGGCCCAGGGTGTGGGCCTTGCGGACGTCGAAGGTGAGCGCGGTGAACGCCCGGTGTCCCAGCAGCGCCACCACCGCCACGACGACCAGCGTGATCGCCAGGCCCACCAGATCGGCGGAGCCGACAGCGAGCACGTCACCGAAGAGGAACCCGGTGAGATCGACGGCGAACGACCGTGAATGCGACACGATGATCACGCCGCTCGCGAGCATGCCGACGAAGAGAAGCCCGATGGTGGTGTCCTCCGACAACCGCTTCGAGCGGCCGAATGCCGTGACCCCGAGCGCCATCACCCCGGCGCTGACCGCGGCGCCGATCAGCAGGTTCACGCCGGTCAACGACGCGATCGCCACGCCGGGCAACATGCCGTGCGACATGGCGTCGCCGATGAAGGCCATGCCCCGCAACACCACCCAGGTGCCCACGACCGCGCACACCACCGACACGAGCACGCCCGCCACCAGCGCTCGCTGCACGAAGGACACCTCGAAGGGGACCAGTAACCACTCCACGCGAACCACTATAATGGTAACGATTGTCATTATCTGAATGAGGTGGGATGAACTCGGACACAACGGCCCTCACGCTCGACGGCGTACACGCGCACTACGGCCACCGGGAAGTGCTGTGCGGTGTCACCGCCGAAGTGCCGCACGGGCGCCTCACCGCGGTCGTCGGCGCGAACGGAGCGGGCAAGTCGTCGCTGCTCAACGTCGTCGCCGGGGTGCTGCCGCCGACCGCCGGTTCATGCACCCGGCGCGATCCCCGCCGGGTCGCCTACGTGACCCAGCAGAGCGAGGTGTCCTCGTCGCTCCCGATCACCGTGCGCGCCACCGTCACCATGGGCCGCTGGGCACACCGCGGCCCGTGGCGCCGACTGTCCACCATGGACCGTGAAGTGGTCGAGGAATGCATGGCACGACTCGACATCATCTCGATCGCGCACAGGATGCTCGGCACCTTGTCCGGTGGCCAACGTCAGCGGGCACTGGTGGCGCAAGGACTGGCGCAGCAAGCCGGGCTGCTGCTGCTCGACGAACCGTCGGCCGGTCTGGATCTGCACGCCCGGACCATGATCGACGAGGCACTGCGAGCCGCGCTCGCCGAGGGAACGACGATCCTGCGGGTCACCCACGATCTCGCGGTCGCGCGCCGGGCGGATCATTGCCTGCTGCTGCGGGACGGACACCTCGTCGCGGCGGGTCCGCCGAGTTCGGTACTGACTTCCGGTCAGGTGGCGGAGGCCTGGGGAATCCCGTTGACCGACTGAGATCCGGCCGCCGGTGGGCGTAAGTCCGTGAAGGCCTCCTTCCCTACGGTGAGGGTAGGGAAGGAGGCCTTCACGGACCGCTGATACAGCCGGTCATCGCAACACCGCCGGATCACCTCCGGCGACTTCGCTGGGCGCGGGCGACGGCTCGCGCAGGGTGGCCATCGCCAGGAAGCCGCCGGCGATCGCGATTCCGGCGGCACCGAGGAACGCCGCCGAGTACCCGCTGGTCAGCGCGACCGGGTCACCGGTCCGCCCCGCGCCGAAGGACACTCCGACCGCGGTCATCGCGGCGAGGCCGAGTGCCGAACCGATCTGGTAAGACGTGTTCACGATCCCCGACGCGAGTCCGCCTTCCTCCGGTTTCGCACTGGAGATGGCGGTGCCGAGCGACGGGATGAACGCGAGCGCCTGACCGAGTGCGGCGACCAGCGAAGCGGGCAGAACGTCGACGACGAAGTTGCCGGTCGGGCTCACGAACGACAGCCACACCAGGCCCGCCGCGAGCGCCCACAATCCGCCGATGATCATCTTCTTCGTCCCGAAACGGCCGATCAACCGCGGTGCGACGGCGACCATCAGCACGACGATCAGCACGGTCATCGGCAGGAGCGCCGCCCCGCTGGCGAACGCGCCGTAATTCAGGACCTGCTGGAGATACAGGTTGAGGAAGTACCACATCGGGATCCACGCCGCGCCGAGCAGGAACTGCGCGAGGTTCGCGCCGCCGAGGTTCGGTGTCCGGAAGATTCCCAGCCGCACCAACGGCACTTCGCGGACCCGCTGGATCACCACGAACACCGCGAGCAGCGCGAGGCCACCGGCCAACGCTCCCCACGTACCCGCCGAAGCCCAGCCCGCCTCCGGTGCGCGGACGACGCCGAACACGGTCAGCGCCAGGCCCGCGGTCGCCACGACGGCGCCGGCGAGGTCGACCGAACCACTCCGGACGGGCGCGGAAGGCATCAGCTTTCCGGTCGCCAGGATGGCGATCAGCGAAATCGGGACGTAGAGCCAGAAGATCCACGGCCAGGACAGCCACTCGGTGATCACGCCGCCGAGGAAGACCCCGGCGGTACCCCCGGCGGGGGCTGCCGCGCCGTAGAGCGCGAGCGCCTTGGTCAGTTCCCGAGGGCGTGCGCCGAACAGCATCATCAGCAGGGTGAGCGCGGACGGCGCGATCAGCGCCGCGCCCGCGCCTTGCAGCACCCTGCCGAGGAGTTCGACCCACGCGGTGCCCGCGACCGCGGCGACCACGGAACCACCGAGGGTCACGACCCAGCCGGCGGTGAACATCTTCCGCGCCCCGAACAGATCCGAGAGGCGTCCGCCGAGCAGCAGCAACCCGGCCAGCGCGATGACGTAGGCGTTGAACACCCACGAGAGGGCTCCCGGGGAGAACCCGAGGTCTTGCTGCATCGCGGGTAGTGCGACGCCGATGATCGAGGTGTCCATGATGACCATGAACTGGGCCAACGCGATGAGGCCCAGCGCCCACCACCGTCGCGGGTCCGGGGTTGTCTCGGCCATGACGACCGTCCTTTCTGGATTTAATACCCCTAGGGGGTATCTGACGAACCTGAACATAGGCTCGATCCAGTGCGGGACGCAAGTACGCCCAGGGGGTAATCGTGTCGCCCTGGTCACAAGGTTCGCTACAACGCACAAAGCACTCGCGCGACACCTAATCAGGTGTCGCGCGAGTGCTTTCGACGCTCAGCTGGCTGTGCTGCGGAATCCCTTGAGCCGCAGGCTGTTCGTGACCACGAAGACCGAGCTGAAGGCCATCGCGGCACCGGCGATCATCGGGTTGAGCAGCCCGGCCGCGGCCAGTGGCAGCGCCGCGACGTTGTAGGCGAAGGCCCAGAACAGGTTGCCCTTGATGGTGCGCAGTGTCCGCCGGGAAAGCCGGATCGCGTCCACCGCCGCCCGCAGATCCCCGCGGACGAGGGTGAGATCCGACGCCTCGATGGCGACGTCCGTACCGGTGCCCATCGCCAGGCCGAGGTCGGCCTGTGCCAGCGCGGCCGCGTCGTTGACGCCGTCACCGACCATCGCGACCACCTTGCCTTCACCCTGCAACCGCTTGACCACGTCGACCTTGTCCTTGGGCAGGACCTCCGCGATCACCTCGGTGATCCCCACCTCCGCCGCCACCGCGTGGGCCACGGCCTCGTTGTCGCCGGTGAGCAGGACCGGCGTCAGCCCGAGCGACCGCAGCTGCGTGATGGCCTCGGCGGAGGTCGGCTTGACCGTGTCGGCGACGACGAGCACGGCGCGGGCCTTCCCGTCCCAGCCGACGACGACCGCGGTACGGCCCTCTTTCTCCTCGGCCGCCTTCGCCCCGGCGAGCTCCTCCGGCAGGTGATGTGCCCACTCTTCCAGCAGGGCGCTGCGCCCGGCCAGTACCGCCTTGCCGTCGACGATCCCTTGCACGCCAAGGCCTTCGACGTTGGTGAAGCCCTCGACGGACGGCAGCTCACCCATCCGCTCGCGTGCCGAGCGGGCGATGGCCTGCGCGATCGGGTGCTCCGACGCGTCTTCCAGCGCGCCGGCCAGTCGCAGCGTCTCCTCGGCGTCGACGCCGTCGGCGACGTGCACGGCCACCAGCGACATCTGCCCCGTGGTCACGGTGCCGGTCTTGTCGAGGACGACCGTGTCCACCGCGCGGGTCGATTCCAGCACCTCCGGTCCCTTGATCAGGATCCCGAGCTGCGCCCCGCGGCCGGTGCCGACGAGCAACGCGGTCGGCGTCGCCAGGCCCAGCGCGCACGGGCAGGCGATGATCAGCACGGCGACCGCCGCGGTGAACGCCGCCGCGACCGAACCGCCCGCCCCGAGCCAGAACATCAGCGTGCCGACGGAAAGCGCGATCACGACCGGCACGAACACCGCCGACACCCGGTCCGCCAGCCGCTGGACCTGCGCCTTCCCGGTCTGGGCGTCCTCCACCAGCTTGGCCATCTGCGCCAGCTGCGTGTCCGCGCCGACCCGTGTCGCACGGACGACGAGCCGCCCGCCCGCGTTCACCGTCGCACCGACCACCGCGTCCCCGGGGCCGACCTCGACCGGAACGCTCTCCCCGGTCAGCATGCTCGCGTCGACGGCGGAACTGCCTTCGGTGACGACGCCGTCGGTGGCGATCTTCTCGCCCGGCCGGACCACGAACTCGTCCCCCGCGACCAGCTGATCGACCGGGATACGGTCCTCCTTGCCGTTCCGGAGGACCGCGACGTCCTTCGCGCCCAGCTCCAGCAAGGCCCGCAACGCCGCACCCGCCCGCCGCTTGGAGCGGGCCTCGAAATAACGTCCGGCGAGGATGAACGTCGTGACACCGGCGGCGACCTCGAGATAGATGTTGCCGTCACCGGCCATCCGCTGCACGGTCAGCTCGAAGGGATGCGTCATCCCCGGCGTCCCGGCGGTCCCGAACAGCAGGGCGTACAACGACCACAGGAAAGCCGCCAGGGTGCCCATCGAGATCAGCGTGTCCATGGTGGCCGCGCCGTGGCGCAGATTCGCCCACGCCGCCTTGTGGAACGGCCACGCCGCCCACACCAGGACCGGCGCGGCCAACGTCAAGGAGATCCACTGCCAGTAGGTGAACTGCAGGGCGGGCACCATCGCCAGCAGGATCACCGGCACCGACAGCACCGCCGATCCGATCAGCCGCTGCCGCAACGGCGCGCTCGGATCGGCCTCTTCCCGAGGCTCGCCGGGGTCGGCGGTCTTCGCCGGGGCGGGTACGGCGGCCGAGTAGCCGGCCGCCTCCACCTGCTCGATCAACCGCTGCGGCTCGATACCGGCCGGATAGGTGACTTTGGCCTTCTCGGTGGCGTAGTTGACGGTCGCGGTGACCCCGTCGAGCTTGTTCAGCTTCTTCTCGATGCGCATCGCGCAGGACGCGCAGGTCATCCCGGTGATCGCGAGTTCGACTTCGGTCCTCCGCACCTGGTCGACATCGGATGTCATTGTGCTCACTCCTTTTCGACTCTCGCGGTCAGCCGTGTCCGCCGTGCCCGCCATGCCCGGGGTCGTCCGCCGGAGGCTGGGTTTGGCCGGGAGCCGAAGAAGTGGCGGGGGTACCCGTGGTGGCGACGGTGAACTCCGCGGTGCGGACCTTCCCCTGGTGCTGGAAGTCCAGGAACAGTCGGTAAGTGCCACCCGACGGGACTTCGGCGAAGAAGGTGATGGCGGGTCCGGGTTCGGTTCGGCCATCGCCTGGCTCACCGTCCGGGTGGACGTGCAGGTAGGCGAGGTCGCCACCGCGCAGGGCCACCAAATGCCCGTAGGCTCCCAGGTAGGGCTGCAGGTCGGTCACGTCGTGGCCGTCCTTGGTCACCGTCAAGGTCACCTTCGACGACCGGCCCGGCGTCAGGTCACCGTCGAGGTGGACCTGGTAGCCATCGACGTTCGCGACCCGCGACGGCTGGTACTGGGCAGGCCGGAAATCCCCGGCCGCGGCGACGTCGACGCCCAGCGTGGTGGCCGTACCGCCCGACGGTTTGAAGTCGGCGAAGACGCGGTAGGAACCCGCCTCCGGCAACGCGAGCGGCACCGTCCACGTGCCGTCCGCCCCCAGTTCGGGATGCACGTGCTGGAAGCCAGCCGTGTCGCGGCGGACGACGATGAGATGCATCCGCTTCTCGTGTTCGACGTCGTAGGCGGTGATCGGCGCGCCGTCAGGGCCGAGAATGCGGAACGAGAAAGGGTGGGTCGTGCCCGCGGTGAGCGTCGTGGTGGTGGGCGTGAGGGTGTAGCCGCCCCTGGACGACGCGAGCCCGCCGGGCTCATCGGTCCGCGCCGCCTCCGCGACAGTGCCGCTGTGAGCGTCCCCGTGCCCGGCGTCCTCGCCGCCAGGCAGGCCGGCGGCGCCGGCGAAGGGACCGACAGCGCTACCGGCGACCCAGGCGCCACCGGCGACCAGGGCAAGCGCCACACCGTAGGCGGAGAGCTTCGCTGTTGTGTTCATCGTGAAGTCCTTAGTGCGGACCATGGGCCCGCTGTCATGGAGCCGTCCCGCGAATCAGGCGGTCAGCTCGTATCCGGCCTCTTCGACGGCCGCACGCACTTCGGCGACCTCGGGTTCCTGGGAGCTGATGACGGTCACGGCACCGGTCGGCAGGTCGACACGGACGTCCGTGACGCCGCTGATCTTCCCGACCTCCTCGGTGACCGAGCTGACGCAGTGGCCGCAGGTCATGCCGGTGACGGTGTAGGTGGTCTCGCTCATCGTGGTTCTCCTCCGGTTTTGTTCGGGTGACTCAGGAACGGACGAGGCGGGCGATGACGTCGCTCGCCTCCTTGATCTTCTCGTCGGCTTCGGCGCCGCCCTTGGCGATGGCGTCGGACACGCAGTGCTTGAGGTGTTCGTCCATCAGCCCGAGCGAAACCGATTGCAGCGCCTTGGTGGCGGCGGAGACCTGGGTGAGGATGTCGATGCAGTACTCGTCCTCGTCGACCATCCGCTGCAGGCCCCGGATCTGCCCTTCGATCCGCCGCAACCTGGTCAGGTATTCCTCTTTGCCTTGCGCGTATCCGTGCATCTTCGACCTCCTGAAACCGACCCTACATACCCTAGGGGGGTAGGGCAATGGGCATACCCCCGTGACGTATGCCACGTCACCTAGGGAACAAGGCGAGGGTGCTCAAATTCCCGCACTTAGAGGACTAAATGCGGTGGCTCATCGCTTCGGCCACTCCGCGGAGGAGACGACCTCGAATCCCCGGCTGGGGAAGACGGCGTCCATGAAGAAGTCGTGCATCGCCGGATCGCCGTCGGCGCAACAATCACGGAACACGGTCACGTGGTAGCCCCGGTCCGCCGCGTCGTAACACGTCGCGGCCACCATCGCGCTCGTCGCGACCCCGGCGATCGCGACGGTGTCGACGCCGCCCGCCCTGAGCACCAAGTCGAGATCCGTACCGGCGAAAGCACTGGCACGGCGTTTCAGCACGACGACGTCCTCGTCGGCGACCGGCAAGGCGAGCTCGGTGCCGGCCGACCCCTCATGGAAGGTGTCCCCGGCTTCGAAGAACGACCTGACCAGCGCGTTGCCCGGCGGCAGGTCGGCACCGTTCCCTCGCAGCGCGAAGTGCACGAACACGACCTGAACCCCGGCCGCGCGGGCACGCGGAAGCAGTTCGGTGACCTGCGGCAAAACCTGTCCGGCGAACGGGTAATCGTCCGTGATGCCTCGCTGGAGGTCACCGACGATCAGCGCGGTGGTCATGACGGGCTTCCCTCCAGCAGACGGCCGCACCTGAGGTGCGTCAGACAACGAAGACGCAGAACGGGTGCCCCGCCGGATCCGCGTACACGCGTAGCGGTTCGCCGGGGTCGTCGCTGCGGTCGAGCAACAGCCTGCCACCGAGCTCGAGAACGCGGTCGTGCTGCTCGTCGAGTTCCTCGACGGAGTCCACGGTCAGGTCGAGGTGCAACTGCTGGGGCACCGGGACGGCGTCCGGCCAGCTCGCTTCGGGAAGCCGATCGACCTGCTGGAAGGCGAGTTGTACGCCGTCCACCGGATTTCTCAAGACGAGCCAGTCTTTGTCACGCTCGGCTCCGGGCGCCGGCTGTTCGTCGCCGGGACGGTAGTCCCACACCAGTAGCCGCCGGTAGAACTCGGCAAGGGCACGGACGTCGGTGCCGTCCAGCACCACCTGACGAAACGTCGGGCCCTTCTTCGGCTCGACCACGCGGCTCACCTCCGGCGCTCTACCCATCCCTCAGTACCTGCAGTGAACCTCAGATCGCCGCCGCACGCTGATCGAGAACGGCGAGAACCTGTTCGCACCAACGAATATTCTCCTGTTCGAACGCGATCCCGCGCGCGAGCGTCAGGTAGGGGCCGACACGGGGCGCGGTGGCGAGAAAGTCCGGCTCGGTGGCGTCACCGAGGAGGCGCTCCCGGAGACGTTCGAACCGTTTGAGTTTCGTTTCGGCCGTGGCCATCCTGTCCACGACGGCGCGCCGGATCGCCTCGGCGTCGCCCGCTTCGACGGCCTGGATCTGCACGAGCAGTTCGTCGCGGATCGCGGTCGGTTTCGGTGCTCGCGTGGTGAAGTCGGCGAGTTCGGCCGCCCCGGCGTCGGTCAGGGAGAAGAGCCGTTTGTTCGGACGGCGCAGCTGTTCGACGACGCGTGCCGTCACCAGGCCCTGTGACTCCATCTTGTCCAATTCCCGGTAGAGCTGCTGTGGTGTCGCTGTCCAGAAGTTGGCGACCGACGCGTTGAAACTCTTCGCCAGGTCGTAGCCGGAGGACTCACTCTCCAGCAGCATCGCGAGGATCGCGTTCCGCAGCGCCATGAGGTGATGCTAGTCAGCTGATGGATTAGTCGCAAAGTTGATTAGTCACTTCGATGGACACTCGCGCGGCGATCGCCTACGCTCGCGGCATCTACTCAACAAGTTGACTATGAGGAGATCGTGATGCCCACGTTCCGTCAGGCCGTCGAGGCGAAAGACGCCGCCGCGATCGAGGCGATGCTCGCCGACGACGTGGTCTTCACCAGCCCTGTGGCGTTCAAGCCGTATCAGGGCAAGGCGATCACCGCGGCGATCCTGCGCGGGGTCCTGCGCGTGTTCGAGGACTTCCGCTATGTCCGCGAGATCCAGGACGGCGCGCACCACGTCTACGAGTTCGAAGCGATGGTCGACGGGCTGCGGATCAACGGCTGCGACCTCCTGACCTTCGACTCCGAAGGCAAGATCGCCGACTTCAAGGTCATGGTCCGGCCGCTGCGCGCGGCGGAGGCGCTCGCGGCGCGCATGGGCGCCCAGTTCGAAGCCATCAAGGCCGACGCGCTGGGCTGAATCCTGCCGACGTCACCGATTTCGGCAATTGGACAAAGGTCTTTGCGGAACGCGCAAAGCGTGGGCATAGTGCCGGTATGAGCGATGACGTCGATGCGGTGCTGGCCGCGGTCGGGCCCCGGTTACGCGCGTTGCGCCGTCGTCGCGAGGTCACGCTGACCGCGTTGTCGGAGACCACCGGCATCCCGATCAGCACGCTGTCCCGGCTGGAATCCGGCCAGCGCAAACCGGGCCTGGAACTCCTGCTCCCCCTGGCACGCGCCTTCGGCGTCCCGGTCGACGAGCTGATCGGCGCGCCCGCCGCCTTCGACCCCCGCGTCCATCTGCAGCCGTTCACCAGGAACGGCATGACCGTCGTGCCGTTGACGCGCAATCCAGGCGGGCTGCAGGCGTTCAAGCAGATCCTGCCCGCGGGCCTGACCGACGACCGCGAACCCGACACTCGCTCACACGAGGGCTACCACTGGCTGTACGTCCTGCGCGGGCGTCTGCGCATCGTGCTCGGCGACAAGGACTTCATCCTCACCGCGGGCGAGGTCGCCGAATTCGACACCCATCTCCCCCACTGGTTCGGCAACGCCGACGAGCACTCGGTGGAATTCCTCAGCATCCTGGGCCCGCAGGGCGAGCGCGTCCACATCAAAGGCCCGCTACCGCCCCGGCGAGCCGGATTCCCGGTGACCCCGCCGCCCGATTGGGCCGATCGGGGCAGAACCGTCACCCGTCCTGGTCAGTGTGCCGGGCGCGGGTTTCAGCGCGAGCGGGAGTGCGCGATCCTCGATCGGTGACGACCAACGAGAACATCGGCGACGCGCGCTGGCGCGCCTCCCTGTGGCGCGAGATGGCGACGATCGAGCGAGCCAAAGGCGCGCTCATGGAACGTCACGAGGTCGACAGCCGCGCCGCCGCGGCACTGCTGGCGTTGTGCGCCGAGCAGCACGGAATCGAGCTATCCGAGGCCGCTCAACGACTGAGCTGAGTTCGACGGCGCACGATCTCCGTGATCCAGACGGGCGCGAACGGGGACGTGCAGTTCGGCGGAGTCGGGTAGTCCTTGAGGACCTCCAGACGCTCACCGATGTCGATCGCCCGGGCACGGTGCTCGGCGTGGTCGATGCCGATCTGCGCCAGACAGTGGTTCATCGCCCACTGCAGACGGTCCGGGGCGGCTTTCATCTCCGCCTCGATGACGTCGAGCAAACGAGGGAGGTCGAGGCCCTCAGGTTTCTTCGCCACGCGTTCGGTGGTCAGCGCCCAGCCCGCACTCGCGACCACCGGATCCGGATCCGCGGACCAGGCCAGGCGCAGCTCTTCGGCATGCGGATTCTTCTTCACCACGTAGTTCACCAGCCAGTCGTGCACCTTCGGGGCCCGCGCCTCCCGCACCATGCGGTCCAGGTCTTCACGTGCGAACGCCTTCGGGCGGCAGATCAAGAGCGCGAGCAGTTTCGCCGCGGTGTCGCCGGTCTCCCAGAGCTCGCGGGAGAGCTCCTGCTGAGTCTTCAACCGTTTGGCGAGCGCGCGCAGCTTGCCGAGGTTCACCCCGTGATCGTCACCGTGCTTCTCGTTGACCTGGCGTGCTCTCGGATCCTCGAGCGCGGCCAGTTCGGCCATCACCTCGGCCACCGTCGTCCCGGCCACGTCAGCCTCCTGTCCGCCTCGGGTGGCGTTCACCCTACGACGCGCTTCCGTGTGGAGGAGCTGTTCGGCTCCTCCACACGGCTGCTCGACCCTTATCCGCGCCGCGCCAGGTCGTCGGCGTGCTCACGCAGGAGCGCGGCGACCCGCGGCCAGCCGACGTTGATCCGCCGGGCCCAGCCGCGATGGCGCTGGGCGAGGTCCGGCGAGTCACCGTCCTGGACGGTCATGCCGATGGCGAAGCCTTCCCGGAGATACCCGCCGTCGGCGACGTCCAGGACGTCCCGGACGGGCTCCGGCGGCCAGCCGCCGTCCGGGCGGGCGAAACCGCTCGCCAGCACGGTGCCGATCGCCCGGTCACCGGACTCGGCCCGGCCACGTTCGGCGAACTCCGCGCGGGCCCGCGAAACCCAGGACTTGAGCGCGGCACTGTCGAGACCGGAACCGGTACCGCCCGGCATGGTGCGCGTCTCGAAGATCGCGAACCACGCGTTGACCAGTTCGACGCGGGGGAAATCGTCGTCGACGGGATGGATCCGGGTGTAGAGATCGACGAACGCGACGGGGTTCTCGGTGAGAATCCGTTGGAGGCTCCGGGGCTTCCGGTGCTGCTTGAGTGCCGCGTGATACCGCAGCTCCAACCGCGCGACCGCGACGTCCGAACCGCCGGCCTCCACCAGGTGGTCCAGCAGCGGCCCCACCCGCGTGACGGCTTTGCGGTCGGGTGGCTCGATACCGTCACCGGACGCCTGGAGAAGCACGTCCTCGACAAGGGACGCGGCCGGAGACAGCGGTTCGGCCGCCCGTATGCCCAGCGCGAGGGCCTTGACCGCGGCCCATGGCCGGCGCCGCGCGAGTTGGGTGACGAAGGACGACTCCTGTCTTTTCGGCAGCGGCCAGGGGCCGACGCGAGCCCAGTATTTCTCGTGAATCGCGTCGTCTGCGGACTCGAGGAGCGCCAGCGCGTGTTCCGTGGGCAGCGCCAGTAGGTAATCGACCAGCCTGTCCTGCCCTTTGAGCTGCGTCGCGACCTCCTGCCACCACTCTTCGCCTCGCGACCGTGCCGTCTCACCCGTCCAGCCGGACGCCCATTCCTCGCGGCCCAGTACCGCGAGCGCGTCGTCCTGGATGTCGTCCCCGGCCACCTCGGCCGCGATGACTCCGACCAGGCGGGGCTGGGCACTCTCGGCGGCGAGAGCACTCAACCCCGCGACACCGTGTTCGCGCAGGACACCGCCGACGGCGTCGCGGCGCAGACGATCGATCTCGGCTTCACGTGCCTCCTGACCGAGGGAGTCACCACCCTCCAGGTACGGATGAGGGCCGAACAGCAGGACATGCCGCCGCGGGTTCACCGCGGGCTCGATCATTTCGGCGCAGGACTCCAGCCACTGCACCAATTCTTCCGACAGCGCCCAGTCGGAACCGGCGTAGTGCCGGTGCTCGGCGGTCAACCTGGTGAGCTGGTTCCACAGGCGGAGGCGTTCGTCAGCCGAGAGCCGGTCGACGTCCAGCCTCGTGAGGTCCTCCACGACGCGGTCCCACCGCGCGGTGCTCAGCTCGGGCCGATGCTCGAAGAACTCACACCACCGACCGGGCTTTTCCTCCAACGCAGCCAACCCCGAGGTGACCAGCTCATCCTGGAACGCCGAAACGTCGGGGACGGAGGCGGGTGGCACCGGCACAGTCCATTCGAGACGGACCGCGGGCCGCCGGGGACTCGCGAGAAGATGTCCTCGCGGACCGCCCAGCAACGCGAGGACCAGCCGCCAGCCGGTTTCCGGGGTTCGGCGGCCGATCGCCTTGACGAGGTCCGTCCGCTGTCCGCCGGGCAGGTCGAGGTACGGGTACCACGGCTGCACGAGAGTGATCAGCGATTCGAGCGGCTGGTCACCCGCGCCTCGGCCCGGACGCGCCAGCTCCGCCAGCAGAGAGACGACCATCGGCAAGGCGTCCTCGGACCAGCAGACCGTTTCCAACGCCGCCGTGAGACCGTCGGACGAGCCGCTCAGCGGAGAGAGGTCGCTGGTCAGCGCGTGATCGACGGCGCCGAGGAACTCATGCGGAGCCGCTTCGGCGAGCAAGGGGAGCACATCGGCGAGCGAGTGCCAGAGCAGGCCGTCCGCGTCGTCGTTGGCCCGGCCGAGCAGTTCCCGGACGAGACGTGCGGCATGATCGGCGCACGAGACGCCGTCAGAAAGCGTGGTCGCCCCCTCGGCCGCCAGCAGCGCCGCGCTCCGCGCCAGCCCGTGCCGCAGCTCCGCCGACCAGGTCCGTCCGGGATCCTGCTCCGCGAGCACCTTGACGGCTTCCTCGTGCCAGCGCCGCAGGTCCTGCGCGCTCAGCCGGCCGCGAAGGAGAATCCAGGCGTCGTAAGGATCCGCCAGCCGCATCCGGTCACCGGACCGGGCGAGCAAGGGGTCGCCGCCTGCCTCGGCCCTGGCGAAGAAGCGCTCCAGCTCGTCGATCTCCCTTCCGGCGATCGCGGCGATCTCGTCCAGGTCGTGCCGCGATCCCGCCGACCACCGGCCGATCAGCAGGAGCGGCGCGGCGAGATCGCGCTCCAAGGGGTTCACCCACCTCGGGAGATCACCGGCGACGCCGAGCCGTCGGCGCAGGCAGCCGATACTCCGGAGGGCCAGATCCGCGTATGTGTTCGCGTCAGCGGGCGGAACACCCGCCGCGGCGAATGCCTCGGCGGCCTTGTCGCGCGGGATCCCGGGCAGTACCAAGAGATCCGCACCGTTCCGATCCGGTGTGCCGCGCACGACGACGACATGACCTTCGCCGGCATCGTCCACCTCGATCGAGGGGTCATCCACCACCACGACGAACGGAGTAGCCAGATTCCGGCAATGACGCCAGCCTTCCTGGCTCGACACCCGGACCGCGCGCACCTCGGGCCGGTGCGCCGCCAAGGCGGTCGCCACGAAGGACGCGGCTTCGGTACGGCTGCCGGCGTACACGGGAAGGATGGACGGCGCGGCGTCCAGCCACGCGCACAACCGGTCCACCTCCCGGTCCCGGCCGAGTACCGGGAGGGTCTCCGGCAGCACGGGACGCGTCTCGTCCCGCCAGGAATCGAGCCACTCCGGCAGCTCTTCGAGGCCGTTGACCACGCCGATCCCCAATTCCGGTTCGATCCGGATCAGTTCGGTGATCAGGCTCGCGATGTCCTGTTCCATCGTGCGGAGACCGAGCCGCCGGTGCCGCAGACGGGACAACCCGGCGAACGCGGAAGGCAGCTCGCTTTCCGCGGGCATGACAGCCTCCCCGATGAGGAGCGGGACGACCTTCTTCCCGTCCCTCAACGCGTCGGTGATCTCCTGCCGGGTCTCGTCGTCGAGGTCGTCGAGCCCCTCGGGGCCGATGGGCACCACCAGAACGGACGCCGAACCGCCCGACCGGAGAATCCGGTCCTTTCCGAATATGTGACTCAAACTCCGGTCGAGACCCCACGTGCGGTCCTGACCGTCACCGTGCTGGACGGCGATGAAGATTCCTGCCATGGTGCGAAATCCTTTCCAGCGAGCGCGGTTGTTGTTGAGGCGTACGAGTCGTGGCTTCACCCGGCGTCGGCGCGAGCGCGGGAGAGCACCTCTTCGATGCGGAGCGGGCTGGCCGGATGGTGAGTGAGGCACAAGGGGGTGGCCACCTGCTGGAAGCCGAACGCCTCCCCCGCCACATAGAACTGAGCGCGTTCCAGCCTCGAGATGTCGTCGACGGGGCTGCCCTTGGCCCTGGCGAGCTCGTTGGCCGCGGCGATCTGGGCGGGGCTGTTGAGCCTGCCGAAGAACTGCGTCATCGCGTTGCCGACGACTTGGTTGTGCAGGCCCTTCGGTGCCTGCGTGGCGAACAGCAGTCCCAGGCCGTATTTCCGGGCCTGTGAGGCGAGGACGATGGTGCTGCGCGTACTGGCCGTGAGCGTGCCCGACGCAGCGAGCATCTGCGCCTCGTCCATGACGAACAACGCGCCGAGCGGCCGGTCACCCGCGGGATTTCTCTTGGCCCAGGCGAAAAGCTCCATCTGAAGCTGGTTGACGAAGTTCTGCCGCTGCTGCTCCGACGGCAGCCCGACGAAACTGACGACCGAAACCCTCGCTCGCTTTCCTTCCCCTGGAGCGAGCAGGACACCCGGGTCGATCGGCTCGCCGCCACCCGCCAGGAGCGGATCATTCACCATGGCCGCCTTCAGCCACTCGGCCAGATCCGCCGCGACCTTCTTCCCGTCGTTCAACGTGCTCACACCTTCAGGCAGGTCTTCGAGCACCCCGATGAGTTCCGGCAGGCTCCGCGACCCGGTACGCGCGTGGTGCACGACCGCCTGCCGCAGCACCGCGAGGCCGACGGTGGTCTTCGCCGTGCTGCCGGTCAGCCGTACCTGCGGAGCGAGCGTGGCCACGGCGACCTCGACGGCCGCGTTGAACTCATCCTCGTCGTCGAGAACACCGGCGAAATCGGGCAGTGGCTGGAAGGCGAGCGGCCTGCCGGTGGCCCGCCCCGGGGTCCACACGACGACGTCGGTCTCGGCCAGGTACCGCTTAGCGAGCTGAGCATCGTCCGGCCCCCACGCCGACGGCTGGTCCGGCCAAGCGTCACCGAGCCGCGCGAGGTCGTTGTTTGGATCCAGCACGATCGACGAGACCCCTTGCAGCGCGCACTCTTCCACGATCCGCCTCAGCAGAACCGTTTTGCCGGAACCCGACCCCGCGAAGATCGCGGCATGTTTGCGCAGCGCCGCCAGTTCGATCCTGACCGGTTTCCCGCTGCCGACCACCGTGCCGATGGTGATCTCCCCTTCGGGGATCGGTGGATGAGCCACGCCAGGCCCGGTGCCGGGAAGGGACTGCGGTTGCGGCTCGGGGAGAACCACCGACAAGAGTTCGGACCGGCCGGCTGGGCGCCGGTCGACGAGCCACTCGTGGAGTTCTCGGCTTCCCTCGGCGAACATCTTGTCGAGCGCCCAGAAGGTGCGGATGTCCGAATCGGACAAGCTGCTCCGCTTTCCACCCGCTTTCTCGAAGGCCTTGATCTCTTGCTGGGTCTTGACGCCCCTCGACCAGGGTGAATTGCGGATCAGGACCAAATGCCGGTTCTCCGCGCCTTTGCGCACCCCCGCCGCGGACCGCGCCTTGCGGAACCGGTGCAGCACGGCGATGGGATGCGGCACGGAAATGGCCCGGAACGCCCAGTGCTCCTCCAGATCGGAGGTCTCGTCAAGGGTCCGGGTGAGCCATGCGTGCAGTTCGTTCCGATCACTGCGCGCGCCGTAGACCCACTCCATGTTGTCGTTTCCGACCTCGGTGATCCACCCCCGAAGGGCGGCGGAAAGGAGGCCGGGCATCACCTTGTCCTCGGTGCTCTGATCGAGCAGCGCCGACGGCTCGGCCGCCGACCGCAGCTCCTCGAAACGCTTGTCGAGTTCGGTGAACCTGTCGGCGGCCACCACCGGACGCGGCGCCGCCGCCGGGCGTACCGCCTGGTCGTCGAATGTGGTCAATTCGGTGACCACGCCAGTGCGCACGCAGGTGTCGATGTGCGCACCGAGCCGCTTCAATACCTCTCGGGGGGTCAGCTCTTCCCAGTCGCCTTCGAAGGCCGAAAGCGACACCGGCCAGGTGGGATGCGGCGGGACGAACTTCATCGCGGAATAAGCCACTCCGAGGCGCTTCTCGACGAGCGCCCTGCCGACCGCGGCATCGGTGACACGGCCGAGGATGAGTGCTTCACGGAAGCGGTCCGGCACGGTGTCGGTGGCCTTGTCCTTGATCAGCTCCCAGGTGCCGGGCAGACAGGCGAGGACCGTCATGGTCCTTCTCGTCACCTCCCGCAACCCCATCAGACCGTCCGCGATTTGGGCAACCAGCAGGTCCTCTTCCTTGCTGGACTTGACTTCCTGGAACGCCACCGCGGATCGGGCAACCAAGGTGTCGAGCTGATCGACGGCGATCACGATCGGGCCGGTGAGCGCGAGCAACTTCGTGATGTTCTTCACCTGGAACAAGGCGGTTTTGGGGTCCGAGCGGATACCCCATTTGCGACGGTCCCCGGACTTCGATTCGGTGAACCCGCCCAAGAAGTCGTCGCCGACGTAGTTCTTGTTCGAATCCTCGCTCGCGTAGAGCACGAGTGCCCGAGCCGTGTCGGCGCATTCACTCGCCACCTGCCGATCGAGGGTCCGCAGACCGTCGACGAAGGCGTCGACGTCACTCCTCGACAGACCTCGTCCGGTGAGGATCTTGTTGGTGACCTCGGCGTCGAGGCTGGCTCGAAGACAGACTCGGCGCAGAAACCCGGTGAGTTGGGGCACACCGGTCTCATCCAGCCGGGAAAGACCCCGGCGTAATGCTTCCGCCGTGTTCTCCCAGAACGCGTCGCCCGCAGTGAGGTCGTTGAGGAAGAAGTAGCCGCGCGCCTGATGGGCCTGCTTGCGGACGAGGCCGAGCAGATGTGTCTTACCCACTCCCTTGTTTCCCTGAAGGACCAGCCCGATCGGGCTCGGGCCGTCGCTGGAGACGGCCTCCCGGACCCCCGCGCTCACCTGTGCCAGGACAGGCGCGTGCAAACCGTCGACGTGGTAGGGCGAATCACGCCAGACATGGTCGGGTGTGTCGGCCCAGTCGAAGCGCAAGGCAGCGAGCGCTGCGAGCTCGTCCATCACGACGCCTCGATCGAGAGCAGATGGTTGTCCTCACCACCGATACGGATGGCCGCGGCGTGGTCCGCGGCGGTGAGCGCCTTGCGATTCGATTCCGGCACCAGATGCACCTGGCCTGAACGGCTGAGCTCCTTCAGCACCGCGTCGACGTCCACAGCGGACGCGCCGCCGAGCATCGGTCGCAGGTCCACCAGCCCGACCCAATCACGAGGCGAACGGGACAGTTTGCGATAGGCGATCCGGATCCGGCTCTCGATCTCGTCGGCGGTCAGTTCGACGTCGGGCATGAAGAGGTCGGCAAGGCGGAGCTTTTCCCGCCGAAGATGTCTGTCGAGGCCACTGAGCAGGACATACAGGGCGCTACCCAGGCTGCTTCTGGGCAAGGGCGCCTCACCGACGCTCAGTTCTTCCTCGCACCAAGCCCAGCCGCGCTCGGTCAACTCGTGAACGAAGGGACGGCCGCGGAGCACACTGCTACGTTCGCTGGCGACCAGTTCCAGCTTGTTGAGCTTGGTGCGGTCCTGCCCGTCGAGCGGGAAACCCACGATCTCCCGGAGTTCCGGGTTGGGTACCTCGCGCGCGATGACCATCAACGCGAGCATCGCCGCGGTCTGCTTCTGTCCCAATCGATCCGTCATCCGTGATCCTTCCGTCTAGTGATCGAGAAATCCGCTGAATCCGTGTCGCGTCGCCCTGGCCTCCGCGATCCGGATCGCCCAGTCGATGACCGCGCGGGTGCCGGGTGGCGCGCCCACGCGATGGTCCGACTCGGTGTCCGTCGACCGGACTCGTATCGCCAGCAGGAGATCCTCGGCGAGTTCTTGAGCGCGTCCGCTCGCGCCCGCGCCGATCACGATCTGCAGCTCGGTGACGATCTCGCCCACCAGGTCCCACATCAGCGGGCGCAGCTTCGCGTCCGCGGTCTTCCTGAGCGCTCCCGCGATGTCGTGCTCTCGTGATTCGACAAGTCCCGTAGTCCCGTTGAGCTGGTCCACCAGGCCCTTGGCTATCTGCATCGCTCCCCGGGTGGGGGTGAGCTGCAGGAATCTCAGATTCCCGACATAACCCGGCAGCGTGTCCGGGTCGGTGTCGGCCGTGAGCACCGGGATGACCCTGCGGTCCTGGCCGAGAGTCCGGTGCAGGAACAGTTCGACCTCGGCGGACTGCCAGCGGCTCACTTCCCGGTCGATGACCAGGCACAGATGCCTCGCGTCGTCCTCGGTCCTCTCGAGTAACGAACGTTCCCCGGACAAGGACAACACGGGCCGGACGTCGAGTTCCTCCAGATGCTTCATCAACTGGTCGGCGAGGTGCCGGGTGGGGCGTGGCGTACTGACCCGGACGTCGTGTTCGAAAGTTCGTTTCTCCGCGCGGACCGCCCCGACGTACGCGTCCCGGTTCTCCGCCAGCAGATCCGTCCGGTCGAAGTCGTGCGC
This sequence comes from Amycolatopsis sp. NPDC039088, assembly GCF_055598845.1. Classification (NCBI taxonomy): domain Bacteria; kingdom Bacillati; phylum Actinomycetota; class Actinomycetes; order Pseudonocardiales; family Pseudonocardiaceae; genus Amycolatopsis; species Amycolatopsis sp. NPDC039088. Next base: position 218,975 of record NZ_JBVKAE010000007.1, on the reverse strand, counting down.
AACGACCGCGGCGACCGTTTCCAGCGCGAAACCGATCTGATCAGCGGTCGGGTTCAGTTCCGTCAGCACCGGGAGCTGCTCGCCGAAGGTCCAGTAGGAGATGTAAGGCAGCGTGAGATGACGCGACATCAGGTCGGGCGAGACCTCGCGGTCGAGCCAGTTTCGGTACAGGTCTTTCGTCTCGTCGAGACAGATGCGCCGCCACTCTTCCGAGCGCGCGTACTCCTCGCGGGCGTCGAATCGGGACAGCACCGGCAGGACAGTCAACTGAGGACGGTCGTAGGGCATGCGGTCACGAGCGACATTGGCGCGTTCGGCGATGTCTACCGCGCCCTTCATACTCTGCACGTTCGCCGTGAACAGGACGACGAGCCGGTCCGGGAGGTGGGCGGTACAGATACCCCCGATGTCGGAGATCCCGGTCCGGCTGTCGATCAGGATGTAGTCGTAGTCGGCCGTCCACTGTTCACGGCATCGTTCGAGATAGTCACCGAAGCCCTGTTCGTAGAGGGATTCCCAGTCAAGACCCTGCACCCGCCCGGCGTAGGCGGCGTCGGCACGGCCCGCGGTGATGACATCGAGCTTCCCGACGCCGGTCAATCGGGTCGTGTGCGCGCCGGGGCGAAGCCTGCCGGCGAGGAAGTCGTCGATCAGATCCACTACGCCGCCCGACGGGGCCGCGCTCATCTTCGGCCGGAAGTAGGCGTCCAGACCGGGTGCTTCGAGGTCCCAGTCCAGGCACAACACCCGATGCCCCCACCGCGCCAGAAGGACGGCGATGTTGGCCAGTGTGAAGCTCCGCCCGACACCGCCCTTGTAGGAGTAGAAGGTGATCACGGTTCCCGGCATGGCTCAGAACCTCGGCAGTTTCGGCGGTTTGGGCTGGTCGGGCGGCGGGGTCTCCACCGGCCATTCCGGACACCACGGAGGCGCCTGCTCGATGATCGACACCAGCTCCTGGACCATCCGCTCCATCTCACGGTTGAAGTCGAGGTACTCGTCGGTGTTCTGATACTGCGGATGCGGCTGATTCCAGCTCCGGAAACTACGCATCCGGCGCTCGTGGGCATAGTTCGGAAAGTTTTCGGAGTCGCTGAAGATCACCGGGTAGATCAGCCTGCCCGCCTTCATCGCGCCATCCCTTGCGACGAATTCCTCTCGTTTCGCCATGGTGTGCCATTCGGCGAGACACCACTCGTCACGGAAATACTTCGGGGAACAAACCGGGATCAGTATCCGAGTGCGTTGCAACGCGTCCCGAACCTCCTGAGGCCATTTCCCCCCGACGGGAACGCTGTCATCCAGAAATATCTTGACGTCATAGTCGACATTGTCGTCCAGAAGTCTCTGCAACCGAGGGTGGAAGTGATTCCGAACCCAGTCCGGGGCGTCACCTCCGCCACGGCGATAGCTGATGAACACGTGGTACTCGTACACGAGCGCCATTGCTCCTTCACACCCCGGCTGCTGGACAGCACTGATCGTAGGGGGCGACGACCCTCTCGAAAAAGGTACAAAAACACGACAAAAACTGGACACGACCACGCCCGCGAGGCTGTCATGGACATTGCCGGGGACGGGAAAGACAGAAAGATGACAAGCGGGAGACAAAGAGTGCGCCGGCGCGCGCGATCGTCAAGAATGCGACCACCCGGATCCCTTCGCAGGACAGGAGTATCGATGGCCGACAACGAGGCGCCGCACGTGTTCGTCACTTACGCACACGATTCACCGGAACATAAGGAGCGGGTCCGCCGCTTCGCGGATTTCCTGCGCAGCCGGATCGGCCTGGAGGTACACCTCGACCAATGGGACGACGGCGAGCGTCGCGACTGGTCGTTATGGGCGTTGAAGCACCTCGACACGGCGAATTTCGTCATCGTCATCGCATCCCCGGAATACAAACGCCGGGCCGAGGGAACGGCGGCACCCCATGTGGGGCGGGGTTCCCAGTTCGAGGCGGCGCGGCTCCGCGACCGGCTGACCCAGGACCTCGGCCGCGAGGTCAGGCGAGTGCTTCCGGTCGTGTTCCCTCAGCAGTCGGTCGAGGACATCCCGAACTTCCTCAACCCGTTCTCCACCACCAGGTACCAGATCGAGGCGTTCACCGAGGACGGCGTGGAGGATCTGCTGGCCGCGATCACCGGACGGGCCCGGCATCAGCGGCCCGAGCGCGGGCAGTGGCGCGGAGGCGCGGCGAGCGTCGTCGGGCCTCGCCTGTCCTCGCTGGCGACCGGACTGGAATGGCGAGACTGCAGCCCGCACCTCCGGACGGAGAGCGCGCGGATCAGCGACGTGCACTACGGGGACAGCATCGTCTTCAGAGCGGCCGAGCGACTCGCTTTCGTCGAAGTGGACCTCGGAATGGCCTACCGGCGGTTCACTGCGGTCGCCGGTGTTCTCGACGATGCCACCGAACCTTTCCAGGTAGGTCACTTCCGCATCCTCCTCGACGGAAGCCCTTCGCCGGAAGTCAAGGTGGCACTGGGGAAACCGGCCAAGATCGAGGTCGACATCACCGGCGTGCTGGTGCTGCGGCTGGAGTTCTACCGCCCGGGCACCACGGACCACAAGTGGTTACCGGAGCTGGCCTGGGGCGATCCCACCCTGGAGTAGCAGGCTGCCGAGCCACATCGTGGCCGCCTCAGAAGTCGTCTTCCTCCTGAGCCAGTTCGCGGAGCTTCACCAACGCCCGGTGCTGCTTGACCCGGACGTTGCCCGGCGTGAGCCCGAGCGCCGCCGCGGTCTCGGTCGCGGTCATCCCGACGACGATCCGAAGCGTGAGGACCTCCTGCTGCAGCCTCGGGAGCGTGGCGACGAGCTTGCCGAGCCGGGCACCGAGGTCGACGTCGAGCATGTGACTCTCCGGCTCGTTGCGGACCGGTCCGGCTTCCGGCAGTTCCGGAACGGGGTCGGACCGGTCACGGGACACCGTGCGGAAGGCGTCGGCAACCTTGTTGGCCGCGATCGCCCGGACGAGGTAGATGAACGAGCCTCCCCGATCCTCGTACGCCGGCAGCATCCTGAAGACCGCGAGGCACACCTCCTGCGCGACATCGTCGGCCGACAGGTAGGAAAGATCGCGTCCACCCATCCGCGCGCGGCAATAGCGCACCAGCGCCGGTTTCACGACGGCCAGCAAGGTGTGCACCGCGTCCGGATCGCCGGTCTTCGCCGCGACGACGAGCGGGTCGAGCACCTCTTTGGTCATCCGGCCCGACGGTCGCGGCGCGGTCTCCAAGGTGCGGTAGCCCCTGAGCTCGTCGCCGACCGGGCGGGTTTCAATGGTCGTCATCGGATTCAGCCCATCACTTTCGCACTGGAATCGAGTCGGCGGACCTGCCCGATGAAGGCATTCATCCGCCACCGAAGGGTGTACGCCTTCGTCGTGCCACTGAAGGTGTTCTTGCCGTCGAGGATCGCGGCCAGTTCACCGACCGTCCGCCCGTTCGCCTCGGAGATTCTCAGGGAGATCCGCTGCCGTATTCCGCCGACCACTGTGGACTGGGCGATGATCGGATTACCGTCGTCCGCGATCGACCAGCCGTTTCTCGCGACCTTCTTCTTGAAGGCGTGACGCAGTTGCTGCCCGCTCAGTGTCGTTTCCACGCGCCTCGGCCGGAAACCGTGTCTCTTGAAGGCGATGTAGCCCAGGTACAGAAGGATGATCACGACGACGATCAGGGCACCGGTCGCGCCGTTCCCCTCGCTCGCGGTGTCGGTGGCGATTCCCATGCTCTCTCCCGGGCGGTCACGGTTCGAATGCCTCGATAATCGACCAGCCGGGTCACGGTGTTGCGACCTGCGCGTTCTTGTCCCCCTTTTGTCCGTTGCCGAAATACCCGCAGTCGCGGGTTCTTGACGGATTCCGCCAAAGACCCGTCAAAACAAGGACAGTTCTCGTATCCACACCCTCGCCGGTAGCGAAATGGTGTCCGTGACCGATCCTTGCGCAGCCGACCGACACGACCACTGGGAGAGAACGCAGATGCCCGATCCCGACCATGGCCTGTCCGATGCCCGCAGCTCGGATCGTTTCGATGTCTTCCTGTGTTTCACCCGAGCCGATCCTGAAGGCGCAGCGCGGGTGGTCGAGATCGAAGCGGCGCTTCGCCACGCGGGACTCCGTGTTTTCCGGGGCACCGTCGTCGACGAGTTCGCCCCGATCACTCGCGGACTCGCCGACGCGATCGCCTGCTCACGGGTCCTGCTCGTGTACTACTCCCCTGTCCTTCCGGCCGACTACACCTGCCAATGGGAGCTGACCGCCGGTTTTCTCGCCGCGAGGTGCCACGGCGCTCCGGAGAATCGGGTGCTCGTCATCGATCCTGAGCCCGGCGGCGGGCACATCGCACCCGTGGAACTGGCCGACGCGAAGTTCTTCACCGGGCCGGTCACGCCGGAGACCATGCCCGCACTGGTCGAGCGTGTCCGGCGCAAGGTGGCCGATGCCGGGCATCCACTCGGCGCCTGGAACAGGGCGCCCAGGCGACTGCCGACGCCGCGGATGATCGGAAGATATCGCGAACTCTGGGCTGTCCACAGTGGTCTGTACGCCGCCGAGTCCCCAGCTATGAAGCCGTATCCCCGGCCGGTCCTGATGCTGCGGGGCCTGCCGGGTGTCGGCAAGACCGCGTTGGCCGAGCAGTACGCCTACCTCTTCCACCACGCTTTCGACGGCGGGGTGATCAGGTTGGGCCCATTCGGGCATCACGCTCCCGAAGAGGTCCTTTCCCAGTTTCACCTCGCGCTGGCCCGAGTGACCGCGGAACGGCTGAGCGTCGACGTGTCCGGCATGGACCTCGACCGGCTACGCCACCATGTCGCCGAGCGACTCGATGCCGAGGGGAAGCGAGTCCTCGTCCTCATCGATGATGTTCCGGCCGGACTCCCGCCGCACGTGCTCGACCGAATGCTGCTTCCCGCGTCCGGAGTGTCCACGGTGATCACCAGCCGGGCGGCGCGTTCCCCGTGGGATGTCGCGGCGGTGGACCTGACCGGGTTGTCCCCGGACGAGGGACTCCGGCTGTTCAGCGAGTATCGCGCGCCTGCCGATGACGCCGAACGGAACGCGGTGCTGCGTCTCGTCGAGCGCTGCGGCGGGCATCCGATCACGGTGCGCGCCAACGCGTCGGCCGTTCGGCACCGGCCGGGACCGCTCGACGACGTTTCCCTCGCCACCCGACCGGACACCGCCCCTCAGGCGATCCGAGATCTTCTCGGCGGCTTCGGTCCGCTCGCGTCCGGCCTCGTCCGGCTGGGCAGCCTCCTGGCACCGGTCCCCTTTCCGGAAGGCCTCGCCCATGACGTCCTCACGTTCGCCGACGGACGTGATTTCACGGGAGCCGTCGAAGAACTGGAGGCGCATTGTGTCGTCTCGCGAGTGGACGGCGGGCTGCGACTGCAACCGCTCGTCGCCGAGGTGGCCAAGGCAGAACTCGCGCCGGGCGATCTGCCGGAGTCCGCGGCGAAAGCCTTGCTAAGGCTTCTTTCCGACGACCGTGCCGAGTATCGGGACTTCTTGCTCCAACATGCCCGAACCCTCGCCGAACGCACCTCCCCGGCACACCGGATCCGGCTGCTGCGCCCGATCGCGGTCGCTCACGAAAAACAAGGGGATCCGCTGGCCGCCGGCGAAATCCACGCCATGATCCTGGCCACCGAAGGGGCGACGAGCAACGACTTCGCCCTCGCGGCACGCGTCGAGACCGCTTGCGGGCTCTACCCGGAGGCCGTCAGGCACGCCCGCTGGGCATCGACGCTGGCGAGCGTCGAGGACGAGCGGTACACGGCCAGGTTGATCGCCGCACAGGCTCTCGACTACCAAGGTGACTACGACGCCGGTGACCGGACGTTCTGGCGCGAGTACGGCGGCCGGTTCGCGAGCGGCGGCGAGGACCGGTTCCCCCTGGTCGTGGCGAGCGCACAGGCGTTCCGCCTGCGTGGCCGACCCCGTGAGTCCATCACCGCACTCGACGCGATCTTGCCGGAGCTTCGAGCCACCCTATCCGGGCCACTGCGCGACGACGTCCTGCCATCGGCACTGCTCGAATATGCCCGTGCCCTGCTGCTCGACGGCCATCCGATGCGGGCACGCCAAGTCGCGGCGGAGGTGGCCGCGATCTTTCACTCCACCGGCAGGAAACGGCATTTCCGGTGTACCGAAGCGGAATTACTGCAGGCGGAAGCCACGGTCGCCCTCGACCTGCGAGACCTTCGTCCGGACCGCTCCACCACGGAACTGCGAGAACTCGAAAGCGCGTACGAAAAACGCTACGGCGCCGAGAATCCGCTGACCTTGACCGTCGCGGCCATGGCCGATCGCGCGCTTCTGGCTCTGGGCAAGCCGACACAGGCCTTGCGCGTGCTGAGCATGACGGAACAGACCGTCCTCCGGGTCCTTGGAGGCGAACACCGGCTGCGGTACCGGATCAGGCACGGCATGGCAGTGGCACATGGGCAGTTGCGCGAGTTCGGCCGCCAGGCCGATCTTCTCGAAGACATCCTCCAGCCACAGATCCGGCTGCTGGGCTTGACGCATCCGGAAACCCTGGAAAGCAGGCTCGATCTCGGAATCGCGCTCGCCTTCAGCGGACGCGACCAGTACCGGCGCGCCACGGAACTGGTCGACGGCGCCGCGACCGACATCGTCGCCGCGCTCGGCGACGCGACCGAATTGTCGACGAAGGCGATCGCGGCGCAACGGGTGATCCGGCTTCCCCACCCCCTCGTGTCCACGCCGTTCACGGTCGAACAAATGTTCGGCACAAGCGCACGGAAAGACTGATGACGCATGGCAGGCGGAGTGGCCGTGCGCTACCGGCTACGGGTTCATTCGACTCCGGCCGGAGTCAGGCTCGGTCGCCGCCTACAACACGGAGCCGGTCTCTCACCGCCCTGCCCGGCCGTCAGTTCACCGAGCCGGGCAAGCCCGGATCCAAGGTTTTCCAGCGCACTCCATAGGCGAACCCCGGCGCGAGTTTCCGGAACTTGACGTGGATTTCTCCGGAACGGTCCGGCGTCAAAGGGATCCCCCGCGTTGCGTCGTCACTCGCGTCGTCCTGGAAGACCCGCTCCAACTGCACGACTTCACCCGGGATCGGCATGGCGAACCGAACGTGCAGGTCGAACAGATCGACCGGGTGCCGGGGAACGCAGACGAAATGCGGGTCCGTGATGTTCGCTCTGAACCGCAACGCGATTTCATGCTTACCGTGCCGCTGAAGCGGTGCGGGTAATTGTAACGACAGCCCGACACGATCGGTGGACTCCATCACGCGCCCGGCAAGGCGTCCACCGTGGAAGACGTCGACGCGAAGATCATCGGAGCCGATGGCTTCGCCCTGATAGACCGAGTTGGTCAGGGTCAGCGCGACATCCAGCTCGGCGATGTCGTCGGCGTCCGCGACGATCCGGCGGAATTCGAAGGCCTCCGGCACCGGCTGATCGAGTGCCAGGGTCACTCGCAACTCCTCGGTGTGCCAACGCCTGCTCGGCTGAGCCGACGCCGCCGCGCCGGATTCGCTTGTGGATGCCGCGGCGGCCTCGGCGAGCCGTTCCAAGCCTTCGTCGATGCGACGGCGCGCGGTCCGGTCGTCACGCTCGAGATATCTGGCCAGCCAGCGCACCCGGTCCTGGTAGAACGGGTTCACCGCCTCCGGATGCAGCCCGAACGCGGCCAGCACGGCCGTGCGCAGATCATCCGGCAGGGAGAGCGTCCACTCGGACAGGCATTCGGTCATCCTCCTCCTGATCTCCGCGTTTTCGTCGTCTTCGGCCATACCGCAGACCGCGCGCAGCGCGGGCCCGGCACGTTCGGCGAGCTGAGGTGCCGCAATTCCCCTGCCCCGCCGGAGCAGCTTCAATTCGCCTGCCAGGTCCGCAGCGCTGATGTTCACCAGTCCTCCCCTAGTGGTTCAAGCACGGTGGTCAATAGTCGTCAGCACGGACGGCTGTGTCCAGCCGGTCACGGCGGTATATCGCCGATCGTTATTTTGGGTTTCCCTTTCCCACCCATACGGGAAACAGGAAACTCCTTGGCGCACGCCGGTGGACATCGCATTCTTGGTGAGCCGCCTCGATTTCGCGGCGAATAACACCCGAACCAGCGGTTTTCCCGCGTTGTCGAGTGCTGCCCTGGCACGCCCACGAAGGAGTCGGAATGAAGGTCGAGTGCTCGTTTTCGCTGCTCGTACGGCTGGCTTTCTGGCTGGGGTTGGTCGCGCTCCTTATCGGAGTGGGGCTCGGCAGCGCACAGGGAACCGCGCCGGCGAACCCGGTCGAACCCGCGGTCGCCACGCACGGAAAGGAGGTGGACTGACCATGCAGACCCACGCCATCGACCTGATCCTGGCCCTGCTCGGCCTCGTCTTCGGCTGAGGACGGCGATGATCCACGACCACGGGCTGTGCGCGCAGCCGCCGGCCGGGTCCCTTGACCCGGCCGGCGCCCCGGCCGACGACGGAGGCCGCCGCGGCATTGTCCTCCCGGCCATACTGATCCTCCGACGAGGATGGGTGCTGATGAACGAGAGAGCCACGTTCGGAGCCGAGCTGAGACGCCGCCGCAAAGCGGCGGGTTTTTCACTGACCGAACTCGCCGCTCGCACCCACTACAGCAAGGGTTTTCTCAGCAAGGTCGAAACCGGGCTCGCCACACCGAATCCGGCCCTCGCCGCGTTATGCGAAGCCGAACTCGGCGTGGAAGGGACGCTGACCCCCCTGTTGCCGGGCGAGCCCGTGCGACGCAGGACACGACCCGACGTACGGCCGTCCGGATTACCGTCGACGACGTCCGCCTTCACGGGCCGGACAGTGGAACTGCGGGCGATCCGCGCGGCGCTCGAAGCCGACGGCGGTGTCTGCGTCATCTCCGGCATGGGCGGTGTCGGCAAGACCGAACTCGCCGTGCGGTGCGCGCATCGGCTGGAATCCGGGTTCGCCGACGGCTGTCTGTTCATCGATCTGCGCGGCCACGAAGGCGGTGACCCCACCGCGGTGCACGACAGAGTGTTGCGCGTGCTCGGCGTTCCGGTCGACCGCATCCCGGCCGATCCGGACGATCGGGCCGCGCTGTACCGATCGCGGCTCCGCGGTCGCAGTCTTCTCCTGGTGTTCGACAACGCCGTCAACGCGGCTCAGGTACGTCCGCTGCTTCCCGCCGAGCCGAAGTGCCGGGTACTGATCACCAGCAGGTCCAGGTTGAGCGCGCTCGACGACGCCGAGCACGTCGCCTTGGACATGCTCCCGCTGGCCGCCGCGGTCGACCTTTTCACCACTGTCACCGGTGTTCCCGCCGGAGCCGTGGTCACCCGGGTGGTCCAACGGTGCGCCCGGCTCCCGCTCGCGATCCGGATCGCCGCGGCGAGGTTCCGCGCGCATCCGGCATGGGACGTCGCGGAACTCGACCGCCGCCTCGACGACGAAACCGCTCGTCTCGGCGAGCTGGACGACGGCGAACGAACGCTCGCCGCCGCGTTCCAGCTGTCCGTACGGCAGCTGACTTCCGCCGAATCACGGCTCTTCGGTCTCCTCACCGTCCATCCCGGGACCGACCTCGACATCCATACCGCCAGCGCACTGAGCGCGCTTTCGCTTCGGGAGACCGATCGCTTGCTGGAACGCCTTCACGAAGCACATCTGCTCACCCAACCAGAATCCGACCGCTACGGATTCCATGATCTGCTGCGGGTGTTCGCGGCTGAATTCGTACTCACCGACACGGAGGACGGAATGAAAGCATTCAGCAGGCTTACCGCTTTCGCGGTACGAAGTGCCGCTCAGGCCGACAAGGTGCTCACCCCGTACCGCTTCGTCCCGGAGCTCGCCTTCGACCCGGAAATCCCGGAGCCTGTCCGGCTGGACGACAGTGAGATGGCGATGTCCTGGTTCCACGCCGAATGGCCGGGACTTGTCGCCCTGTGCCGGACGGCAGGCGAACGCGGCGAGCACGAGAGGTGCTGGCAGCTGGCCTACTTCCTGCGCGATTTCTTCTTCGCGACCAAGCTCTGGGACCCCTGGCTCGAAACCCATCGCTGGGCACAGGCATCCGCCGAGACCATCGGGGACACGTGGGCGCTCGCCACCACCACGGCCAACCTGGGGGTCGCCTTCGTCGATCGCGGCGACCTCGACGAGGCGTCGGCGCGCTACGGCGAAGCGCTCGCGCTCTTCCGGCGTATCAATGACGGCCACGGGGAGAGCACAGCGCTGGCGCACAGCGGCTGGGCCGACCACTACCGGGGCAAGCACCACGACGCGCTCCGGGACCTCCGACAGGCACACGCGTTCTACCTCCATCAGGGCAATCGCCGCAACGCCGCGATCACCGGCCGCGGGATCGCGCTGGTACTGACCGCGCTCGGGCAGGCAGCCGAGGCCGCGGCGCTCGCCGTCGAAACGTTGTCCGTCTTCGACGAACTCGGCCTGGATCTCGACGCCGCGATGGCTCTGAACTGCGCGGGCTGGGCCTGGTACCACGCGGAGCGCCACGACCTCGCGGCCTCTGCCTATCGCGCCGCCGCGGACCGCGCCGAAGGCTGCGGCAGCTCTTACGAGACCGCTCGCGCGTACACGGGCCTAGGCAATGTGGCGGCAGCCGAAGGCTCCGCTGTACAGGCGGCCGAGCTGTGGGACCGAGCCGATGAAATCCACCCCGATCTCGATCAGGTCATGGTCGGCGAGGCGCGGGTGCGGATGGCGTAGCGGCGCGGTCCGCCGGATCGACGGGCGAACATCCCCTGTTCGGTGGCCGTGACCGGCCGGGAAGCGCTCATCCAGCGGGTCGGGCCACGAGACTGATACGGTTGCCCTGTCGCGGTTCAGACACCAGCCGCCGGGCCCTTTCTTTCGGGTCCGGTATGCCCGCACCGGGCACCAGCCGGGCCCCCGTACCGGCAAGGAGTCAACTTGACCGACTATCGCGCACCGGCCACCGAACGGCCCCCTGCACCCCGGAGATTCGTGTCCCCTCTAGACGTCTCGGTCACCGCGTCCGACACCGATACGGTGGTCACCGTTTCCGGTGAAATCGATCTTGCCGTCTCCGATGGCCTGCGGCAGACCCTGGAGGAGGAACTCCGGTTCGCCCCCGCGGCGCTGATCGCGGACCTGTCCAAGGTCACGTTCTGTGATTCGTCCGGCTTCACCGCCTTCGTCCAGATCCGGGCGAAGGCCGACGAGGCAGGTGTCCCGTTCATCCTGGTCACGCAGGAACGAGCCTTGCTGCGCCCGATGGCCCTCCTCGGCCTCGACGCCGTCTTCAACGTGCATCCGACCCTCGAATCGGCCCGGGACGCGCTCACTCGCTGACGCCCGGCCCTGGGTGCCTGCTCGCCGGCGTGGCCGAGTAAGACCTCGGGGAAGCTCACCGCTCGGCACCTCGGCTGCCATGATGGGCTGCTGTGACGGGTGACAAGGGTCCAGGTTTCCGTATCGGCGGCACGCCACTGGCGGAACGGCTGGCCGAGCGCCTGCCGTCGCTCACGAAGACGGTTCTCACCGAGATCGTGTCCCGGATCCCCGCGTACGGCCTGTTGCCGGTCGAGGAGCTCAGCGGGGACATCACCCAGGTGATCGAACAGAACATGCGTTCGTTCATCGGTACCCTCCGCACCGGGGCGACTCCGCCGCAGGAGGAGCTCGACTTCCTCCGCGAATCCGCCGCCCGTCGTGCGGAAGAGGGCATCCCGATCGACCTGGTGCTCACCGCGTACCACGTCGGCATCCAGGTGGTCTGGGAGTCGCTCACCCCGGACGCGCGCCCGGAGGAGGTCGCCGACGTCCTCGCCGTCAACGCGCTCACGCTGCGCTACCTCGAAGTAGTCACGCCCGCGGTCGGCGCGGGCTACCTCGACGAGCGGCAGACGATGTTCGACGACGAGCGCTCGGCGCGGCACACGGTGCTTTCCGCCCTGCTCGACGGCGAACCGGCCGACGTCGCCGCCGGGCAGGTCGGCTTGCGCCTGCCGCCTTGCTACCTCGTCCTCGCGGTGTCCGTCGGGGCGCATCCCGACGAGGAGTCAGGCGGTGTCGATCCGCTGGTCGCCGGACGCCGGAAATTGCGGCGGCTGCGGGTCGAGCTGGAGCGCCAGATCCGGGGCACGGTCCTGACGTCGCTCACGCCCGAAGGCGGCATTGTCTTGCTGCCGCACGAAACCGCCGTCGAGGAACTGTCCACACGCGACTGGTCGCGGCTGGAGCGGGTACTTGCCGATGTCGCCCGCGCGGCCGGCGCCGAACTCACCGTCGGGGCCGCTGCCGCGGGACCGGCTCGCGTTTCCGCCGCGGCGAAGCTGGCACAGGACGTGCTCGCGGTGGCGACCGCCGCGGGCAGGCCGCCGGGGCTCTACCGGCTCGACGACGTCCTGCTCGAATACCAGCTGTCGCGCCCTGGCCCGGCACTCGACCGGCTGGCCACGCGGTTGGATCCGTTGGACGGTAACGAAGAACTCTTGCAGACAGTGGAGACCTTCCTCCGCTGCGGCGGACGACGGCAGACCGCCGCGGCCCTCCACGTTCACCCCAACACCGTCGACTACCGGCTGCGCCGGATCGCCGACCTGACCGGCCTCGATCCCACCCGGCTCGAGCACATCGCGTTGCTGAACGCGGCGCTCGCCGCCCGTTCGGCGACCGGGCGGGGCTGAACTCCGGTTACTGGAGGGTCCGGATGTCGGCTCCTTCGCAGAGATCGAGCAGACGGCGCACCGAGCGGCAGTCCCCGGGGAAGACGAAGAAGAGGGTTTCGGTCTCGTCGGCGAGCAACTGCGCCCGTTGCAGCACCCGCATCCCTGTCGTACCGAAGAAGCGGATCTCGGACAGGTCGACGACCAGTTTCGTGCCGTTGCCGCGCAGCCGTTCGCTGAGCAGCTCCCAGAGCCGGGGCGCGGTGTCGAGGTCGACTTCGCCGCTCGCCTTGATCACGGCGGTCCCCCGGGTCGGCCTGCTCACGCGCAGCCGTAACCGCCCCTCCGCGCCTTCGAACGGCTGCAGCTCCTCAGGCACCAGGAGCGCGAGCTTCGGATGGGTCGTGCCGGAAGTCATATCTGGAGATACCCAGGTCCGGCGCGCGGTGAAACAGCGCCGTGCACCGCTGCATGAAAACCGCGCGGAACGGGTATCCCGGAGCGGATCGGGAGGTGATGGCGATGTCCACCGCGCAGACCGGTGCGGGCCCGGTGGTGGTCGGGTTCGACGGATCGATCGAGGCCCGGCGGGCCGTACGCTGGGCACTCACCGAAGCGAAGACCCGGGGTTGCGGCCTGGTGCTCGGCTATTGCGCGTACGACCGCCTGCCTCCGCCCGGCGCCGACCTGGTGGCCGCCCCGCTCGCGGGAGCCGTTCCGGAGGCCGCAGACGAGGCGGCCGCGGTGGAACCGGCGCGACGGCAGCTCGGCTCGATGGCCGAAGCCATTTATCGCACCGATCCCGGCCTCGACGTCCGGACGGTCGTCCGCGGCGGGACCCCGGAGGCGGTGCTGACCTCGATCGCCGACGAGACGGACGCCGCGATGATCGTGCTCGGCGAATCCCACACCGGCGTCTTCACCCGTGCGGTGCTGGGGTCGACCGAAGCCGAAGTGACCAGGACCGCCGGACGGCCGGTCATCGTCGTCCGCGGTGAAGAATCCGCCCCCGGCGGGCCGGTGGTGCTCGGCACCGACGGCTCCGAGCAGAGTTCCGCCGCGGCCGGCTTCGCGTTCGACTTCGCGGCGCGCCACGGCTTGGCGGTGCACGCGGTCCACGTCGCACGGATCCCGGTCTGGGGACCGACGAGCGAACCGCTGCTCGGCGGCCCGATTGTCGATCCGGCCCCCGCGGTGCCCCAGGAGATCTCCGACGAGCTGGTCGACCGTCAGCTGAAACCCCTGCGCGAGCGTTTCCCGCAGGTGGCCGTGGAGGTCGTGCACGGTATCGGGCCCGCCGGGCAGGCACTGACCGGACAGTCCTCGGACGCGGCCCTGCTGGTGCTCGGCCGGAGCGAGCACGGCCCGCTGCGGCGGCTGCTGCTCGGCTCGGTCAGCGACGACGCCCTCCACCACGCGCGCTGCCCCGTCGCGGTGGTCCGCGCCTAGGTTCGATCCCGGCGACGAAGAAGACAGGCCAACGCGGACCCTCGATCGGGCGAGAACGTGGTCCCCTCTTTCGAGGGGTTTCGGCGATTCGGTCAGGGGTTACCCCGGTCGTATGGATCATCGCAGGGCACCGGTGCTCGAGGCGTTGCGCGATTACCGTGACCGCGGCTTCGTGCCGTTCAACGCGCCTGGGCACAAGCAGGGTCGGGGCGTCGACCCGCGGGTACTCGAAGTGGTCGGACCGGACGTGTTCGCGTCGGACGTCATCGCGCTCAACGGGCTCGACGACCGGTTGATGCGCGCTGGTGTCCTCGCCGAAGCGCAGAAACTGATGGCCGACGCCGTCAGCGCGGACCACACCTTCTTCTCGACCTGCGGCAGTTCGCTCTCGGTCAAGAGCGCGATGCTGTCGGTCGCCGGCCCGCACGAAAAGCTGCTCGTCCCCCGGCACGTGCACAAATCCGTGATCTCGGGACTGATCATCAGCGGTGTCCGCCCGGTATGGGTGCGGCCGCGCTGGGACACCGAACAGCATCTGACCCACCCGCCGGGCCCGCAGGAGTACGCGGCCGCGTTCGAAGAGGACCCCGAGGTCAAGGGCGCGCTCATGGTGACGCCGACCGACTACGGCACCTGCGGCGACATCCGCGCGGTCGCCGACGCCTGCCATGAACGCGGTATCCCCCTGATCGTCGACGAGGCGTGGGGAGCGCACCTGCCCTTCCACGACGAGCTGCCGCCATGGGCGATGAACGCGGGCGCCGACGTCTGCGTGACCAGCGTGCACAAGATGGGGGCGGCGGTCGAGCAGAGTTCGGTGTTCCACCTCCAGGGCGACCGCGTCGATCCGAACGTGCTCAAGGCGCGGGAGGACCTGCTGGGCACGACCAGCCCGAGTTCGCTGGTGTACGCCACGCTCGACGGCTGGCGACGGCAGATGGCCTTACAGGGCAAGGAGTTGCTCACCGCCGCACTGACGCTGGTGTCCTCGGTGCGGCAGCGCGTCGCCGAGATCGGCGGCCTCCGGGTGCTGCATGATGAATTCCTCGGCCCGCGGCTGGCCGATTCCGTCGATCCGCTCAAGGTGGTGGTGGACCTCCGCGGCCTCGGGATCAGTGGGTATCAGGCCGCGGACTGGCTGCGGGAGCACCGCGACGTCACCGTGGGTTTGTCGGACCATCGCAGGATCGTCGCGCAGTTCAACCATTCCGACGACGAGAAGACGGCGACCGTCCTCCTCGACGCGCTCGAAGCGCTGACCGAGGCCGACCTGCCGACTCCGCCCGAAGTGCACATCCCCGATCCCGGTGAATTCGAGCTCGAGACGGCGATGCTGCCGCGTGACGCCTTCTTCGGACCGGCGGAACAGGTGTCGGCCGACCGCGCCGTCGGCCGGATCTGCGCCGAGATGATCACGCCCTACCCGCCGGGAGCGCCCGCCGTCCTGCCCGGCGAGGTGCTGACCGAACCGATACTGGACTACCTGCGCAGCGGCCTGGCCGCGGGAATGGAACTGCCCGATCCGGCGGACGCGGAACTGAAGTCAATCCGGGTGGTCGCCCGCGCGTGATGGTCGTGAGTGGCGATTCGGGTTATTGGGTAAGGCAACCGTGGCGTGTTGCGTGCGGTATCGGCCGCGCTGCGGTCTGATGCCCTACCTTGGCTCCGGTGCGCGCGACCCCGTGACAGCGCAGGAACAGCCGCCTGAACTGCAAGATCTCGACTTTGCCGGAACCCTGGCGCCAGGCGCAGTGAAGGGGTCCTTCATGTACTTGGGGAGGTGTGACTACTGGGCTGGTGGTGTTGCTGAGGCCGCGGATGGCGATCGCATAGTCCGTGAAGGCCTCCTTCCCTACTTTCAAGTCAGGGTCCCGGCGAAGTCGCATAACTGCTGGTCGGCTCCATTACCAGAGCGGGTCAAGGCGAACGTGTCGTGGCGTACCCGGCGGGAGCGGGTTCACGTAAAAGGGGCCTCACCTGGCTCCCGACTGTCCATAAGGGACACTTTTCGAGACAAGCGTGCCCGATTTGGGCGAGTTGCGGGGTTTCACGAGGGGGTCGTGAGTGATTTGGGTCGTTCTAACCCTCATTAACACTCACGACCCCGCACGGAAACGTATTTAGCGACATCAATCGGACAGTCGATCAGCTGGTGGTGTCCCTTGTGGACACTGAAGCCCGCTGGTGCCCAGAATCAAACTCCGCCTCCGCCTCCGCCGCTGGTGCGCGGCCCGTGACAGTGCAGGAATAGTCGCCTGACCTGCAAGATCGCGACTTTGCCGGAACCCTGCCTTCAGAATAGGCAAGGAGGCCTTCACGGATCCTGCGGCCACCTGGGCCACCACATTCAGTAGGTACCTAAGACCCCCTCGGCCCAACCCGAATCGCCACTCACGACCAACCCGGCCCACCGCTCAACGTGCGCTGAGTTCCCCGAGCATCCGCTGCGAAGCGCCCAATTCCTCCGCCATCAGAAGACTTCCCGCACGGGCTTGGGTGAGCGCGAAGCCGACGCTCGCCACCTTGTCCCACGCCTCACCCGGCGCGTCGGCCGAGCCGACTTCGCCGGACAGCAGCCGGTCCTCCAGCTGATCCTGCAAACCGGGCAGCACGTGGGCGAGGTCGTCGGCCAGCCGCCGCAGCGCGCCGATCGTCCGGACGAGGTCGGCCGGGGTGTCGGCCTCACCCTCCCGCACGCGCCGGTACAGACGGCGTACTACGGTCCCGGCCTGTGCGGCCAGCAGATACGACGGCTCCGCCGACATGGGTTCCATGCCGTGATGTACCCCTTTTCGTCTGGCGGAAAACACGTTTGCCCAGCGCATACCCCGGGTATCTGCCGCAGGTGAAAGACGACGTTCTCACGTTCGGTATCGAGGAAGAGTTCTTCGTCGTGGGCCGCGACGGCCACCTGGCCCCGGCGGGTGACATGGTCGTCGACGCCGCGGACGAAGACGAGGGCGAGCTTCAGCACGAACTCACCCGCTCACAGGCCGAATCGGCCACGGACATCTGCACCACGCACGACGAGGCCCTGCGGCAGCTTCGGAACCTTCGCGCGGACCTGGCCACTGCCGCCGCCCGGCGTGACTGCCGCCTGCTGCCGTGCGGAAGCGTCCCGCTGGCGGAAAGCGAACTCCCGACCATCACGCCGAATCCACGCTACGAGCGGATGGCCGAACATTTCGGGGCCACCGCCCGCACCTCGCACACCTGCGGCTGCCACGTCCACATCGCCATCCCCGACCGCGAGACCGGCATCCGGGTGATCGCGCGGGTCCGCCCCTGGTTGCCCGCCTTGCTGACGGTCACCGCGAACTCCGCCATCTGCGACGGCTACGACACCAGCTACAGCAGCTGGCGTTACCAGCAGTGGAGCCGGTGGCCGTCGGCCGGGCCACCGCCCGCCTTCACGTCGCTGGACCACTACGAAAGCATCGTGGACGCCTGGCTGCGCGCGGGTGCGATCCTCGACCGCAAGATGATCTATTGGGACGTAAGGCTCTCCGAGAGCCAGCCGACACTGGAGTTCCGGTTCTCCGACGTCGCGGCCACCCCCGGGGAAGCGGCTCTGCTCGGTGTGCTGATCCGCGGCATGGTCGCCACGATCCTCGACTCGGACGAACGCCCGGCCGACCTGCCCAACGAAGTCCTGCGAGCGCACCTCTGGCGGGCTTCGCGGGAAGGGTTGTCCGGCCGCTGCCCCCATCCCCGCACCGGAGACCTCGCCCCCGCCACCGAGGTGCTCGACGACGTCGTCGCGTTCGCGGCCGCCGCGCTCAAAGAGAACGGCGACTTCGACTTCGTCCGGGAAGGCTGTGCCCGGCTCGTCGAGGGCGGGAGCGGAGCGGACCGGCAGCGGGCCCGGTTCGCGGAACGGAACCGAGCCGAGGACGTCGTCGAGCTGCTGGCCGTGCGGCCGGAGTGAGCCGCGGCTCAGGCCCGGTCAAGCTCCGGCGGCCGGCGCAGCGGGCCCCATTGGGAGTCTTCCTTCGCGTGCCGCCGCAACAGATCCCGCGCTTCGCTCAAGACGTCGGTGGAGATCCGGGCGACCGGCTCCGGATCGGTGAGCAACGGCTCGTTGTCCGGCCCGGAACCGACGATGCGTCCCGACAGCACCCACGGTTTCGTGTCCCGGCGCCGTTCGTGCCGGAGGTGGCAGTAGTCGTAGAGCCTCCTGGCCAGCCACAGTTCCAGCGGCTGGTCCCGCCACCACGGTTCGGGATCGAGCGGATTCACCGAGAGCCCTGGCAGTTCCGCCCCGGTGAGCTCGTCGCGGCTGGTACCCGCGCGATGCTCCGGTGACGGCGCCCAACGCACGTAAAGCTCTTTCCGCCCCCGTACCAGGTCGGCGAGCTCCCTCAACGAACTCACTTGCCGCATCCAACCGCTCCACAGTGGTCACGGTGACCGGCGCGCCGGCGTCCCTGCTCCGCCGGGGCTGCCCACGCCGGTCCACCTCGCGGCCGGAGGCCGCACAACCTCGCTACACCGGCCGCTCTTCTCCGGATACCCGTTCAGACCGTCGCTACACGGAATTCAACGACGGTCGACAAGATGTGCGATCTCCTCCACGACTCGTGTCGCCTCCGGGATCGACGCGATCATCCAGGCATGGATCATGCCTTCGAATTCGTGGTAGCCGAGCGGCACGCCCTGTTCGGTGCAGAGCGTCCGCAGCCGTCGCGCGTCGGTGAGCAGGACGTCCCGGGTGCCGATATAGGTGGTCAGGTTCCCGAGCCCGGTGAGATCCCCGGAAATCGGGCTGAGGCGGGGATCCGTCCGCGGCAACGGTCCGCTGTAGAGCCGTGCCGCCTCGTTCAGCCCGGTGAGCGCGAGATACGGATCCCGCCGGTCCAAGGCCGGCTGGGCCGGATGGCTCATCGTGAGATCCAGCCACGGCGACAGCAGCACGGTCTCCTTCGGCACCGGACGCCCGTCGTCGCGCAACGATTTGACGAGTTCGAGCGCGATGCCCGCGCCGGCGGAGTCGCCCATCACGACCTGATCCTCCGGCTGGAGTCCGGCGGCGAACTTGTCGTAGGCACGCTTGACGAACTCGACGGTCGCCGGGCACTGATGCGCGGGCGCCAGCGGATAGATCGGGACGGTCACCGCGCACTCGGTGCGGGAGATCAGCCTGCCGAAGAACTTCCAGTGGTCGTGCTGGATCTGGTGCACGTAGGCGCCACCGTGGAAGTACAGCACCTGTTTGCCGATCCCGGCGTCGTGCGGGCGGATCGTGTAGCAGGGGCGCCCGTCCACTTCGGACTCCCGGACGTCGAAGCGGCGGCGGATCGACCGGCTCGGCTCGGTGTGTCCCTCGCGTTGGCTGCGTTCGATACTCCGACGGAAACGGTCGATGTCGGCGTAGAGGCGCTTCCGCTTGGTGATCCGCAACCAGGCGTACAGCGCCTTCGCCCGCAGGCTTGTCTTAGACGTGGTCACGGGGAACCGTCCGATGCCAGTTGCGGGAGAACGACCTTCGCTCCCCCTCGTACCCGTCGAGCTGGGCGTCGATGACGAACTCGGTGGGGGTGCAGGAAACGCGGGTGCGGGTCTCGGACCTGGCTTCCCAGTCGCCGCGGGCGAAGGTGATCGACCACGAGGTTTCCGCCACCGGGGAACAGAAGTCGTCCGCCACCCACGAGTAGCGTTCCAGCACGTTCCTGGTGACTTCGAGGTCGATGTCGTCGAAGCGGACCTTGCCCGCGTTCTTCACGATGTCGAGCGCGGACCGGTAGTCGATCAGGTCACGGGAGACGGTCCAGCGTTGCTCACCGGGTTCGAGTTGCGTGGCGGGCAACGGCTCGGTGCCTTCGGGCTCGTCGAACGGCCGGGCGGGTACCTCGTCCGCTTCGGCCACCGGACGGACCGGGAGGGTGAGCCTGCTCTGTCCGGTGTGGACGGTCACCATCGCCGGTTCCGGCGGCGGCCAGGCGAGTGGCCAGTACGACGACGAGAGCGAAAGCCGGATCCGGTGACCCGCGGGGAAGGCCTGCGCGACGGCGTTGAGTTCGATCCGCACCCGGTACCGTTTCCCCGGCTCCACCGGTTCCGGCTCGTCGTGCCCGTCTCGATGGGTCAGGTTCAGCAATCCGTAGGTCACCCGCGTGGCCCGGCCGTCCGGCGCGACGTCGGACAGGCGGGCGGCGACCATCGCCACCGGCTTGTCCGCGGAGACTTCCAGCTCCACCACCGGTGAACCGAGAATCTCGCACGGTTCGGTGAGTTCGTCGGTGTCGAAGACGAGCGAACCGCCGTCCTCTTCCCGCTGGTCGTACGGCAGGTCCGGCGGCGCGCTGTAGGAGGCCCACTTCCCCGCGAACTGGCCGACCGACAGCGGCGACTCCACGGACAGCCCCTCCTCCGGGACTTCTTCACCCGGCCGGGCGATCCGGTGCCGGGTGAGCCGGTGTTCCGACGGGTGAACATGCGGCGACGGCCAGGACGGCTCGCCGACCCAGCGGCCGGGCCGGTCCTCGTACGACGTCGACGGCGGCACGCTGTCCTGCATCCAGGTCTGGAGCATCGGCCCGTCCATGACACCGTTCTCGATGTCCTTCAGCCAGTGATCCCACCAGCGGACCAGCTCCTGCAGGTACCCGATGGCCGGACCCGGCTGCCCCAGGTGCGGGTACTTGTGCGACCACGGCCCGATCAGGCCCCGGCGTGGCACGTCGAGGTTGGCCAGCAGCCGGGACACCGCGTTCGAATAGCCGTCGGCCCAGCCGCTGGAGGCGAGCACGGGCACCTGGACGTCGCTGTAGTTCTCGCAGACCGAAGCGTGCCGCCAGTAGTCGTCCCGACGCTGATGACTCAGCCACTCCCCGATCCAGAGACTGCAGTTCTCCAGCCGTTCGAACCACAGGTCGCGCCACCGCTCCCCCGCCAGCGCGGGATCGGGCGGCAACGTGCTGTAGGCGAACATGGTGGACGCCTCGGCGACGTTGTCCGACAGCAGGCAGCCACCCATGTAGTGCATGTCGTCGGCGTACCGGTCGTCGGTGAAGGACGAGATCGCGATGGCGGCGAGACCGGGCGGTTTACGCGCGGCGGTCTGCAACGCGGCGAACCCGCCCCAGGAGATGCCCATCATCCCGGTCCGGCCGGTGCACCACGGCTGCGCGGCGATCCATTCGAGGACCTCTTCCGCGTCGAGCTGCTCCCGTTCGAGGTACTCGTCGGCGAGCACGCCCTCCGACTCCCCCGACCCCCGGATGTCGACGCGGACACAGGCGTACCCGTGCCCGGCCAGATACGGGTGATGCACCGAGTCCCGCACCGACGTCAGATCGCGGTGGCGGTACGGGATGTACTCCAGGATCGCGGGCACCGGTTCGGTGTCCGAGGCGACCGGGCGCCAGATCCTGGCCGACAGCCGGATCCCGTCGGACATCGGGATCCAGACGTGGTCGTCCTCGGTGATCTCGTACGGCAGCGAAGCCACCGTCCGCATGGGCTATCCCTCCTCGAATTCGAACCGCAGCGCTTCGGTGCACCGGCGGTACTTGTGCTCCATCTCCCGTTCGGTCTGCGCCGCGATGAAGAGATGGGCGAGTTCGTAGCTGTAGCTGTCCTGTGCGGGCAGTTCCGAAAGCCGCAGGCCCTTCTCCGGCACGATCTCGATCTTCACGCCGGGGATCTCGGCCTCCAGGTCGGTGATCTCGGCGCGAGTGGGTACGCGGGTCACCTTCCCGTCCTCGAAGCGGCGGTAGTACCACTTGCCCGCGATCTGGTAGTCACCTCGATGCCGCCGCTCGCCGGGATCCTCGCCGAGCCCGAGTTTCACCATGATCTGGTGGTTCGCCAAACCGTCGACGTATTCGAAGAGCTCGGCGTGGGACTGGGAATGCCTCGGGTTGATCTCCAGCAGGCAGGCCTGCCCGGATTCGGGATGGCAGAAGAACTCGATGCTGAACGTGGCGTTGTCGAAGCCGATCTGCTCCATCACCAGTACCGAGATCTCCTTCATCCGCCGGACGGAGTCGTCCGGCAGCTGCGACGGGTACTGGTGTCTCATGAAGCAAGGGGTGTCGGGATAGTTGATCGAATCGAGGACGCCGTAGACGGTGACCTGTCCGTTGTGGACATAGCCTTCGGTCGCGGCCTGGACCCCGTTGAGCGCGCCTTCCGCCAGGCAGGCCGCACCCCCGGCGTCGGCCACCGCGGCGGGCAGGTCGACCTTGCCGAGGATGTAGTCGAAGGGTTTGCCGACGCGGTCGACGCCCTCGCGGATCTCGGCGACGGCCTTGGCGAACTCGTCTTCGTCGGTGACGTGGAAGGCCAGTTCGGACGAGAACGACTTCACCGGCTTGAGCCACATGGGGTAGTCGACACCATCAGGCGGCTCAGGCTTCTCGTCGTCCAGGTCGACGATGCCGAACGCGGGCAACTCGTCGATCACCTTCGCCTGTTCGAGCCTGCTCCAGTACTTGTGCTCGCATTTGAGTACCGCTTCGAGCGAGACACCTGGCAAGCCGTACTTCTCGCACAGCATCGCCACCATCGTCGAGGACGGGAAATCCCAGTAGCTGACGATGGCGTCGATCGTCCCGTCGAAGGCGTCCAGCTGCTTCTGCGCCTTCTCCATGAGATCGATGATCGGGATCTCGCCGTACTGGAGTTCCTCGACCGACAGCAGCGGGTGGAAGCGGTACCCGTCCGCGCCCGGAATCCGCTCCAGCACCGCTTCGTTGCTCTCGTCGAGACCGATCACGAAGATGTTCTTTTTCTCGGGGGACCTAGGACCTGGGTTCATGGCCGACGGCTACCCCGCTACCCGAGCCGGAAAACCCCGCCGCCGCTGGTTTGCCCGCGTTGGCGTGCGGGAATCCGGGCGCCATGACGGAGTTGCCCGGAACGCGTTCACTGTGGCTCGACACCGCTCCCGCTCCCGATCGGACCGGCACTCCGCTGCCGAGGGAGGTCGACGTCGCCGTCCTCGGCGCCGGCATCGCGGGGCTGACCACGGCCTACCGGCTGGCCAGGGCGGGACGCTCGGTGCTCGTCCTGGAGGCGGCCCGTCTCGCGGCGGGTGTTTCGGGCCACACCACGGCGAAGATCAGCACCCAGCACGGGGTGAAGTACGCCACCTTGACCAAGGCCAAGGGTGCCGAAGCCGCCGCGACCTACGCGTACACGCAAGCCGCGGCCTTGGACTGGATCGCCGCCGCTTCGGCCGAACTCGGCATCGACTGCGGCTTCACCCGAGCGGACAGCTTCGTCTACACAACGCGGCCCGGAACCGTGGAAAGCCTCGAACGGGAAGCCGAAGCCGCCGCCGAAGCGGGTCTGCCCGCGTCCTTCGTCACCGACGTCGACCTCGACGTGCCTTCACTCGGTGCGGTGAAGTTCGCCGGACAAGCCCACTTCCACCCTCGCCGGTGGCTGCTCGGCCTCGCGGAGCAGATCGAACGCGCGGGCGGCACGATCGTGGAGGGTGTCCGCGCGGAAGGCGTCGACGAACTCGGCGGCACCCGGGTGCGGACCAGCGCGGGTGAGGTGCGCGCGGGCGAAGTCGTGGTGGCGACCCATTACCCGATGCTGGATCGTGGCCTGTTCTTCGCGCGGCTCGACCCGGTGCGTGATCTGGTCGTCGCGGGCCCGGTCGAGGGCAACCGGCGAGTGGACGGGATGTACCTCGACGCCGACACGCACCACTCCGTTCGCGGCTACCTCAACGACGGCGTCCCGTACGCGGTCGCCGGTGGTGAGCACTACCGGGTCGGTGACTCCGTCGACGTGGAAAGCCGCTACGAACGACTGGCGAGCTGGGCGAGCGCCCACGCGGGGGTGCGTCGCGTCACCCACCGCTGGTCCGCCCACGACTTGTCCACTGTGGACTCCGTACCGTACGTCGGGCGTTACCATCCGGCGAGCCGTCATCTCTGGGTCGCCACCGGCTTCGGCCAATGGGGCATGACCGGCGGCACAGCGGCGGGGCTGCTGCTGGCGGATCTGCTGACCGGCAGGGAAGACCCCTCGGCGGGCCTCTACGACCCCAACCGCTTCGACCTCCGTTCCGCGATCACGACGGTGGAGAACAACGCCACGGTGGCGAAATTCCTGGTGGGCGACCACGTCAGCGCGTTACGCAAGCCCGCGGCCCTGGACGAACTGGCCCCCGGCGAGGCCAAGGTCACCCGGGACGGCGGTGAACTCGTCGCCGCCTACCGCGATCCCGGCGGTGAACTGCACGCCGTCGGCGCGCATTGCACGCACCTCGGCTGCCTGGTGGCGTTCAACAACGCGGAGAAGACCTGGGACTGCCCGTGCCACGGCTCGCGCTTCGCCCTGGACGGCTCGGTGATCCAGGGGCCGGCCGTGCACGCGTTGCCGAAGAAGCGGGAGCGGTGATGACCGGTATCGGTGTCGAAGAGGAATTCCTGCTGGTCGACCCCCGAACCGGGGTGAGCTGTCCGCGCGCGGAGGCGGTCGTCGCCCGGCAGCGGGCCTGCTGTCCCTTGCCCGACGGCGCCGCGGTGCACCGGGAGTTGCGGCCGACGCAGATCGAGGCCGCCACCGGTGTCTGCGAGACCTCGGAAGAGCTGTACCACCACCTGGTGGCGGGGCGGCGGTCACTCGCCGAAGCGGCCGCCGCCGAGGACTGCGCCATCATCGCCTCGGGTACCGCGCTGCGCGGTCCGCCTGAGCGCGATCACCAGGACGGCGACGACCGGTTCGGCAAGGTGGACAGCCTGTACGCGGGAGTGGTGCGGTCCTACGAAGCCTGCGGTTGCCACGTCCACATCGGCGTACCCGACCGCGACACGGCGGTCGCCGTGGTGAACCATCTGGCCGAATGGCTGCCCACGCTGCTCGCCCTGTCCGCGAACTCGCCGTTCGACGGCGGCCGGGACAGCGGGTACGACAGCTGGCGGATGGTGGAGCAAAGCCGGTTCCCCGGATCCGGGATCGCACCGCACTTCGCGGACATCGAGGACTACGAGATCCAGGTCGACCGGCTGGTGGACTGCGGCGTGCTCGTCGACGCCAAACAGACCTTCTGGCTGGCGAGGCCGTCACCGAGCTGGCCGACGGTCGAGGTCCGCGCGGCTGATACCGCGTCCACCGTGGACGAAGCGGTGCTGCAGGCACTGCTGACCCGGGCACTGGTGCGCACCGCGCTCGACGCGCTGGACAAGGGCGTCGAAGCCGAACCCCTCGACCCGCAGATCGCGGCGGCCGCGGTCTGGTCGGCCGCGCGGTACGGGCTGTCCGGACCGGCCATCGACCCGGTGGCCGGAAAACCGGTCCCGGCCACCGGCAGGCTCGCCTCGCTGCGGGAGCACACGCGGGCGGCGCTGGCGGAGACCGGCGACCTGTCGCTCGTGAGCACCCTGCTCGAACAGCTCGAGAACGAAGGCACCGGAGCCGAACGGCAGCGCCGGGCCGCCACCGACGGTGACATCGCGGTGCTGCGAATGTTGACCGAAGAGACGGTTCCGCTCGGATAGACCGGGTATCCCCCGATCATGACGA
This sequence comes from Amycolatopsis sp. NPDC039088, assembly GCF_055598845.1. Lineage (NCBI taxonomy): Bacteria > Bacillati > Actinomycetota > Actinomycetes > Pseudonocardiales > Pseudonocardiaceae > Amycolatopsis > Amycolatopsis sp. NPDC039088. The sequence continues at coordinate 193,417 of NZ_JBVKAE010000007.1, read as the reverse complement.
CGACGGAAGTGCAGGTGGCCGCGCGCCTGCCGGAGATCCGCGGCCCGCTGTCCGCCGCCGTGGTGGACACCTTGGCCGGCGGGCGCACGAACGACTTCGACCTCGACGAGGTGTGGGACGCCGATCCCTTCGGCGAAGACCTGCAACTGGCCTTGCACGTCTGCTACGAACTGCACTACCAGGGCTTCGCCGAGGTCGATCCGGGCTGGGAATGGGACACGGGGCTGCTGCGGTTCCGTGGCGCGCTGGAACGCGTCTTCCTCGACGGCATCCGGGCCGCCGTTCCCGGCGGCGACGACGTCGACGGCCTGCTGGACGACCTCCTGGTCGAACCGGCCGACGGGAACGGCGTCTCCCACTTCCTGCGCGACGAGGGCTCCTGGTGGCATGTCGAGGAGTACTTCGCCCACCGGTCGATCTACCACCTCAAGGAGGCCGATCCACACGCGTGGGTGATCCCGCGGCTACGCGGAAAGGCCAAGGCGGCGCTGGTCGCCGTCGAGTTCGACGAGTTCGGCGGCGGACGGGCGGATCAGGCGCATTCCCGGCTGTTCGCAGAGCTGCTGACCGCGGCCGGGTTGTCGCCGGACTATCTCGGCTATCTGGACCACGTGCCCGGCTGCACGCTGGCGACGGTGAACATGATGTCGCTGTTCGGCCTGCACCGGAGCCTTCGCGGCGCCCTCGTCGGGCACTTCGCGAGCGCCGAGATCACCACGGCCCCGGCCGCGCGGCGGATGGACGAAGCGCTGCGGCGGCTCGGTGGCGCCGCGGAGTGCCGTTACTTCTACACCGAGCACATCGAGGCGGACGCCGTACACGAACAGGTGCTGCGGCACGACGTCGTCGGCGACCTGCTGGCGCGGGAACCGGAACTCGCGGCCGACGTCGCACTGGGTATCCAGGCCACCGATCTGCTGGAGTCCCGGCTGGCCGACCACCTCACGAAGGCCTGGGCGGCCGGGGAGTCCTCACTCCTCCGGCCGCTGCACCCCTTGCCGTGACCGGCGGCGGTGGCTGGTGTCGCAGAACGGGTAACGCTTGCTGCGACGGCAGGCGCAGAGAGCGACCACGAACCGGTCCGAGGTGACCGTTTCACCCTCAGGGGTGACGATCTCGACCGGTCCCTCCACCAGCATCGGCCCGCCGGGCTCGATCCGCACCCGCGTCCTACGTCCGGTCGGCACGGATCACCACCAGTTCTTCGTGCCGCTGGTCCGCGGTGATCAGCCCGGCGGCTTCGAGGAACTCCGCCCGCTCCCGCATCACCGGTCCGAACGGGATGAACCGGCTCGCCACCAGGGCGGCCGTCATCCCGGCGGCCCGCAGCTCGTCCAGCGAGCGGTCGACACCCGCCACGGTGGACTGGACGAGCAGGAGATAACCGCCGGGCGCGACCAGGGACGGCGCCTCCGAACAGACCGGGCTCAGCACGACCCGCCCGTCCGGACCCGCGTCCCAGGCCCGTGCCGCACCGGTCGCCGGGACCGGAGACGGGACATACGGCGGATTGGCCAGCACGACGTCGTACGGTCCCCCACGAGCCGCCTCGGCAAGGCTGCCGCGCACCGGCCGGACCGGCATCCGTCGCAGGCGCGCGTTCGCCCACACCGCGGCCAAGGCCCGGCGGGAGATGTCCACGGCGGTGACCGAACCGGCACCGCTCGCCGCCGCCGTCAGCGCGAGCGCGCCGGTCCCCGTGCAGAGATCGAGCACCCTCGCCCCCGACGGCATTCCCGATGCCCGCAAAGCCGTCGCGAGGAACCAGGTGTCGTCCTGTGGCCGGTACACCCCGGGCGGCCGGAGCAGCCACGGCCGCGCCGGGGCAAGTGGTCTCGCGGAACTGGTGATCGCGGTCATGGGTCCTCCGGTTCGCCGACTCGGTGCTTCCGGCTACCCCGGCCCTTCGGTGCCAAACGTCCACAATGGTCTCGAAATCGGGACCACGGAACAGGGTTAACCAGGTACGAAAGGGGGTAGCCGCTCGATGAACCGTCGAGGATTCGAGGTGCCCATGATGGGTGACGACCAGAACAAGACCGCCGAAGCCGAAGGCGGGAAGAAGGACCGCGACGAGGAACGCCAGGAGGTGCGAGGCGAACAAGGCACGTCCTCGGGCGATCCGCACGACGACACGGATCCGCAGTCCGGCTGATCCCTGCCCGCGAAAACGTCACGGACGTCCTCGACCGAGGGCGTCCGTGACGTTTTCGCGGCGCCCTCACGAGGTATCCGTACCGGTCTTTGGTGAACGGAGGCCTTTCCGATGAACGAACGTTCGACCATCTCGCCCCTGCGGCCGGTCATCCTGATCCTCGCACTGGTCCACTTGGTACTGGGCGTACTCGGTTTCTTCTTTCTGCCCGAAACCAATCAGGCCGGGCACAACACTCTCTGGATTTTCAGCGCGACCGGGATGCTCGACATCATTCGCACGATCGTGGGTGTACTCGGACTGGCGGCGGTGATGAAACCTTCGGCGACCCTCGCCTACAGCTGGATCGTTTTCGTCGCCTTCGCCGGTTTGACCGCTTTCGGTGTGTTTTCGGCGGCGACGACCATGGCCGGTGACGCAGTCAACTTCGGCTGGGCGGACAACGTGCTCCACGCGCTCACCTCGCTGACCGCGCTGGCCGTCGCCCTTCTCGCCACGCGGCGCGCACGACGAGATCAGGTTCAAGCGCGGACGGACGTTTAACTCGACTTCAGAGGGCAATCAGTCGTACATGACGAAGATGGCGCCGCTCAGGGTCTTGCTGTGGCACGTTCACGGTTCGTGGTCGGAGGCCTTCGTGCGCGGCGGTCATCGCTACTTCCTCCCCCTCCTCGACGAAGGCGGGCCCTGGGGACGAGGACTGTGTGGACGCGACTGGCCCGACGCGGAAGAAGTCCCCGTCGAACGGCTGAAGGATCTCGACTTCGACGTCGTCGTCCTGCAGCGCCCCGACGAGATCGCCTTGGCGACCCGGTGGTTGCGCCGTCACCCGGGCAAGGACGTGCCCGCGGTCTACGTCGAGCACAACACTCCTCGGCCGAACGCGGTGACCACCCGCCATCCCCTGGCCGACCACGACGACATCCCGCTCGTCCACGTGACGCACTTCAACGAGCTCATGTGGGATTCGGGCAGCGCACCCACGGTCGTTGTGCCCCATGGCATCCCAGATCCCGGTGAGCAGTACACCGGCGAACTCCCGCACGGCGCGGCGATGATCAACGAACCCCTCCGGCGGGGACGGATCACCGGCACCGATCTGCTCCCCGCGTTCGCGGAGATCGCCCCCGTGGACGTGTTCGGCATCGGCAGCGGGGAACTGGAGGGCGAGCATCCCGGGGTGCGGCCGGGCGGTGACCTCCCGAGCCGGGAGCTGCACACCGAGGCCGCCAAACGCCGGGTGTACCTGCACACCGCCCGCTGGACGTCACTCGGGCTTTCCCTGCTCGAGGCGATGCACCTGGGGATGCCGGTCGTCGCGCTGGCCACCACCGAAGCGACCCTGGCGGTGCCACCCGACGCGGGGGCGATCTCGACCGACGTCAAGGCGCTGGCGAAGGCCTACCGAGAGCTCGTCCACGAACCTGATTTCGCCGCACTGGCAGGGAAGGCGGCGCGCGAGCACGCGCTGGCGCACTACGGCCTCGATGCTTTTCTGAAGCGCTGGGACGCCCTGCTCACCGATGTGACCGCTTGATCCGCCCGGGGCGGACGGGAAGGAGACTTATGAAGATCGCGATGGTTTCCGAGCACGCCAGCCCGCTCGCCGCGCTGGGCGGAGCCGACGCGGGCGGTCAGAACGTCCACGTCGCCGAACTCTCGGCCGCGCTGAGCCGCCAAGGACACGACGTCACCGTCTACACGCGCCGCGAGAACCGCCGCTCCCCTGCCATGGTGGAAGCCCCGGACGGCTACCGGGTCGTCCACGTGTCCGCCGGGCCGCCGAAGAAGCTGCCGAAGGACGACCTCCTGCCGCATATGGGAGAGTTCGGCCGGGTGCTCCGCTCCAAATGGGCCAAGGACCGCCCGGACGTGGCCCACGCACACTTCTGGATGTCCGGGCTCGCCTCGGTGCTCGCCGCCAAGGACCTCGAAATCCCGGTGACGCAGACCTTTCACGCCCTCGGCACGGTGAAACGGCGCTACCAGGGCAAGAACGACACCAGCCCGGCCGACCGCGTCCGGCTCGAGCGGATGATCGCGAAGAAGGTCGACCGGGTGATCGCGACCTGCTCGGACGAGGTGTTCGAACTCGTGCGCATGGGTTTGACGCGCTCACGCGTCTCCATCGTTCCGTGCGGCGTCGACCTCACGACCTTCACTTCGGACGGCGAGGTCGCTCCCCGCACGGCTCCACATCGGATCGTGAGCGTGGGCAGGCTGGTGCCGCGCAAGGGTTTCGACGTCGCCATCGCGGCATTGGCCGGGTTGCCCGCCACCGAACTGGTCATCGCCGGCGGTCCCGGCTCGGGTGACCTCGCCAAAGACGACGAAGCGCGCCGCCTGCGCCGCATCGCCGAACGGGTAGGTGTGAGCGACCGGGTGCACATGCCGGGACAAGTGTCGCGCAAGGACATGCCCGCGCTCCTGCGTTCCGCCGACGCCGTCGTCTGCACCCCTTGGTACGAACCCTTCGGCATCGTGCCCCTCGAAGCGATGGCGTGCGGTGTCCCGGTGGTGGCCAGCGCCGTCGGCGGCCTGATCGACACGGTGATCCACGGCGTCACCGGCCTGCACGTACCGCCGCGCGATCCCAAGGCGCTCGCGAACGCGCTGCGGCGGCTGGTTCCGGACGCGTCCCTGTGCGAGGCGTACGGGGTGGCGGGCTGCGACCGGGTGCGTGCGCGGTACTCGTGGGACCGGGTAGCTGCGGATACCGTGCGGGCCTACGAGCGTGTCCTGACGGGTGAGAGCGGCGCTGAGGCCGCGGCTGTCGCGGATGCGGAGGCTGGGGTGGGTTCCTGAAGCCGCATTTAGAGGACTAAATGCGGGTCGTGAGTGGCGATTTTTCCGCACCTCTCAAATAAGCTGAAGCGCCACTCAAGGCTCCTTCGCAGCGAAGACACCTACGCGTCTTTAAGGTTGTTGCTCAGCGCAGTTGTTTGGCGGTCCAGCGTTCCCTATCGGGTGAAATGAGCCAGACGCGACCGCTACGCAAATCGGGCTAGCACATGTGTTCGAGCACGGGTATCGTTGAGGTCGTGGCCAGCGAAAACAGTCCTCAGGCGGTGCGCTCCGAGTGGTGGCGTGCCGATACTGCGACGCTGCATGCCCGGAAGCAGGAAATCGAGGTTGTGAAGCGGCAGTTGGAGGCGGAGCAGAATGCGATCCTGGCGGAAATCAATACTCGCGGTGTCCGTGGATGCTCGGGTCATTCGACGTTGGCGGCGCTGATTTTCGAGGACTTTCAGGTGACGGACAAGGAAGCCTCTGCTCGTGCCGATCGGGTGCTGGCGTTGCATCCGGGGCCGTCTATCGGCGGAGATCCTCAGCCGCCGTTGGCGCCATTGACCGCCGAGGCTGCAGCGGAGGGCGCGATCGGGGGTGCGCAGATCGATGCGATCATCCGTACCCTGGCCCGGATCCCCTCCACGGTCTCGGAAGAGGACGTGCGGGGCGGGGAGAAGATCCTCGTCGATCTGGCCCGTCGGGCGGGGCCTCGGCAGATCGCCCGAGCCGGACGACGGCTGTTGGACAAGCTCGATCCCGACGGGAAAGAGCCCCGCAACGAGGACCCGAAAGACACGCGGCCGGAGCTGCGGTTCGTGAAGCACCGCGACGGCACGCTCGGGCTCAAAGCCAGACTCGATCTCGAGACCTATGCGCGGTTGAAGTCCGACCTCGACCCGATGGCGAAACCGCATAAGGCCATCGACGGGGTCCGTGACTCCCGTACCCAGGACGAGCGCTATGGCGACGCCTTCACCGACTACGTCCGATTGAAGACCACCAGCCGAAACCTTCCCGGCCAGGCGGGAGAGGCCACCCACATTCTCATCACCATGTCGTATGAGGACCTGATCAGTGACCTCGGTGAAGCGCATCTGGATCTGGTCGGGCCGATCAGCGCCACCGACGCAAGGATCCTCGCCTGCGACGCCCGAGTGCGACCCGGCGTCCTCGGCACCGCAGGCGAACCCTTGGACATCGGCAGATCCAAACGGACTGTGTCGCTGGCGCAGAAATACGCACTCACCATCCGCGACGGCGGCTGCGCCTTCCCCGGCTGCGACATGCCCGTACCCCGCTGCACCGCACACCACATCGTCTTCTGGCGACACCACGGCGAAACGAAGATCGACAATCTCGTGCTGCTGTGCACGAAGCATCACCGGCTGATCCACCACAGCGAATGGAAAGTTCAAATCGCCCAAGACGGACTACCCGCGTTCACCCCGCCCGCCTACCTCGACCCCAGCGGGGAACCGAGGCGCAACACCATGCACCTCAGGACATAGACCGACGCAACGAACTCGAGAGTTGCCCCCCAGACCCACGGGAAGGTCTCGCTTCCCGCGAAGAAGGGAACATGCGGTTCTCCTCCACCGGCTTGCAACCGAGACGGTGTGAAACCCCGCGCCGCGCTTCACCCCACGTATCGCCGCGCCACCGAGTTCCGCTGCGCGTCCTCCAGCAGCACCAGCCCTCGTTCCACCTCCACCGGCACCACCGCACGATTCCGCAGCACCCAGGGAATTCCCCGCACCGCCTCGGCCACCGCGGTCAAGGTCGCCCGGTCGAACGGCGCCGAGCGCAGCACGGTGACCATGCGACGCAGGACGCTGGAGAACGGCCGTCGTAGCCACAGCGTCCACAGAGTGTTCCGGATCCCGAGTTGCCGTCGGCGGCGCGGATCCCGGACGGTCGAGGGCGCGTGGTGGATCACCATTTCCTCGTCCCAGCACATCCACCAGCCTCGTGCGGCCAAGTCGAGGGCGAACAGTTCCTCTTCCCCGCCGAGCCACAGGCGTTCGGAGAATCCGCCGACGTCGGTGAAGGCGCGGACGCGGACGGCCGACAGGCCCGCCATCACGCCCAGCAACGCGGGGCCGGGTAGCCAGTCCGGTCCGGGGACGGGCGAATGCCTCAGTTCCGGCGTGATGGGGTCCTCCGTCAGGTCGGGTTCCACCAGGCACCGGCCGGTCACCACGCCGAGGGCCGGGTAGCGGTCGAGTTGATCGGCGGCGCGCGTCAGGGCGCCCGGCTGCCAACGGGTGTCGTCGTCGCAGAAGGCGACATACGGCGTTTTCACCGCCCGGACGGCGACGTTTCTGGCCACCGCGCCCAGGTTCCGGGGCGATCGGAGCACCTGGACCGCCGGATACCGCCGCTCGACGGCGTCCGCGGATCCGTCGGTGGAGGCGTTGTCCACCAGGACGATCGGCGCGGCGTCGCGCAGCCCCGTCATCTGCTCGAGTGTTTCCAGCAGCTGCTCACGCCGATTGTGGGTGATCATCACGACCGTGATCCGGTCCTGCACTTCAGCCTCCCTGCGCATGTTCGAGAACACGGATCTGGCGCTCCACGCCGTCGGGCAGCGGACGGCGTTCGGCGAGTGCCGACGGCAGGCGTCGGAGCACCCCGGCCAGTGCACCGACCACGTGTGGCTCACGCGGAATCCTCGTGAGCACGCGAAGCCCGTCGGTGAGGCACTGGCGCACCGGACGGCGCATGACCGTGATCAGCAACCGATTCCGCAGTTCGGCGCGCGCACGCCAGCCCCGTGACGGCCGCGCCGTCGACGGGTGGTGGTGCGCCCGCACCCGGTCCACGTAGCACAACCGCCAGCCGTGGGCGGCGAGATCGTAGGACAGCAACCGTTCCTCCGCGCCGAAATGCAGCAGAGGGTTGAATCCCGCCGCCTGAAGGTACGCCTTCCGGCGGACGACGGCCGAGCACGCGAGGAAACCGAGCACCGACGGTCCCGGTGATCCATCGGGCGTGCCCAACGGGCTCTCCGCCATGAGCTGGACGACCGGGTCCTCGCGTTCCTCTTCACCGACCAGGGTTTTCGCCGCGACCAGACCGACATCGGGGTGGTCGTCGAGGATCCGCTCGGCTTCGGCGAGGGCGTCCTCCGCCCACCAGGAGTCGTCGTCGCTGAAGGCGGCATACGGTGTCCGCGCCAGCGCGACGCCGAGATTCCGGGCAGCCGCACCGAGGTTGCGCGGCAGCCGGACCAGCCGGACGTCGGGGAACTCCGCGGCACGATCCGCCGTGTCGTCACTGGACGCGTTGTCCAGTACGATCACCGGAGGCCGCGGCCGCAAGGCCGTCAGCTCGGTCAAGGTCCTGGTCAGTTCCGTAGCGCGGTTCCGGGTGGCGATCACCACCGTGGTCCGGGCACCGGTCATCGCATCGGGCCCGTCTTGAGCGCCTTGACCATGTCCTTGATCAGGGTGTTGTCCGTCGGCAACGCGCGGAGGGCGGCCACCGCCCGGCCCTGGACCGAGGAACACCACTGCCACCACGAGTCGAGGACCTCCGGCCGCGTCGCCTCCTCCGCGGGGACGAGCGCCGGCCACCCGAGCGCATCGGCCTGCGCGGTCATCTTTCCGCCGCCGGCGACCGGATCGACGGCCAGTACCGGTACGCCCGCGCGGAGTCCCAGCACCAGACCGTGCAGCCGGGTCGTGACCACCACGTCCAGATGCGACAGGATTGAGGTGAATTGGTCCGGCGTCTCGCACTTTTCCCAGTCCGAAGCCGCCAGACGGGTGTCGAGGGGGATCCTGCCGCAGTCGACCCCGGCGATCCACTCCGTCACCGCGGCGTGGACGTCGTCGTGCCGCGCCGCGTCGCCGTACTCCCGCTGTCCCGGAGCGAGAATGATGCCTGTCACGAGTACCTCGTCGGTCACGGCCTCGGTGGACAGATCGGGTACGGCCATCCCGTTCTGATCACGGGACAACACCTGGTCGAACCCGGTGACGGCGTCGTCGTCCGGATCGATCACCGAAACCCCGACGGCGATCCGCCAGCTGTGGGCGAACCGCCGGTGCACCTCGCGGACCTGCCACCCGTGCGCGGGCCCGCAGACGAACACGACGTGGCTGTAGCGCGCCGGGTCCACTTCCTCGTAGCTCAATTCTCGCGGACGATAGACGGGGCTCCACGCCAGATCGTGCGGAACGCCGACGGTGGACAGCGCTTCGTCGATCCGGCGCATGCTGAGGACGTCACCCGCGGTCGCCTCACCATGGCGGAAACTCGCCCAGCCGATCACCAATGTGCGCATATCCGACGCGTACCCCACCCTGCCCGATTCACACGGGGTTTTTTCCGAGGTGGGCCCGGGTAGCCCGTCGCCATGACCGCAGCGTTCGAACGAGCCTTGGTGACCGGGGGTGCCGGATTCGTCGGCTCGCACCTGTGCGAGCGGCTGCTGGCGGCGGGGACCGAAGTCGTCGCGGCCGACAACCTCGCCACCGCAGACGCCGGCAACGTCGAACATCTCCTTGATCTTCCCGGCTTCCGGTTGGCCACACGAGACGTCACCGCGCCGCTGAACGAGCCAGGCCGCTTCGACGTCGTGTTCCACCTGGCCTCCGCCGCCTCGCCGCGCGACTACTTCCGGCTTCCCCTGGAAACGCTGCGCGCGGGGTCGTACGGCACCGAACACGCCCTGGACATCGCCGAACGCGACGGCGCCCGCTTCGTCCTCGCGTCCACCAGCGAGGTCTACGGAGATCCGCGGGAACATCCCCAGCGCGAGGACTACTGGGGCAATGTGAACCCGATCGGCCCACGCAGTGTCTACGACGAGGCCAAGCGGTACGCCGAAGCACTCACCTCGGCCATGCGGCGGGAGCGTGGGGTGAACACCGCCATCGCCCGGATCTTCAACACCTACGGGCCGAGGATGCGCCCCGACGACGGCCGGATGATCCCGACGTTCATCTGCCAGGCGCTCAGCGGCGCGGCGCTCACCGTGGCCGGGACGGGCCGACAGACCCGGTCGATCTGCTACGTCGACGACACCGTCCGGGGCCTGCTGGCGCTGGCGGCTTCCGATCTGCCGGGGCCGGTGAATCTGGGCAACCCGGGTGAGCTCACCGTGCTGCGGATCGCCGAGGAGGTCTTGTCGGTCACCGGGAGCTCGTCCGCGATCGAGTACATCGAAGCGGCGGTCGACGATCCCACGCGCCGCTGCCCCGACATCTCGCTGGCTCGCCGCGAACTCGGTTGGGAGCCGGAGATCGAGATGGCGGAAGGACTTCCGCGCACCGTCGACTGGTACGCCCGGAACAACCCCTCCAGCCGCTTCGCTGAGTAGCGACGTCCTGGGCTTTCGCGCCGCGTCGTTTATCCACGATCGCACCGGGTAGCGCTAGAGGAGCAAGGGCGGGTCACGGCCCGCATCCCGGAACAGAGAGGTGGCCCGGTGCGCATTCTCGGTGTCAACGCCGTCTTCCATGATCCGGCCGCCGCGCTGGTCGTCGACGGGGAGATCGTGGCCGCGGCGGAGGAGGAGCGGTTCAGCCGCCGCAAACACGGCAAACGGCCCGTCCCGTTCTCCGCCTGGGAACAACCGGCCGAAGCGGCCGCGTGGTGCCTCGCCGAAGCGGGCATCTCCGCGCAGGATCTCGACGCGGTCGGCTATTCCTACGATCCGGCCCTGGTCGAACCGGGTCTCGACGGCCACGACGGGAAGAACGAGGGCCTGCGGACCGATTACGCCCGCCGGGCACCCGGCTTCCTCAAGGCGGCGCTACCCGGGCTCGATCCCGCGATCGTCCGGTTCGTCCGGCACCACGTCGCGCATGCCGCGTCGGCCGCGTTGGCCGCCCCCTTCGACGACTGCGCGGTCCTGGTCGCCGACGGCCGCGGCGAGAGCACGTCCTATCTCGCCGGTGAATACCGCGACGGCAAGTTCGAAGAACTCGCGCAGCAGCGGCTCCCCCATTCCCTCGGGCTGATGTACGAGGACCTCACCGAGCACCTCGGGTTCGCCCGCTCCAGTGACGAGTACAAGGTGATGGCGCTGGCCTCGTACGGGACACCGCGGTTCCTCGACCGGATCCGCGAACACGTCCACACCAACGGCATGGGTTTCCGGACCGATCCGATCGACTGGACGTCGTTCGCGCCGGCCGTGGAGCCCGGCCAGGAACCGCGGCGGGTGCACGCGGACCTGACCGCGAGCGTGCAGCGCTGCTTGGAGGACGTCCTCCTCGACCTGACCAAGGGGCTTCACGAGCGCACCGGGCACACCGATCTGGCGCTGGCAGGCGGAATCGCGCTCAACTGCGTCGCGAACACCCGGCTCCACGCGGAGGGCCCCTTCGAGCGGATCTGGGTGCAGCCCGCCGCCGGTGACGCGGGCACCGCGCTCGGTGCTGCCCTGCAGCTCGCGGCCGACTTCGGTGAGCGCGGCGCGCCGATGTCGGGCGCGGCTCTGGGCCGTGGCTGGACGGACGACCAGCTGGAAAGCGCGCTCAAGACCGCGAACGTGCGCTACGAGCGTCCGGACGACGTCGCCGAGACGGTGGCGGAGGCGCTCGCGGACGACCGGATCGTGGCCTGGTTCCAAGGCCGCGCCGAGTTCGGCCCGCGTGCGCTCGGCCACCGTTCGCTGCTCGCGCATCCCGGGCACAAAGCGAATCTCGAACGGCTCAACGACGTCAAGGGCCGCGAACAGTTCCGGCCGGTGGCGCCGATGGTGCTCGCCGAACGCGCCGGGGACGTCTTCTCCCGCGGCCCGCTTCCCAGCCCCTACATGCTTTTCGTGCACGACGTCGCTCCACAATGGAGGGACCGGATCCCGGCGGTCACCCATGTCGACGGCACCGCCCGCGTGCAGACCGTCGATCCGGCACAGGAACCACTGGTGGCCAGGATGCTGACGGCGTTCGAACGGCGCACCGGGGTACCCGCCGTCGTCAACACCAGTCTCAACACCGCGGGAAGGCCCATGGTCGACTCGCCGCGGGACGCGCTCGAGTGTTTCGGCTCCGCCCCCATCGACCTGCTCGCCATCGGCCCCTTCGTGGTCCGCCGCCCGTGAACTCCTTGAACGACTCTGGAGGTGTCTCGTGATCGAAGATCACTTCGCCGCGTTGAGGGAGGCCGCCGGGAAATCCGTTTCCTGGGCGCCCAAACTCCGTGACTGGGGTGACCATCTGGCCACCGTCCTGTCTTCCGGCGGACGACTGCTCGCTTGCGGAAACGGTGGAAGCGCCGCCGAAGCGCAGCATCTCACCGGTGAACTGGTTGGCCGGTTCCGCAACGACCGGCAGCCGTTCTCGGCGATCGCCCTGCACGCGGACACCTCCGCCGGCACGGCCATCGTCAACGACTACGGCGAACACGAGCTGTTCGCCCGGCAGGTCCGGGCGCACGGCCGCCCCGGTGACATCCTCGTCTGCCTGTCGACCAGTGGTACCAGCCAGAACGTCGTCGCGGCGGCGAAGGCCGCCCACGAACTCGGCATCACGACGTGGGCGTTGACCGGGCCATCCCCCAATCCGCTCGCCGCACTGTGCCACGAGGCGATCCCCGTGGAGGCCGCGTCCACGGCCACCGTGCAGGAGGTCCATCTGGCACTGGTCCACGCCTTGTGCACCGCGCTGGACGACGCGCTCGGGGTGCCGACGTGAGGCCGCTGGTCGTGCTGGGCGACGCCCTGCTGGACGTCGACATCGACGGTACTTCCGAGCGGCTCTGTCCGGACGCGCCCGTCCCCGTGGTCGATCTCGACCGGTACTGGCGGCGGCCGGGTGGCGCCGGACTCGCCGCGCTGCTCGCGGCGCGGTCCACCGCCCACGTCGTCCTGGTCGCGCCGCTCGGCGGTGACCAGGAAGGCCGCGCGCTGGCCGGGTTGCTGGAGCGCGAGGTCACGCTCGTCCCGATGCCCTTGCGGGGCACCACCGTCACCAAGACGAGGGTGCGGGCCGCCGGGCAGTCCCTGGTCCGCCTCGACAGCGGCGACGGCACGGCGGACATGGCGCCCTTGTCACGCGAGGTGCGGGACGCGCTGCGTTCGGCGGGGACGATTCTCGTCGCCGACTACGGACGGGGAGTGACCGCCCATCCCGGCGTCCGGAAGGTGCTCGCGGAGCTGGCCGGGAAGATCCCCATCGTCTGGGATCCGCATCCCCGCGGCGCCGAACCGGTACCCGGGGTGCGGCTGGCCACGCCGAATCTGGCCGAGGCCGAGCATTTCACCGAAACGCGGTCGGGCCCGGAAGACCTCGCCAAACGGCTGCACGGACTGTGGCCGGTCGAAACGGTCAGCGTCACTACCGGTCGCCACGGCGCCGTCCTGACCGACGGCGAGCGGTGCGCGACGTTCCGGCCACCCACCGGCATCACCGCCAAGGACACCTGCGGCGCGGGTGATCGCTTCGCCTCCGCGGCGGCCGCCGCGTTGCTCGACGGGGCGTCCACCGACGACGCGGTGGCCGCGGGCGTCGAGACCGCGGCCCGGTTCGTCGCCACCGGCGGCGCCGCGACCTTGTCCACTGTGGACACCCGATTCGAGCGGCAAACCCGGAACCATGGCGCTTCGGCCTTCGATGTCGCCGCACGGGTCCGCGCGCGGGGTGGCAGGCTGGTCGCCACCGGGGGCTGTTTCGATCTGCTGCACCCCGGCCACGCCAGTCTCCTGCGCCAGGCGCGCGCACTCGGCGACGCGCTGATCGTGTGCCTCAACTCCGATGAGTCGGTACGCCGCCTGAAAGGACCGGGACGGCCGATCGTGGCCGCCCGCGACCGCGCGCGGCTGCTCACCGAACTCAGTTCCGTCGACGCCGTCGCGGTGTTCGACGAACCCGATCCCGCCGCACTGCTGGACCGCCTGCGCCCGGACGTCTGGGTCAAGGGCGGCGACTACGCGGACACGGAACTCCCCGAAAGCGCCGTGGTCCGACGGCACGGCGGCGAGATCGTCCTGATCCCGACCATCCGCGGCTACTCCACCTCCAGGCTGGTGGCCGCGGCGGAAGGAGCATGATGCGCCCTCTCGGCAATGTCCTGATCACCGGCGGAGCCTCCGGCCTCGGTGCCGCGACGATCGAGGCCGTCCGCGAGGCGGGCGGCACCCCGCTCGTCATCGACCGCGCCGAACCCGCCGCCGACGTCGATTTCGTCCGGGCGGATCTGGCGGATTCCGCCGCGGCCGAGAACGCCGTGCGGGCACTCGCCGAACGCGCGGGCGGGCTCGACGGGGTGTTCACCGCGGCGGGTACCGACGCCTGCGGGGCACTCGACGACGTGTCCACGGAGGACTGGGAACGCGTGGTCCGGGTCAACCTGCTCGGCACGGCCGCGGTCGTCCGCGCGGCACTGCCCTATCTGCGCGAAAGCCACGGCACCGTCGTCACTTGCGCGTCGACGCTCGGGGTCCGTGTCGCGGGCGACGCGAGTGCCTACTGCGCCTCGAAATTCGGGGTCGTCGGCTTCACGAGGGCGCTCGCCATGGAACTCGCCGGCCGCGTCGGGGTGACCTTGCTCGTGCCCGGCGGGATGCACACGGCGTTCTTCGACGACCGGGCCGAGCAGTACAAGCCGCCGCCGGACGCGAAGCTCAACCAGCCCGAGCACGTCGCGGCGAGTGTGGTGTTCGCGCTGTCGCAGCCGCCCGGCTGTGAGGTCCGCGAACTCGTGGTCTGCGCTTCGGAAGAAGGGTCGTGGCCGTGAGCGGCGGCATCCTCGTGCTGCGCGCGCTCGGCCTTGGCGATCTGCTCACCGGTGTCCCCGCGCTGCGTGCCCTGCGCCGCGCGTTCGACGGCGAACGGCTGGTCCTCGCCGCCCCGGAAGGTCTCCGCGACATCGTCGAACTCGTCGACGCGGTGGACGAACTGCTGCCGACGGCGGGTCTCGGTGAGCTGTCGTGGCCCGGTGAACCGCCACGGCTCGCGGTCAACCTGCACGGCCGCGGCCCGGAGAGCATCCACGACCTGCTCGCGCAGGATCCGGTCGAGCTGATCACCCACCGGCATCAGGACTTCCCCGGGGTCGACGGGCCGGACTGGCCCGAAGACGTGCACGAGGTCGACCGCTGGTGCCGTCTGCTCGAAGCGGCCCGTATCCCGGCGGAGCGTGACGCGCTCGGGCTCCCGCCGCCTCCCGGGCCGAGTCCCGCACCCGGCACCGTGGTGATCCATCCCGGCGCCGCCTTCGCGGCCCGCCGCTGGCCGCCGGAGCGCTACGCTCGCGTGGCGCGGGAACTCGCCGGACGGCACCGGGTGGTCGTCACCGGCAACGCCGCCGAGGTTCCACTCGCCAGGGAGGTCGCCGAAGCGGCCGGGCTGCCGGAAGACGCCGTTCTCGCCGGGAACACCGGCCTCGCCGAACTCGCCGCGACCGTCGCCGAGGCGAAGCTGGTCATCTGTGGCGACACCGGCGTCGGGCATCTGGCCACGGCGTATGGAACGCCTTCGGTGCTGTTGTTCGGGCCGACCCCGCCGTGCCGCTGGGGACCGCCGCCCGGCGCGCGGCAGCACGTGGTGCTCTGGGTGGGCGACGTCGGCGACCCGCACGCCGACCGGCCGGATCCGGGTCTGCTGCTGTTGCGGGAAGACCGCGTCCTCACCGCGGCCGAAGGATTGCTCGGGGAAAGGGCGTCACATGGTTGAGCGGGTAGGCGTGATCGGCGCCGGATACGTCGGCCTCACGAGCGCCGCGTGTTTCGCGCATTTGGGCCACCAGGTGATCTGCGTCGACAACGATCAGTCCAAAGTAGACGCGCTCGACCGCGGCGAGATCACCATCACCGAACCCGGTCTCGAAGAGCTGGTCCGCGACGGCCTGAACTGCCGCCGTCTGCGCTTTTCGACGGCACCGGAGACACTGTCCGATGTGGACGTCCTCCTGCTTTGCCTGCCCACTCCGAAGGGCGACGGCGGGAACGCCGACGTCCGCATCTTCGAAGAGGTCGTCGCCACCTTGCCCGACCTACTCGAACCGGGCTGCGTGGTCGTCACCAAGTCCACGGTCCCGGTGGGTACCGGGTCACGGTTGCCGGAGCTGCTGGGCAGACCGGATCTGCCGGTGGTGAGCAATCCGGAATTCCTCCGTGAGGGCCACGCCGTCGAGGACTTCCTGAACCCCGACCGGATCGTGCTGGGCTCGGCGGAGGAAAACCGGCGCGCTGCCGAACGAGTGGCCGCGTTGTACGGTGAGACCGGCGCTCCGGTCTGGTTCACCGATCCGGCGAGTGCCGAGCTGGCGAAGTACGCCAGCAACGCGTTCCTGGCGATGAAGGTGTCCTATGTGAACATCCTCGCCGAACTCTGCGAGCACTTCGGTGCCGACATCCGCGACGTCGGGCGGCTCATGGGGCTCGACCCCCGGATCGGCCCCGCGTTCCTCTCACCCGGCCCAGGCTGGGGCGGTTCGTGCCTGCCCAAGGACACCGCCGCGCTGCTGCGGACCGCCGAGGAGGCAGGCGTCGATTTCGGAATCCTGCGTGACGCCATGAAGGCCAACGCGCGCCAGCAGGCCGCCGTGACGCGAAAAATCCGACTGGCGGTCACCGGCGCTCCGGACGGCTCGCTCGCGGGTGTCCGCATCGGACTGCTGGGGCTGGCGTTCAAGGCGGGCACCGGGGACCTGCGGGACTCCCCCGCGCTGGCGATCGCCCGGGAACTCGCCCGCGGCGGCGCGGTCCTGACCGCCTACGACCCCGGCGTCGAAGCGGTCGAGCCCGACATCGTCCAGGTCGTCGACGACCCGTATCTGGTGGCGAAGGACGCCGCCGCGCTGGTGGTGCTCACCGAATGGCCCGAGTTCCGTGATCTCGACTGGGACCGGCTCGCCGCCGCGGCCGAACGCGCCGTCGTCGTCGACGCCAGGAATCTTCTGGACCCGGCGGCCGTCGCCCGCGCCGGGTTCACCCACACGGGGCTCGGCACCGATCCGAACAGGAGGACACGATGACCCAGCCGTTGAAGGCCCTCGCACTGGTGTGCACGCTCAAACCGTCACCTTCCCCGACGAGCAGCGGGTTGATCGCCCAGCAGGTGCTGGACAAACTGGCCGAGGGCGGGGCGACCGGCGAATTGGTGCGCGTCGTCGATCACGACGTCAAACCCGGCGTCGAGGCCGACATGGGCGAAGGCGACGCCTGGCCCGAGATCCGCCGCAAGATCGCCGCCGCCGACATCGTCCTGATCTCGACGCCGACCTGGGTCGGGCACATGTCCAGTGTGGCGCAACGGGTACTGGAACGGCTCGACGCCGAACTGTCCGAAACCGACGACGAGGGCAGGCCGTCGATGTTCGGCAAGGTCGCGGTCACCGCGGTCGTCGGCAACGAGGACGGAGCGCACAAGATCACCGCGGATCTGTTCCAGGCGCTCAACGACATCGGGTTCACCGTGCCCGCGCAGGGTGGGACGTACTGGAACGGTGAAGCCATGAAGCCAGGCGACTACAACGACCTCGACGAAACGCCGGAAGCGGTCGAATCGACCAACGCGACCCTGGCCCGTAACGCCGTCCACCTGGCGAACCTCCTGCGTACGAGCCAATACCCGGCGTCATGACAAAACGCGGCGTGTAGTCGAGTGCCCGGCGGGGTACCTCTAGTCCGTGATCGTCAAAGTGCTGGCGTTCGGTGTATGTCTGCTGGTGGCCGGGTGTACCGGAGCGAGCGGACAGGAGCCGGTGAAGGAAGCCACCGGGCGGTTCCTCGGCGCACTCGCGTCGGGTGATCAGCGCTCGGCGTGCGCCTTGCTCGCGCCCCGGGTCCGGGAATCCTGGGGTCCGGAAGGCTGCGAACACGGTCTCGCCGGAGCGGCCGTGCCGGGCGGTTCTCCCGAGACGGTGTCGGTCTGGAGCGAAGAAGCCCAGGTCAAGACCGGTGGCGACACTCTCTTCCTGCACGAGTTCTCGGTCGGATGGCTGATCACCGGCGCGGGCTGCCATCTCCGCAACGAGCAGGTCTACGACTGCGCGGTGGGTGGACCATGAGGGCACGAGGGGTTTTCACCGTTTACCTGACCTTCGTCGTGGCGGGTCTCGGTTACTGCATCCTTCTCGGATTGCTGCACCGGTGAGGAAGGCCGACGATGCGACGCTTTCTTCGTGACAACGGGCTCTCACTGGGCTTCGGATTACTGTTCCTGGCCAGTCTCGCGGGGCAGGCGTTCGCCGGACTCGCCGACTTCAACGACGGACAATTGCGGCACGCCGCCGAACCCGTCGGCCTGATCGACTACCTGACCTCCGCCGATTTCGCCGTCGACGTCGCCGAAAACTGGCAATCCGAATACCTGCAATTCTTCCTCTACGTTTTCGCCACCGTATGGCTCTTGCAACGCGGTTCGCCCGAATCCAAACCCGCCGGCCGCGTCGGCCCGGAAAGCGACGAGGCCCAGCAGATCGGGGCGCACGCCACCAAGGAGTCGCCCCGCTGGGTGCGGGCCGGCGGCTGGCGCACCGGCGTCTTCTCGGTGTCGCTCGGCCTGGTGATGCTGGGCCTGTTCCTGCTGTCGTGGCTGGCGCAGTCGGTGGCCGGGATGAGCGCCTACAACGCCGAGCAGATCGCCGACTTCGGCGACCCCGTGAGCTGGTTCGCCTATCTGGCCTCGCCCGACTTCTGGAACCGGTCCCTGCAGAACTGGCAGTCGGAATTCCTCGCCATCGGCTCGATGGCGGTGTTCAGCGTGTATCTCCGCCAGCGCGGTTCCCCGGAATCGAAACCGGTCGGCGCACCCCATCACGCCACCGACGAATCCGGGTGATTTCCCGCGCGGATCGGGGTAACCCTGCGATGTCGGACTGATGAAACGGACAGGAGTGTCCATGACCACCACCACCAAACACGACCTCGTTTCGGTGATCACCGAGGACCACCGCGCCTTCGAGCGGATCTTCAAGGAGCTGGAATCCGGCAAGGGCGGCGACGAGCACCGCAAAGACCTCGCGGATCACCTGATCGCCGAACTCGTGCGGCATTCCATCGCCGAAGAACAGCACATGTACCCCGCCGCACGACGGCATCTACCCGACGGCGACGAGGTCGCGGACCACGAGATCGAGGAGCACTCCAAGGCCGAGCAGATCATGAAGGATCTGGAAGGCCTTGAGCCGAAGGACAAACGCTTCGACGAACTGGTCGGGAAGCTGATCGAGGACGTCCGCCACCACATCGAAGAGGAAGAGGGCGACCTGCTGCCGAAACTGCAAGGCGCCTGCTCCGCGGAGGAGTTGCGGGATCTGGGCGAGAAGATCCTGCGGGCCAAGAAGATCGCGCCCACACGGCCGCACCCCGCCGCCCCGGACCGCCCGCCGGCGAACCGGATCCTGGCGCCGGGCACGGCGTTCATCGACAAGATCCGGGACGCGCTGGAAGACCGTAACACCTGACCGCCGGCCGGTCTCGTGAGTGGACAGACCGTTAGAGCTCTTAGGGCCTACGCGTGGCCTGCGGGCCTGCAGGCGTGAAGTACATGGAGGACCCTTTCCTTGCGCTAGGCGCAAGGAAAGGGTCCTCCATGTACTGGGGAAGGTGTGAAGGTCGAGTTTCCTCGGCTGAGCCGCGGGAAGGGGGCCTTCACGCGCCGCGACCGGTGGTGCTGTTGCGGCTCGCGATGGCCTTCCGGTCCGTGAAGGCCTCCTTGAGGGACTCTGAGTCCCTCAAGGAGGCCTTCACGGCCAGGCCGCCACCGGACCCACCCACCGTAGGCACCTAAAACACCCTTGGCCAGCACCACCATTACCACTCACGACTCGGCGGCCAGAACGTCCCGCACCGCTGAAGCGGGCAGCTCCCCCGTGAGCGCGAAATCCACCCGCCGCGCCACGGAGACGACCTGGTCGGCGAACCGCTCGTAGAACCGCGCCAGCAGCGCGACCGAGATGGCGGGCGCGACGCCGTCGGTCCAGTCCGGCCCGGTCACCAGCTCCATCAGCTCCTCGTAGAGGGCGTCGACGCGCTGATCCGACCGTGCCAGCGAC
Source organism: Amycolatopsis sp. NPDC039088 (assembly GCF_055598845.1). Taxonomy (NCBI): domain Bacteria; kingdom Bacillati; phylum Actinomycetota; class Actinomycetes; order Pseudonocardiales; family Pseudonocardiaceae; genus Amycolatopsis; species Amycolatopsis sp. NPDC039088. Next base: position 173,517 of record NZ_JBVKAE010000007.1, on the reverse strand, counting down.
TGGAAAACCTCGGTCGTGGGCCCGTCGATCGCCGCGCCGAGGTCTTCCGCCATCGAACAGGCCAGTCCGCCCATCTCACCGAACCGCCCGGTGAGCGCGTCGGGAACGGCGAACTCAGGTGACCGCAGGGCCTGCTCGGCGATGTGCTGGGCGAGATCGCCCATCCGCTCCAGCCGGTCGGCGCAGTACACCGCGGCGAGGACGGTCCGCAGGTCCCCAGCGACCGGGGCCTGCAGGGCGAGCAGCTTCTGCGCGGTTTCCTCGCACTCGGTCCGTGCCGCGTTCAGCCGCGCCTCGACCGTCGCGAGTTCGGCGGCGGCCTCGACGTCGCGGTCGAGAAAGACGCGGTTGGCCAGGCGAAGCTCCTCGCACGCCATGCCGCACATGTCCGACAAGCGCTCGCCGAGGACGCTCAGCTGACCATGGAATCGTTCCCTCATGCCGATACCTTCGCTGGTTCAAGGACGTACGTCGCGTAGGCCGACCGGATCACCGGCTGGGCGACATTGCGCACCGGCACCCCGCCCGGGCTGACGCCCTGTTCGCTGCCGTAGTGCGCGTGCCCGTGCAGCGCGAGGGCGGCCCCGACCTCGTCGATCGGCTCGCACAACAGGTACGACCCGAGGAACGGGTGGATCTCCGGTGGTTCGCCGTGCAGCGTACCGGGGATCGGCGCGTAGTGCGTCAGCGCGACGATCACGTCCGGCTCCTCCCGCCGGAGCCCTTCCAGCGCGGTCCGCAGCCGGTTGGCCGCCGCGATGGTGTGCTCGACGAAATCCTTCATCTCGCGTTCGCCGAACCGGCTCGCGCATTTGCCCGCGAAACCGCCGCCGAATCCTTTCACCCCGGCGACGCCGAGTGTCCCGCCGTCGAGTCTCACCGTGGTGGCACTGCCTTCCAGGACGGTGATCCCGCTTTCCTCCAGCAATCCGCTGACCGCTTCGGCCTGGTCGGAGTGGTAGTCGTGGTTGCCGAGCACCGACACCACCGGGACGTCGAGCCCGGCGAACTCGTCGGCCACCACCCTGGCCTCGTCGATGGTGCCGTGCCGGGTGAGGTCACCGGCGAGCAGCAGCACGTCGGCGTGTTCGGCGATGTTGTCCAGTGCCGGCCGCAGCAGGCCTCGGTTGTCCTCACCGAGGTGGACGTCCCCGACCGCGGCGACCCGGATCACCGGATCTCCTCGGCGCGCGCGGGCTCGCGCACGTCGGCCAGCCGGACGTCGTTGTGCACGAGTTCGGCCGCGATGTGTTCGCAGATGACGGCCTCGACGTCGGCCTTGCGGTTCTCGCAGGCGACCTCGCCGCTGAGCCGGACCTGGTCTCCGCGCACGGTGACGTGCACACCGAGCTCGGCGGTCCTCGGGTCTTCGGCCAGCGCCTTGGTCAGCCTCGCTACCAGGTACTGGGGTGCCTCCGATGGCATCGGGAGCTCCTTTGCGTCGATGATGGACAGTGCCGCGAGCAAGGTCAAGAACGACCACGCGTAAGGCGATTCGGAGGTCTCCTCGGCCACCCGGTGCCAATCGACCTGCTCGCGGAGGTCACGCGCGATCCGCAGCAGCGGCCCGAAATCGCACCGGTGCGGGCTGAGCACGAGGACCTTGTCGACGAGCAGATCCGTGCCGTTGAGCACGGGCGCGGCGGTCGCCCCGACCCGCATCAGCGAAGCGCGGTCGAGCATCTCGTCGGTCACCGGACGGTGGTTGGGGCGGAAGATCAGGTCGACCAGGCAGTCACCGTCGTAGACCTTGGTGAGCCAGTCCTCCGGCGGATGCACCCGTCTCATCCCCGCGGCTTCCAGGGCTTTCGCCGCTTCCTCGATGTCTTCGTGCTTGAGGAAGAGGTCGACGTCGTGCTCGGAGGCAGGACCGCCTCGCGCGTAGACGGCGAGACCGCCAGCGACGGCGAACCGCACCGAGGTACCGTCCAAAGTGGTCACCACTTTGGTCAGGGTGTGCAGCAGTTCCTTCTCGTTCACGGTCGCTCCCCCACTCCGGTCGCCAGTTCGTGGGCTCGGCCGACGTCCGGTTTCAACGGTTCGGTCGGCAGCCCTTCCCCCTCCCTCAGTCCTTTGAGGAAGGCCTCGATCGCCTCCTCCGAGGAGTATCGCGGCGTCCAGCCCAATTCCTCCCTTGCCCGCGTGCAGTCCATCACCGGCAGGTGGAGGACGGCGTCGAACAGTCCCGGCGTGGCCGGGATCAAGTGCAGGGACCAGGCCGCGGCGAGCGCGCGCCGGACGAAGACCGCCGGGACCTTCACCGGTTTGGCACCGAAGATCCGGGCCAGCGACCGGGTGTCCAGCACCGGGTCGGCGGCGATGTTGAAGGCGCCCTTGACCTCTTGCAGCGCGCAGCGGCGATAGGCGTCGGCCACGTCGTCGGTGTGCGCGGTCTGGATCCGCAGCTGCGGGATGTCCGGCAGGAGGGGGATCGGGGACGGGCGCACGAGCTTTTCCGGCACGAACGGCCCGCCGAAGAGGCGGCGCTGTTCGGGTGCCGCGGCCTTCTGGAAGAGGAACCCCGGACGCAGCCGCACCACCCGCAGCCGCGGATGGCTCCGGTCGAACGCTTCGAGAACCCTTTCCACATAAGCTTTTTCGCGGGTGTACGCGGCCTTGGGGGACCCGTGCGTCGGCCAGTCCTCGGCCACCGGGTGATCGTCGTCGCGGGGCGAGTACGCCCCGATCGACGAGGCGTACACCAGCGCCGGGACGCGCATGGCCTGTGCGGTCTCGAAGACCCGGATCGAGCCGAGCACGTTGGCGCGCCAGGTGACCTCGGGCCGGTGGGTGGGCTGGAACAGCCAGGCGAGGTGGATCACCACGTCGGCACCGTCGAACACGGCACGAAGGTCGTCGCGGGCGACGTCGGCGGTGACGAATTCGGTTTTCGGGCTTTCCCATCGGCTGGGGCGCCTGGCCACCCCGACGATCGACCCGACCTCCGGATCCGAGCCGAGCGCGCGCACCACGGCCGTCCCGACGTTACCGGTGGCGCCGGTGACCACGATCCGTTTTCCGCTTCCGGTCATGGGTACGGTTACCCACCGTGGACGCGGCTCAATCCGCCTCCAGCCGCTGGACCAGGCGGCGGGCGGGCAGGGCCATCGCGCCGAGCCCGATCGACGTCGTGACCTCGTCCGTGGGAGTGACGAGCAGGCGATCGAGCTCCTCGACCAGGCCGCGGCATCGGCCCAGCTTGTCCGAGTCCCCTGAGCGGGCCACCTCCGCGAGCGCTTCGAGCAGCTCGCCGATCACCCCGCGCGAGTACTCCCCCGGCTGCTGGAGCGGCTGCTCGTCTTGGGCGGCTTCGCTCACCGCGTCGATCAGCTGGGCGAGCGGCGGCCACAGCGAGACCAGATTCGCCAGCGGCTCTTCCCGCTCCTCGCGCCGTCGACGGAGATTGAGGTACCGGCTCTCCTGGGTCCAGCCGATCGCCTCGTCCGCCTCCGCGACCAGGCTGCGGACGTCACTCATGCGCTCCTGCAGGTGGTCGGCCGCTTCGAGTCCCTCACCGCCTCGGACCAGTTTCGCGGTCTCCTCGAGGACCTCCCCGATCGCCGAAGCGAGCCGGGACGTCGCCGTGCGCAGCCGTTCCCCGTGCAGTGGCGGCAGGACGACGGCGTTCAGCACCGCGCCGATCGCCGCGCCCAGCGCCGTTTCCAGCAACCGGTCGGCGAGGAGGACGGGTTCGGTCGCGCTGCCGTAGGAGATCAGCAGCATGCCGGTGATCCCGACCCAGACGCCCGAGTCGCCGAACGCCGGCCACGAGCCGATCAGCAGACCCGCGAAGACGACGACTCCGAGAGCCACCGTCATCGAGGGGATCAGCTGGCCCGCGGCGGCCGCCAGTAGTACTCCCACACTGACCGCGCCGACCTGCTGCGCCCAGCCGCGGATGGACCGGTAAACGGTGGCCTGCACCAGGAACACGGCCGCGTATGGCGCCAGAAAGGGTTGCGGCAGCCGCAGGACCGCCGTCGCGACGATCCACGCGATCACGGCCGCCGCCGTGGCTTTCGTGATCTGGACGAGGCTTCGCCGTTCCTCGCCCGGGACGCGGATCGCCCGGCCGAGCCACGCTATCGGCGCCGTCCACCGGCTTCTGACGGCCATCACACGCCCGGGGGCCCGAGGTGAACCACCTTCGTCTGCGTCATCTCGTCGAGCAGTTCGGGGCCGTAGCCGTACCCGCTCCCGCTGGCGCGCCGCGGATGCGCGGCCCCGCCGGGTGCGCCGCCGAAGACGTTGTTGATCTTGACCGTGCCGACCGGGAGTTCGCGCCAGGCGCGCTGCGCGTGCGTCATCGACGAGGTGAGCACCGTGGCGGCGAGACCGTACTCGTCGCTGGCCGCCTGGCTGAGGGCCTGGTCGAAGTCGGCCACCACGCGGACAGGGGCGACCGGGCCGAAGGTCTCTTCGGTGAAGACCCGCATCCCCGGCGTGCAGCCGGTGAGCACGGTCGCCGGGTAGAAGGCGCCGGGACCGTTCGGCAGGTTGCCGCCGATCAGCGGCTCCGCACCCTGCGCGAGCGCCTCCGTCACCTGGCCGTGCACGCGATCACGGTGACGCCGGTCGACGAGCGGGGCCAGCTCGCGCGTCCCGGCTTCGGCCACCAGCGCGCTGAGAAAGGCATCGGCGATGTCCTGATGGACATAGATCCGTTCGACGGAAACGCAGATCTGTCCCGAGTTGGCGAAGGCCCCGGTCGCGGCTTGTTCGGCCGCCCAACGCGGGTCCACGTCGGCGTCGACGACGAGAGGGTCGTTGCCGCCGTTCTCCAGCAGTGCCTTGGCCCCGGTCCTCGCCGCGCTTTCGGCGATCGAACGGCCCGCCGCCGTGCTTCCGACGTGCGCGACGACATCCACGTCCGGGTGGGCGGCGAGTTCGGCGCCGACGCTCCCGTCGCCCTGCAGCGTCTGGAGTATCCCTTGCGGCAGCGCCTGGGACAGGAGGCCACCGAGCCAGGCACCGGTGTAGGGGCAGCGCTCGCTGGGCTTGTGCACCACCGTGTTCCCGGTCACCAGCGCGGCGCCGAGCAGGCCGCAGGCCACCGCGACGGGATCGTTCCACGGGGTCAGCGCCGCCACCACACCACGGGGTTCCGGCACCATCAGGTCGGTCGCCTTCGGGTCACCGAGCAAGGATTTGCCCCGGTGTACGGGGCCCAGTTCGGCGTACTGCTCCAGCGTCCCGGCCCCGGCCAGCACGCCTTCTTCGGCCTCGGCCCGGGGTTTTCCGGTCTCGCTCTCGATGAGGACGGCGAGTTCGCCGGCCCGGTCACGCAGCAAGCGGGCCGCGTCCTTCACCGCGGCCCCGCGGTCCGCGGCGGGGGTCGCCGCCCACGCGGGCCCCTCGCGGCGAGCCGTGGTGAGTACGGCCTGAACAGCGGCGGGGGTCGCACATTTGACGCTCCCGACGAGGCTGTCGTCGGCCGGGTTGCGGATTTCGAGCATGGCCGTCCGGTCCGTTGCCGTCATTCGCACCTCCTTCGAAGTCTTTGCGACCGGTTACCCCGAACGAGCGTTCTGACACCTCTTCCCTGCCGTTTACCGGTTCCGCGCGCGGGTAGCCGTGCGGAAAGACCATCACCGAGAAGGGCGGGCCCGTGGCGCAGCATCGAGAGGACGCGAAGGACGAACAGCTGCAGAGAAGCCGGGTGGACCCGCGCGACTCCGTGCTGACCACCCAGCAGGGTGTCCGGGTCGACCACACGAACGACTCGCTGACCGCGGGGAGCCGCGGTCCGACCCTGCTGGAGGATTTCCACGCCCGGGAGAAGATCACCCATTTCGATCACGAGCGGATCCCCGAACGGGTCGTCCACGCACGCGGCGCGGGCGCCTACGGATACTTCGAGGCCTACGACGACTCCCTGGCGGATTACACGGTCGCGGAGTTCCTCACCAGCGGTGAGAAGATCCCCGTGTTCGTGCGCTTCTCCACCGTCGCCGGTTCACGCGGCTCGGCCGACACCGTTCGCGACGTCCGCGGGTTCGCGACGAAGTTCTACACCCGGCAAGGCAACTACGATCTGGTCGGCAACAACATGCCGGTGTTCTTCATCCAGGACGGCATCAAGTTCCCCGATTTCGTGCACGCGGTCAAACCCGAGCCGCACAACGAGATCCCGCAGGCACAGTCGGCGCACGACACGTTCTGGGATTTCGTGTCCCTGCAGCCGGAGAGCCTGCACATGGTGCTCTGGCTGATGTCCGATCGCGCGCTACCGCGCAGTTATCGCATGATGCAGGGCTTCGGTGTGCACACCTTCCGCCTGGTCAACGCCGATGGCGTCGGCACCTTCGTGAAATTCCACTGGAAGCCGGTCCTCGGCACGCATTCCCTGATCTGGGACGAATGCCAGAAGATCGCCGGGAAGGATCCCGACTTCAACCGGCGCGATCTGTGGGACGCCATCGAGGCCGGGCAGTACCCGGAATGGGAACTGGGTGTGCAGCTCGTCGACGAGGACGCCGAACACGACTTCGACTTCGACCTGCTGGACCCCACGAAGCTCATCCCCGAGGAGCAGGTGCCCGTGCAGCCGGTCGGGCGGATGGTGCTGGACCGCAACCCCGACGACTTCTTCGCCGAGACCGAGCAGATCGCCTTCCACACCGCGAACGTCGTGCCAGGGATCGACTTCACCAACGACCCGCTGTTGCAGGCACGGAACTTCTCCTACCTCGACACGCAGCTGATCCGGCTCGGCGGCCCCAACTTCGCCCAGCTGCCGGTGAACCGGCCGATCGCGCAGGTGCACACGAACCAGCGTGACGGACACGGGCAGCAGAACGTCCACAAGGGACGGACGAGCTACTTCCCGAACTCGCTCGGCGGCGGATGCCCGGCGATCGCCGGCTCGGGGGTGTTCAAGCACTACACCGAAGCCGTGGCCGGCCACAAGATCCGGGAACGCAGCGAAAGCTTCAAGGACTTCTACAGTCAGGCGACGCTGTTCTGGAACAGCATGAGCGCTGTCGAGCGCGAGCACATCGTCGCGGCGTTCCGGTTCGAACTCGGCAAGGTGGAGGACCGCGAGGTCCGGGCGAGGACGATCACCGAACTCAACAACGTCGATCACGACCTGGCCGCCAGGGTGGCCGAGGGCGTCGGCGTCAGCGCGCCCGCCGCTCCCGTCACCCCGCACCATGACCGCACTTCCCCCGCGCTTTCGCAGCTGAACCAGCCGACCGGTGATCCCACCGGCCGCAAGGTAGCCGTGCTCGCCGCCGACGGTGTCGACACGGTCGGCGTCGGACGTCTCGTCGAAGCCTTGACCGAGCAGGGCGCGATCGTCGAGGTGCTGGCGCCCACCGAAGCCGAGCTCCGACCGGGCGGCGAAGGGGACCCTCTGCGACCCGACCGGCAGCTGAACACCATGGCCTCGGTGCTCTACGACGCCGTCGTCGTCCCGTGCGGGCCGGGTGCGATCAACATCTTGGAACGCGACGGCTACGCGGTGCACTTCGTCGCCGAGGCCTACAAGCACGGTAAGCCGGTGGCGGGTTTCGGTTCGGGCCTGGACCTGCTTCGCCGGGCCGGAGTGACGGCGAAACTGGCCGACGACGCCGAAACCCTCATCGACCAAGGCGTGGTGACCACCACCTCGGCCGAGCAGACCATTCCGGACGGCTTCTTCGCGTCGTTCCTCGCGCAAGTGGGCGAACACCGTTCATGGCTCCGGAAAACAGACTCGATTCCCGCGTAGCCGTCGGAGTTCCCCCGCGTTTGCGCCCGGCGTGCCCGGGTATCGGAAGAGGGTGACCCATCTGGATTACACCATCGTCATCCCGACCACCGGCCGGGAGAATCTCCATACGCTCCTGGCCGGTATCGAAGCCGCCGGGGAACCGCGACCGGCGCGGATCATCGTGGCCGACGACCGGCCCGGCGGTGCCGACCTGAAGCCGCCGCCGTGCACGCCGGAGGTCGAGGTGATCCGCACCGGGGGGCGCGGTCCCGCCGCCGCGCGCAACGCCGGATGGCGGCGCGCGACGACGGAGTGGATCGCCTTCCTCGACGACGACGTGCTGGTCGGCTCGGACTGGCCGAGGAAACTCGCCGAGGACCTGCTCCCGCTCGGGCCGGACACCGCGGCGTCACAGGCCCGGCTCGTCGTGCCGCTGCCCCCGGACCGCCGTCCGACCGATGACGAACGCGGGACCGCCGGTCTGGAGACGGCGAGGTGGATCACCGCGGACATGGCCTACCGCCGGACGGTGCTGGCCGAGGTCGGCGGCTTCGACGAACGCTTCCCGCGCGCCTACCGCGAAGACTCGGACCTCGGGTTGAACGTCGCCAAGGCGGGCTACCTCATCGCGAAGGGCGAGCGGGTCACGACCCATCCGCCCAAGCGGTCGGGCCCGCTGGCCAGCCTGCGCGCCCAGCGGGGCAACGCCGACGACGCGCTCATGCGGCGCAAGCACGGTGTCCTCTGGCGACAGCAGACCGCCGCGGGCCACGGACGGCTCGAACGGCACGCCCTGGCCACGGCGAGCGCGGTGGGCGCCGCCGCGCTGTTCGCGGCGGGACGGCGCAAGGCCGCTGCCGCGGCGGCCGGGGTGTGGGCGGGGCTGACCGCCGAGTTCGCCGCCCGCCGGATCGCACCGGGGCCGCTCACGCCCGGCGAGGTCTCGCGCATGCTCGTGACCAGCGTGCTCATCCCGCCCGCGGCCTGCTACCACCGGCTTCGCGGCGAACTGCGCCATCGGCTGTCCCGGCGGCCGCAAGCGGTGCTGTTCGACCGGGACGACACCCTCATCTTCGACGTGCCCTACCTCGACGATCCCGACGGCGTCCGCCCCGTGCCCGGCGCCAAGGAACTCGTGCACAGCGTGCGGAGCGCGGGTATCCGCGTCGGCGTGGTCAGCAACCAGTCCGGCGTGGCGAAAGGCCTGATCACGCCGGAACGGCTGGCCGCGGTGAACGCCCGCGTCGAGGAGGCTCTCGGGCCGTTCGACACCTGGCAGGTCTGCGTGCACGACGACGGCGACGGCTGTACCTGCCGGAAACCCGCGCCCGGAATGGTGCGCCAGGCCGCCGAAGCGCTCGGCGTGGACGTCCGCCGGTGTGTGGTCATCGGCGACACCGGCGCCGACGTCGACGCGGCGCTCGCCGCCGGAGCCCGGGGGATCCTGATCCCGACCGCGCGTACGCGGCCCGAGGAGGTCGTCCGGGCCCGCCGCCGCGCGACCGTCGCCCGCGATCTCGCGGAAGCCGTCCATCTCGCCGTCGCGGGTAGCCGATGAGGGGGACGGTGCTGGTCGCCAGGATGGACAACCTCGGCGACGTACTGCTCGCCGGTCCGTGCGTTCGCGCGGTGGCCGCCGGGGCCGAGCGGGTCGTCCTGCTGACCGGTCCCCGGGGGCGTGCGGCGGGTGAACTGTTGCCCGGTGTCGACGAGGTCATCACCTGGTGCGCGCCCTGGATCGACCCCGAGCCCCCGCCGGTGACCAGTGAGGACGTCGATGGGCTCGTCCAGCGGCTACGCGATCTGTCCCTCGAGGCGGCGCTGGTTCTCACGTCTTTTCATCAATCCCCGCTACCGCTGGCACTGATGCTGCGGATGGCGGGCGTGCCTTGGATCGGGGCGATCTCCGAGGACTATCCGGGTTCCCTGCTGGACCTGCGGCATCACGTGCCCGGTGATCCGCCGGAACCGGTCCGGATGCTCTCACTCGCCCAGCGGGCTGGGTTCTCCTTGCCGGCAGAAGACAACGGCGGCCTCGCGATCCGCGAACCGTTGCCACCGGTGGACCACTTGCTCGAGTACGGGGGTTACGTCGTCGTCCATCCCGCGGCGTCGGTTCCGGCCCGCCAGCCCTCCGCCGGACGTTCCGCCGCGATCGTCCGGGCACTCCAGGACGCCGGGCGGCGCGTCGTCGTCACCGGTTCGCCGTCGGAACGCGGCCTGACCCGGGAAGTCGCCGGGGACGCCCTCGACCTGGGCGGGCGCACGTCGCTTCCCGAGCTGGCGGCCGTGCTCGCCGGCGCGGACGTGGTCGTCGCGCCCAACACCGGAACCGCCCACCTCGCGGCAGCCGTCGCGACGCCGGTGGTCTCCCTGTTCGCCCCGGTCGTCCCCGCGTCGCGCTGGGCACCGTACGGCGTGCCGACCGCGCTGCTGGGCGATCAGCACGCCGCGTGCCGGGACAGCCGGGCCCGGATCTGCCCGGTACCCGGCCATCCCTGTCTGGACGGCGTGCCGCCCGGAGACGTCGTCGAGGCGGTGGAACGGCTCAGCCGGGCGTCGTCTCGCCTCCGAGTGCCGCGATGACCTCGCCGCTGTAGTACGACGAGAGCCGGTTGGAGGCCAGGAAGACGTACGAGGGCGCGAGGTCGTCGGGATGGGCGGCCCGCTCGAACGGAACCTGGAGGCCGAACTTCTCCACCTTCTCGGGCGGGAACGTCGACGGGATCAGCGGGGTCCAGACCGGACCCGGCGCGACACAGTTGATCCGGACGCCGCGGTCGGCCAGTGCCTGCGCCATCGCGTAGGTCCAGGCGTGCACGGCGCCCTTGGTCGCGGAGTAGTCGATGAGGGACTTGTTGCCCCGCAGGCCGTTCACCGAACCGGTGTTGATGATCACCGAGCCCTTGGCCAGATGCGGCAGCGCGGCGTTCGTCACCCGGAAGTAGCTGTGGATGTTCACGTCGAACGTGTGGGTCCACTGTTCGTCGGTGAGTTCTTCCGGGGAGTCGACCGGCCATTGGGTGGCGATGTTGTTGACCAGGATGTCGAGCCCGCCGAGTTCGTTCACGGTCCGGTCGACGATCTCGCGGCACTGCGCCGCCTCGGCCAGATCACCCGGCAGAAGGAGGCATTCGCGGCCCTCGGCCCGTACGCGGTCCTCGGTGTACTTCGCGTCCTCGTGCTCATTGAGGTAGGCGATCGCGACGTCTGCGCCCTCCTTCGCGAAGGCGATCGCGACCGCCCGGCCGATCCCCGAGTCACCGCCGGTGATGAGCGCACGCTTGCCGCTCAGCAGGCCACGGCCCTCGTAATCCTCCATAGAGTCACGGGGCGGCGGGTCCATCTTCGACGTCACGCCCGGCGGGTCCTGCTGCTGCGGCGGTCGTAACTTGTCGGCCATCGGGGCTCCCTCCGGTCGGGTTGTGGATCTTCCCCGAGTGGTTACCCGTGCCGGCGCGGTTCTGAACATGGGCGCGTCTCGTGAGCGGTAATGTCGTGTCTCGGGCGAGACGGTGGGCTGGGTGACGCGGCACCGCACTGGCGTGTTCAGACTCCGCACCCGCGAGTGCGGCATCCAGGCACGCAAGTCACGCCTTAATGAAGTACATGAAGGCCTCCTTCCTTGCGCTGGACGCCAGGGTCCCGGCAAAGTCGCATCACTGCTGCTCGGCTCCACCGTCACCAAGAAACACATCCGACGGTAGTGAAAGCCTCCTTCACTACCCTCAGAGTAGGCAAGGAGGCCTTCACTACTACCACTCACGAGCGGGGCAGCCATCCGGCGTCAGTGCACCCGCCGGTCCTCGGCCGTGCCGCGGTACCTGATCGTCCACAGGCTGCGCCGGATGTAGGTGCGCTGCAGCCACCGGTCCCGCCCGTTGTGCCGCGCGAAGAACTGCGACCGCGCGTGCAGCCCCTTCCGGTTGTTGATCAGCAGCGCCGTCCCGGGCTCCAGCTTGACCTGATGTGCGACCTCGCGGCAGACCCGCTGCAGTTCCTCCAGCGCCTGCTCCGCCGCGACGGTCTCCCCCACCACGCCGTTGGCCGAGACCGACACCTCCGGCGAATCCGACGGCCCGGAGATGATCGGCACGAGGTCGGACAGCACGTCGGCTCCCTTGGCCACGTCGCGCACGTAACTGCCGGGTGCGTTGAGCCGGAACAGGGGACGACGCAGGGTTTCGAGCACCTGCGGGTCGAGCGCGGCGGAGATGTCCCGGCCGTCGGCGTAATAGGTGACGGCCTCCTTGTTCCCGTCCTGCCGCACGCAGTTCAGCACCAGGAAGTCCGGATTGGACACGTCGTACCGGCCGAGGTCGTCGTGCACGATGTCGTTGTGGAAATTCAGGAACACGTGCGAGCTCTGGTTCGTCTGGCTACGCGCCCCCGCCGAGACCGGGACGACGTCGTGCACGAGGCGCCCGCTCTTCTCGGTGGTGAACCCGACCGGCTCGCCGAGCAGCTGGCTCAGTCCCAAAAGGACGGTCTCGGCGACGAACGTCTTCTTGTCCTTGCTGGGTTCCCCGTCGACCGGCGTCTCCGGCAGGTCCGGATCCACCGGCAGGTTGCGCACGACCGCGACGCCGGGGGTGTCGACGTGCCTGCCGAAATCCAGGATCGTCTGCAACTGGTCGATGGGCAGCCGCGAGAAGGCCACCCGCAGCATCGCCAGCGAACGGTCGATGTCCTCGACGGGATTCGCGAAGGTCCGCAATTCGCTTCCGATGGTCTCGCGGACCTCGTCGGCGAGCACGATCTCCGCGAAGGTGCTGACTAGGGTTTCCTGCTTGCTGGTCATGGCGTCCTATCTACTTCCGCCGCCGCTGGACCGGCGGACTTCTCTTCGTCCTTTTCGGACTTCTTCCCGAACCTGGCGATCAGGGCGAGCGCGGGGGCGGTGGCGACCGTCGAGACCAGCGTCATGATCACGAGCATCGCGAACACCGTCGGGCTGATCACCTTCAACTGGAGACCGACGTTGAGCACCACCAGCTCGGTCAGCCCCCGGCAGTTCATCAGCGCCCCGAGCGACAGCGAATCGCGCCAGCCGACGCCGGTCAGCCGCGCGGCGGTGGTGCTGCCGACCCATTTCCCGAACACCGCCACCGCCGTGATCAGCGCGCACCACGCCCACAGGCTCGCCTCGCCCAGCAAGCCGAACTGTGTGCGCAGACCGGTGTAGGCGAAGAAGAGCGGCAACAACAGGGTCACCGTGACACTGCCCAATTTGCCTGCCGCGCGGCTCACCACCGGATCCTTGCGTGGCGCGACCACGCCGAACAGGAACGCGCCGAAGATCGGGTGGATGCCGATCTCCTCCGTCGCCAGCGCCGACAGCATGATCCCCGCGAGCAGGATCGCCAGCACGGCCGTTTCGGGGACCCGCGGCAGCCCTTTCGCGAGCACCGGGCGGACCACGTAGACCATCACCAGGACGAAGACCAGGGTCAGCGCGATGGTGAGGAAGACCTCGGTACCCGATCCACCCTGGCTGATCGCGATCACGACGGCCAACAGACACCACGCCGCGACGTCGTCGACCGCCGCGCAGGTCAGCGCGAGCGCGCCCAGTGTGGTCTTCGCGAGCCCGCGGTCGGTCAAGATCCTTGCCAGCACGGGAAACGCGGTCACGCTCATCGACACCGCGATGAACAACCCGAAGCTCAGGAATCCGACGTCACCGCCGAACACCGGATACAGCCCCAAGGCCAGCACGATGCCCGAGACCATCGGCAGCGCGATGCTCACCTGGCTCACCGTCACCGCGGTGAACCCCCGCCGGCGCACCGCGTCGAGGTCGATCTCCGAGCCGACCAGGAACATGAAGAAGATCAGTCCCAGCTGGGCGAGGATGTTCATGATCGCGACCACGTTGCCGGGGAACAGCCAGGCGAACCCGGCTGGCCAGAGCAACCCGAGCAGGGACGGTCCCAGCAGGACACCGGCGACGATCTCGCCGATGACCGCGGGCTGGCCGAGCCGTCGCGCGGCCAGCCCGGCCAGATGACACGCGGCCAGGATCACCGGAAGCGCGACGAGCAGGCGCGGATACGGATCCGTCCCGCCCGGTGCGGCCGTGGCCGCCGCGGCATGACCCTGGTCGTAAGCCGAGCCGAGCCCGAGCACCACGATCACGACCACGAGCGGGACCGCGACCAGCACGGCGCCTGTCAGTACTCGCCGGACGGTGACCGTCCGGCGGGCCTCCGGCTGCGCGGACTCCATCTGTTCTCCTTATCCCGCACGCAGTTCCAGCGTGCAGCATTTGACGCTGCCGCCCGCCTTGAGCAATTCGGACAGATCCGCGCCGATCGGCTCGAAACCGTGTTCGCGCAGCTGGGCGGTGAGCCCGGTGGCCGCCTGCGGGAGCACGACGTGCTTGCCGTCGGACACGGCGTTGAGGCCGAACACCGCGGCGTCGCGTTCGGAGGCCAGGATCGCGTCGGGGTACAGCTCCTTCAGCACCATGAGACTGTCCTCGGAGAACGCCTCCGGGTAGTACATGACCGTCTCGTCGTCGAGGACGGCGAGCGCGGTGTCGAGGTGGTAGTACCGGGGGTCGATCAGCGTCAGCCCGATCACCGGGCGGCCGAAGAACTCGCGGGACTCGTTGTGCGCCTCCGGATTCGTGCGGAACCCGCTCCCGGCGAGGATCTTCTGCCCGGCGACGAGGTAGTCGCCCTCCCCCTCGTTGACCCACTGCGCCTGCCGCACGTAGCGGTATCCGTTGGCACGGAACCAGTCCAGGTACGCCTCGGACTCGCCACACCGCTGCGTGTGCTGGAACCGCGCGACGAGCACCTGTCCGTCGACCACGGTGGCGCCGTTGGCCGCGAACACCATGTCGGGCAGCCCTGGCAGCGGGTCGAGCAGGTCGACGCGGTGTCCCAGATCGACGTACAGGTCGTGCAGCCACTCCCATTGAGCGACGGCCAGTTCGGTGTAGGTGGGCTTCTTCGGGTCCATCCAGGGGTTGATCGAGTACTCGACGTCGAAGTACGTCGGTCTGACCATCAGGTAGTGCCGTCTGGTGGCTGTACGTGACACGCTTTCCTCCACGCGATCTATTGCTGCTTCTGGGTTTCGCTCAGCTTGACCTCGATCTTCCCGGCCAGGTCGTTCGCGTTGCGCATGGCTTCGTCGAAGGTCGAGCCGAGCGCGCCGATGCCGCCGAAGATGTTGTTCCCGAGCGGCGGTCGCTTGATCAGGTCACCCGGCTTCGCGAAGATCTTGAGGTAGTACAGGGATTCCGACTCGCTCACCGCCGGCGGGACCTCGATCGAGGAGATCACGCCGCCAGGACAGATCAGGCACATCGCGGCGGTGTGCACGCCGGTCGGGTCGAAGTGGTGGACGTCCGGCCGCACGCCGCGGGAGACGTCCATCAGTCCCTTGATCGGGTCGTAGCCCGCCGAAAGCCGTGCCATGTGGTCCAGTCCCCCACCGCCGGGCCGGACGGCGATCTCCAGCAGGTACGGTTTGCCCTGATGGAACCGGACCTCGGCGTGCAACGCGCCGCGGGTGAGTCCCTGCGCCCGCACCCCGGCCGTCACGACGGCATGGACCTCCGCCACCTGTTCGGCGGTGAGTGACGTCGGAGCGTGGTGCACGTCGTCGTCGAAGGTCTCGCCCTCCGACGTGACTCTGTCCACAATGGAACCGAGATAGACCTCGTCGTCCCACGCGAGTGCTTCGATGAGATGCTCGTGACCGTCCAAGAAGGACTCGACGAGCAGGCCGTGCGGGCCGAGGTCCAGCCCTTCGGCCTCCATGTTGTACCAGCTCATGTTGTCGATCCCGGCCCGCGCCTGCTCGTAGCGCTCCCGCATCTTCTCGTCGTCGTCGACACGGAAGACGAAGTTGCTCGCCGCGCCGAGCGTCGGCTTCAGGATCACCGGGTAGCCGAAGTCCTCGGCCGCCCGCAGGGCCGCGTCGATGTCCTCGACGAACCGGAAGTCCGGATGCGCGGCGTCACCTTTCTCGTGTGCCTGCCGCATGATCAGCTTGTTCCGGCTCGTGCGCGCCGCGTCGACGCCGATCCCGGGCAGCCCGAGCGCTTCGGCGACGGCGGCGACCAGGACCACGCCGGATTCCGAGAAGGTGAGCACCCCGTCGAAGGCTTCCTCGGCGTGCCACGCCTTCGCGTGCCGGATCAGGTCGTCGATGTGGTTGCTGCCGGCGATCCGGTAGCGCTCCCCCGGCCAGAGGTCTTCCGTGCCGATGCCGTTGAGGACGTACAGCACGCCGCCGAAGTCCTCGATCTGCTGGTACCGGGGCAGGTAGTAGTAGGAGTTCTGGCTGGCTTCCAGCGCGAGCAGTTTCACGACACACCTCGGAGGGCAGGGCGGGTTGGGTGGACACCGGACGCGCGCACGAGCGGCCGGTCGAGCGGTTCGAGTCCGGTCGGGGCCGGATCCGCGCCGGTCAGGCGCGCGGCGAGGGACCGGGCGATCAGCGGGGCGAACTTGAAGGACGAGCCGCCGCACGCCGCGTAGGACAGGACCCGGTCGCCGAGGACGGCGAGCATCGGGCCGAGGGTGGAACGCCGGGCGAGGTAGTGGCAGTCCCGGGTGTCGATCAGCCAGTCCCGGCGGAAACCGGGGATCAGCGAGCCGAACGTGTCGATCAGGTGTTCTCGCCACCACGACGGCGCGGCACCGCCGCCGACCTCGTCGACCATCCGGCAGGCACTGGCGGCGCTGAGCTTCAACGGCGTCCCGGCGACCGGCGGAACCAGCCACGCGCCACCGGGGGTGCCGAGCGAGGTGATCGCGGGGGTCGCCGCCCACGCGGCGGCGTCGGCGGGCGGCACATCGCAGTAGAGCATCGTCTGCCGGTGCAGTACGAGCTCCCTGGACAGCTCGGGGGCCAGCAGATCGCGCGACCACGGCCCCGCCGCGAGCAGGACCGCGTCACCGCGGAGGAGCTCGCCGTCGGCCAGCCGCACCTCGGCCCGGTCGGCGTCGACCCCGACGACCTTGCGGTGCGGATGGAGTTCGGCGTGCGCGTGCCAGCGCAGCCAACCGGCGCACGCCGCCAATACCCGATCGGCGAGCAGAACCCCGGCGTGGGACTCGAAGACCGCACCCGTGCCGGGGACGAACCCCGCGTGCGGGAAGCGGGCGGCGAGTTCGTCCGCGCCGAACACCTCGGCCTTCGAACCGGCCGCCGTCAGCAGGTCCCGCGCGGCTGTCGCCTGGTCCGCCGGAAGCGCGGTGAGCGCACCGACCTGTTCGTAGAACGCTGTGGTCAGCAGCTGTTCCAGCTCGATCCACGCGTGATGCGCGCTCACGGCGGCCGCCGTGGTGGCCAGGTCGCCGGGATGCAGCGCGCGCAGCACGCGGTGGCGATCGAACGAAGTGGCGCCGGAGAACGGGATGTCGGCCTGGTCGGCGACGATCACCTCGTGCCCGGCCGACACGCACTCGACGGCGGTCAGCAGCGCGATGACGCCACCGCCCGCGAGCACGACTCGCATGGCCATCCCCCTCCGGGACGAAGTTCGAGTGGGCGCGACGGGATGCCCGGACGCCGCCACTGGGAAGGCGGCATCCGGGTCTTGCCCCCGTCGGGCAAGAAATCAGGACTGGCGCGGGGTCACGAACGTGTCGTTGATGACGTAGCCGTCGAGGCCGTACGTCTCCCCGTACTCGATGAGATCACTGGTGCGGTTGAGGAAACCGCGCCCGTTGTTGTTCAGCGAGGTGTTGCACAGCACGCTGAACCCGGTCTGCTCGCGGAACGCCTCGAGCAGATCCGTGATGCCGACGTTGCGTTCCCGCGTCACCGTCTGGGTGCGCGCGGTACCGTCGACGTGTGTGATGGCCTTCAACTCGTCGGAGGTGACGTGGTTGAAGTACAGCATGTACGGATCCTCCACCGAACCGACGAACCACTTCGGCGCGTCCGACTCCAGCGCGATCGGCGCGATCGGGCGGTAGTCCTCTCGGCGCTTGATCTTGTTGAGCCGCACGGTGGTGTCCACGGTGAACGGTGCGGCCAGAATGGACCGGTTGCCCAACGCCCGCGGGCCCATCTCGTACCGGCCCCGCGCCCAGCCGATGATGTTGCCGTCCTTGATGTACTTCGCGACCTCGCTCGCCACCAGCGGCCGCGTCTCGTACTTGGCCGGATCCGGGACGACGTCCTCGACGAAGTTCTCCCCCGCGTAGACGTCCCATTCGATGGTCGCCTGCCCGGTGTAGAACCACTGCGCGTCGATGGCCGTGCCCAGCGCGGAACCGCTGTCGTTCGGGCAAGGCGGCACGAACACCGAGGAGAACAGGCCGCTTTCCCGCCACAACCGGTTCCAGTCGCAGTTCAACCCGCATCCGCCCGAGATCAGCAACGGCAGGCCTTCGGTCAGGTTCTTCGCGGCGTAGTCGTGGAACCGGTTGAAGATCGCCTGCGAGTGCTTGGCCGCCGCGTTGCGATACTCCTGCGACCAGACACCGGCGTTGTACAGATGGGACCAGGACATTTCCTCTTTGGAGAGACCGAGGATGATGCCGTCGCGGTCGAGGATGAAGTCGATGGTCTTCTGCTCGTCGGGGGTGAGCGGGCCGGGTTCGGCGAACCCGGTCAGCGCCATCTGCTTGCCCGCGTCGTTGAACCGGAACTTTCCCTTGCCGAGCGGGAAACCCGGATCCGCCAGCGCGAAGAGATAGGCGTACTTCGCGCCGGGGTCGGTCAGCACGTGCTGCAGGTGAGTGGCCTCACCGCGCTCGTCGATACGGTAGAAGTCCCCGATGTTTCCTTCCCACACCAGGGAGTAGTACGCCTGGCCGGGTGCCGCGGGCGCCATTCCCAGCGAGGTGTAGATGTGCGAGCGCTCGTGGGTCGAGGAGAAGTAGCGCACGTCCTTGCCGAAGAACTTGCCCGCCTCGTCGGAGATCGCACCCTCGCCGACACCGAAGTATCCGGTGCGGGACGGGGGTTCCACCGAGAACTCACCCTTGACCCAGCCGCCGAGCGCCACCACGTCGGGTTGCCTGTCGAGCATCCCCGCCGCTCGCGCCATCAGCTCGCCGGTGATCCGGTCGTAGCGCGGGTAGTTGTCCTTTTCCGACTCCAGCGCGAACAGCAGCTTGCCGTCCTCGATCGCCACGATCCCGCCATCGTGACCCTCTTTCATGGACAGAATCAGCATTGTGTCACCGAATTTCGCTCGCCTTCATTCGTCGACTCATTCAAGCCGCGCCGCCCGTTGACCGGAAGCTCCGCGCGGGGAGAACAATCAACCTTCCGACGAGCTGCCCGGCAGCGTGCGCACGGCCTCGTGCCGAAGCGACTCGAACGCGTTCCTCCGCGCCCGGCGGCCGACCATCGGGACCGCGGCGGCGAGCGGGTTCGGCTCCCGTTGCCGCTCGGCGGCGAACGCGCTGACCAACCGGGAGACCGCGTAGCGGCCGGCGACGGTGGCACGCTGGAGAAGTCCGGCGTCCACCACGGATTCGAGGAGTTCGTCCGCGGTCTCGATCATGATGCCCATCGCCGCAGCGACCCCGATCGACGTCGCCCAGCCCGCCCCGCTCTGCCCGAAGTGATGGATGGCCTCCCGTCCGGCGGGCGAAAGATGTTCGTACGCCGAGGTGAACCGGTCCCGGACGTTGACGTCCCCCACACTGAGGCTGTCCATGAGGCGTGCGCGATCCGCGAGCCGGCCCGCCGTGTACGCGATCGCCCATTCCGGACGCGCGGCGATCTTACGGCCGACGATGTTGACCGCCAGTGGCAGATCGCCGCACAGGTCGGCGATCGCGTCGGTCGCGTCGTGTTCGGCGCGAACCCGGTGCGCGCCGGCGATCCGCCCGATCAACGCCAGCGATTCGTTGCGGGTGAACGTATCCAGCTCGACACGGTTCGTGTCCTCCAGTCCGAGCAGCCGGGCGCGGCTGGTCACCACGACCTGGCTGTGCGTGGCCTGGCCCAGCAGCGGCCGCACCTGACCTTCGTCACTGACGCCCGCGAGCAACACGAACAACCTGCGTTCGGCGAGCAACGACCGGTACAGGCCGATGCGCTGCATCGGGTCGTCGGGCACGAGATGCGCCGGCACCCCGAGCGCGCGCAGGAAACCTCGCACGATCCCGTTGGCCGAGCGGCCGCCGGTTCCGCTGTTGCTCAGATCGGCGTAAAGCTGCCCGTCCGGGAAGTCGGCGGCGACCTCTTCGGCCAGCCGCAAGGCGAAGGCTGTTTTGCCGACCCCGATCGGACCACTGACGACCAGTGGCGCCTTGACCGGGCCGGTGGCCCTGATCATCCGGGTGGCCTCGGCCAGATTCCTTTCCCTGCCGACGAAAGTCCTCGATCCCATCGGCAGCTGGGCCGGACGGGCCAGATGGATGACGCCGGATGCCGGTGTGTGCGGGCCATCCGCCGGAATCTCGGGCGGTGGCGGTGTGGGTGCGCGCTCCTCGCGCGCTTCGACGCCGCCTCCCGTTTGCCCGGCGACGCTCCGCCAACGCCGTTCCCACGCGGCGCGGTCTCCCCCGCACGCGGATACGAACGCCAGTGTCACGGCGAGGGTGGGCAGCCGATGGCCGCTCGCCGCGCTGGACAGCACGGAAGGCGCGAACAGCGCCGTCCTCGCGAGTTCCCGGTAGCTCGGGTTTCCCGCCCGGTTCCGTAACACCCGCAGATCATGAGCGAATGCGGCGATCGGACCAGTGGAACCATCCAACGGTCGCTCAGGTCTGCCCATGCCATCTCCTCCCCTGGATGGGGCAACGCGATCGCGCTGCGTGACCGACATCCTTGTGGCCTTCCTGGCCACAACCCTAAAGGACCAATGAACCATGCAGCAGATACAAATAGGTGACCCAATGTACAAAGTCCAATAGTTGGACGCGGAAATTCACCTGCTTGGTGGCACCGGATAGGGTGCCTCCATGTCCAGCCCCCTCCCGCCTCTCGCGGAACTCCGACGCGCAGCCGAAGTGTTCAACGGGTTCGCGAATGCCGACACGTCTTGGCTTCGACTCATGGAAGCCGTGTCCGATCAAAACGGGCTCTCCGCGATCGACCTGTCACTGGCCGCACATCGCGCAATTCTTCTTCGCTGGTTGAACTCGTGGGGTTGCCGTATCCGGTATCCGCGCGAAGGCGAGCCCGCCCCCTTCGACGACGGGATCCGGACCTGGTGGGAAACCTGGAGCGACGCCCTGCCGGACGGCGAACTCGCGCATTTGACGGACGCGGGGATCGACACGGCCGCGAAGGCGTACGCGGACCTCTCCGGCGTCGTCGTCTCAGCGGGAAAGACGAGGCGCACGCTAGGCCCGACCGCCGCCGCGAAAGCCCTGTACGCGTTGCGATCCAGCACGATCATGCCGTGGGACGCCGCCATCGCGACCACGCTCCATGGCGCGAGGGACGGCGCCGCCTTCGGCAGGCACCTGCGGCTCGGCCGCGAATGGGCCGCCGCCGTGATCGCGGAGGCGGACTCGAACGGCGACGGTATTTCTGCCCTGGTGGGCAGACCGGTGTCGTTGGCGAAGATCCTCGACGAATACCTTTACGTCACCATCACCATGGGCGCCGTGGGTGACTGGGGAACGGACAGCGGAGAATGGTGGAAAAATGGTAACCGGGGATGACGTCAGAAAGATCGCTTCGGAGCTGCCCCGCGCGTATGAGGCACTGGTCCGGGACCGGGTGAAGTTCCGCGTGGGGCGAATCGTGTTCCTTTCGCTCTCACCCGACGAAACCGTGCTGGGATTCGGCTATCCGAAAGAGGAGCGGGAAGCGCTCGTGGCGGGCGAACCGGACAAGTTCATGATGCCGATCGCGTCCGATATGCGCTATCAGTGGGTCCGCGTCCGGCTGTCCGCGATCGATTACGAAGAGTTACGAGAGCTGATCGTCGACTCGTGGCGAATGTGCGTGCCGAAGAAGGTCTGGGCGGAATACCTCGAAAAGAACCCGCGGTGAATTGCGCCTTTCGTCGTCGGCCATTCGGCCTCTTCGGCTGCCCTTTTCGGTCGCGTGAATTCCCTTTCGGCCCGATTCGTCCTCCGGTCCCCGGCCCTCACCGCGGGTCCGGGGACCCCTCATGACACTTCCCGGGACCGAAGCCGCACCCACTCACCCGGGTTCGCGCGAAGGCCCCTTCCCTCAACCGAGCCGCACTGCCAGGCACCCAAGGGTGGCGCCCCCTGCGCCCCTATCGTCCACAAAGGACACCACTCAAGCAGAAATGTCCGATTGACTCCCGTTTGACCGTATATCGCGGTCCGTGAAGGCCTCCTTGAGGGACTCTGGATCCCTCAAGGAGGCCTTCACGCTCACCGAAACCGCCTACTCGACGACCTCTTCGATCGCCGAGATCCCCCGCGAGCCGTGGGCGCCGTACCGCTCCCACACCTCGTTCAGCCGGATCCGCCCGTCCGGCAGGAACTCCGGGGTGTTCGTGCTGTGCCCCGAAATCACCTGCCCGCCGGCCAGCACCATGGTGTAGGCCAGCTCGATCGTCCCGTCCTCGCCGCACTTCCCGGTCAGCGACCCGAGTCGCACGCCGCCGCCGGACAGTTCGGCCCACACCAGGTCGTCCTTCTGCCGGTACAGGGTCACCGGCGCGTCCGGGTCGGTGCTGACCTTCCGGAACCGCTTGCCGTCGTAGTTGATCATGCGTCTTGCTCCTTCGGTCCGGGAGAACCCGGGAACCAGAGATCGTCCGAGGTGAGATCGGTGAGGTCGTACTTCCCGAGCGCGCTGGCGAGCAGCCGCAGTTCGAGTTCGAGGCACCGCACCAGCCGCACGAGTCCTTCGGTCGCGTCCTCGTCGACGGCGAGCAGCGCCGCCCGGCCGAGACCGACCGCGGAAGCGCCCATCGCCAGGCATTTCAGCGCACGGGCCCCTTCCCAGATCCGGCCGGACACCAGCAGCGACGCGTCGTGCTTGCCGACCCGGCGCAGGCATTCCACCAGCGGCAGGCCCACCTGGTCGAGGAACACCGACGGCGCCCAGCCGGTGCCGCCCTCGGCACCGTCCACGGTGACCGCGTCCGCCCCCGCCGCCCAGGCGACCTGTGCCGCCTCACCGACGTCCCGGCCAGGATGCAGTTTCACCCAGGCACGCGCCCGCGGATAGTTGTTGCGCATCAGATGGATCTGCTGGCGCAAGATCTCCCCGGTGAACGTGCCGGGGCTGCTCGAGCGCAGCACCATGGCGGTGTCCGTGCCGAACGCTTCGTCCACTGTGTACTGTTCGGCGACCTCGCCCGCGGCCGTCCGCGAGAGCACGGTCATCCCACCGAGGCCCGGCTTGGCGCCTTGGCCGACCTTCAGTTCGAACGCCAGCCGCCCGCTCTCCAGCAGTTTCGTCGCGGACGGGTCGCTGTAGACGAGGTTCCAGACCTCCGCGTCGGCGTCCTCGGTGCTCTGCTGCACCACGACGCCGCCCAGCCCGTCCGGCACCGCGCCGGCGTACGCGCGGATCCGGCCGAGCAGGCCGTCTTCGGCGCTTTCGCCCATCCGTCCGTAGCCATGCATGGGCACGACGTTCTCGCCGATCACCATCGGCATCCCGAGCCTGCCCGCCTGCTCGCTCGCGGCGATCCCGAGCCCGCTGCCCGCCACCTGCGTGGATCCGAACGCGCACAGGAACACCGGGGACGGCGCCGTGAAGCCGCCGAGGACCGTCGTCAGCCCGACGTCGCCGTAGACCGGTTCGCGCGCGAGGTCGAACATCTTCTCCAGACGCCGCGGGACGAACACCGGCGGCACGATCCGCGCGCGGTCGAGTTCGTCGGTGCCCGAATCGACGTCCGCGCCGAACAACGTGCGGCCGTATCCCCCGACGTCGGGGAAGATCGCCGCACTGCCTTCCCGCGCCCGTGCGCGGATCGCGTCTTCCGGGAGCTGCCGTGCGGTGATCACGGCGCCGCGATCCCCGGCAGCTTCGGGTACGCGTTGGCCTGCCAGACCGCGTCCAGCCCGGCGAGGTACCGCGTCACCCGCTCCAACCCCATGCCGAACCCGGCGCTCGGTGGCAGCCCCTCGCGCGCGAGGTCGAGGTACCAGCCGTACTTCGCCGGGTTCTCCCCCGTCTCCCGCATCCGCTCGATGAGCCGCCGGTACTCGTGCGTGCGCTCACCGCCACTGCACAGTTCGCCGTAGCCGTCCGAGGCGATGAGGTCGAAGTTCCGCAGCACACCCGGTTCGGTGCTCGACTCGCCGTCGGTGAACCCGCGCGATCCCTTGGGGTAGTCGACGATGAAGAACGGCCGGTTCGTCTGCTCGGAGATGATCCGCTCGCCCTGCCAGTCGATCTCCGCGTCGGCGCTCTGCCCGTGCAACAGTCCCTGCAGCCGCGACACCGCCTCGCGATGCGTCATCCGCTCGAAGTCCTCCTCCAGCAACGGCGTGAACGCGTCCTGGTCCCGGCCCAGCCCGGCGAGGTCCATTTTGGACTCCCGTAGCGTGTAGGTGACCACGTGCCGGAGCAGTCCCTGCGCGAGATCCAGGACGTCCTCCCGGCTCGCCCGCGCGACCTCGACGTCGATCTGGGTGAACTCGACCAGATGCCGCCCGGTGGTCGAGGTCTCCAGTGGTTCCAGCCGCACGTTCGGGGCGACGTAGAAGATCTTGTCGAACGCCAGCAACGAAGCCTGTTTGTACAGGATGACGCTGGTCATCATCTTGTACTTGTGTCCGTAGTAGTCGACGTCGACCTGCTTGGCGCCTCGGCAACCCGGATCGGTCACCGGACCGATCAGCGGCGGCTGCAGTTCCACGAAGCCGTTCATGCCGAGATATTCGCGGGTGCCCGCGGTGATGCTGTTCTGGATGCGCAACGCGGCCTGCGTCACCGGCGACGTGAGATGCTCGCGGGTGCCCGGCGGCAGTGCCTGCTCCGGTGTTCCGGTCATGTCCTACTCCCCTGAATTAGTTGAACGGTGTCGATTCCGGGCATCCCGTAGCGCTCGTCGAACGACCGCTCGACGTACCGGAGCGCGTCCAGCAGGTCGCTCGAGGTCATCCGCCGCTCCGACGGCAGGTCGACGAGGTCGCCGAGCGGCATCGCGCCGATCCGCTGCCATTCCAGGCGCCCGCTGGAGTCCAGCCGTCCGCGTGCGCGGCCGGCGTTGTCCGGGTGCAGGCAGAACGGGACGTCCAGCTGGCCTCGTGCGAACGCGGTGACCAGCGCCCGGCCGAGGTCGCCGTCGAGGGAAAGAACGTTGTCCACCAACGCCTTCGCCTGCGCGTGGATCCCGGTGTCACCGAGATGACCGATCCGGGAGACACCCCGCGCGGCCTCGGCGGCGTGTTCGAGGGCGATCACGTTCTCCGCCACGGTCGGCAGCCGGTGCGCTTCGGCGGTGGTCTTCACGATCAGTCTGCTCGCGCCGGTGCGGGCGGCCAGCCGCGCGGACTCCGCGATCAGCGCCAGCGCGCCGCCGGGAGTCCTCGGGTAGACGCCCATGTAGCCGTAGACCACCACGTGCGTCCGCGCGTGCGGCACGTATTCCCTGATCAGGGCGTGCAGCGCGGCGATCGCCTCCTCGTCCTGCCCGGCATGGGTCTGCTGCGCGTAACTGAAGGAAAGGCAGCGCACACCGTGCCGCCAGAAGAACATCCCCTCCAGCACACTCAGCGCGACCAGCAGCGCGGGCGGGCACAGCTGCCCCATCATGCAGCCGCCGAAGGTCTCCAGATGCGGCTCCAGTTCCGGGCTCCTGGCCTCGGCCAGCGTTTCGCAGCAGCGCCGCCAGTTGTCGACGGCCGCCGAGAGCGGCATCCGGCTGTAGGGCAGGCAATACGACACCGGCCCGCCTTCGGTCGCGTGCAGCCCGAAGTCCAGCAGCGTTCGCACGATCCGGCGGGGGTCCGCCGAACCGTGCCGGATCTGCACCGGGAAGTCCTCGGCCAGCACTCCGTCGAGCAACGCCGCCGTGGTGGCGGGCTCGTGGTCGGCGAGCGGGTACCCGTTGAGGTCGGCCCCGGCGGCCAGCGCCGCCCGTGCCGCCTCGCGGTCGCCGACCCTGGTGTAGCTGTCGATCGTGATGGTGCCGACGGTCGCGGCCCGCGCCGCCCTGGTCGCCAGCAGTCCCCCGGTCATCCGCTCCGGATCCGCGAAGCCCATCCGGGGCTGGACGACCAGGTCTCCCCTGGCGTGGTGGCGTTCGACCACCGCGCCGAACGAAAGTCCCCGTCGCGGGGTGAGCACGCTCATCCGGCACCCAGCGGGACACCGGGGGTGCGCACGGACAGCGTGCGCAGGAAGCTGCGGAACGGGCTCAGCCCGCCGGAGTCCTCGAACACCGCGTCGAAGCCGGCCTCCAGCAGCCGGGCGGCGTTGCTCCCCCCGGTGACGTCGAGCTTCCCGCCGATCACGACCGGCGTCGTGACCAGCGCCGGCTGCGCTCGGAAGGCGTCCATCAGCCGGACGCCGTCCTGGCAGCCGTGTCCGTTGAGACTGCTGATCACCACCAGGTCCGGCCGCCGGGTGACGCATTCGCGCACGATCGTCGCGTCCGGGACGCAGGCGCCGAGATTGGTCACCCGGCACCCCAGTTCCTCCAGCAGCAGCTCCAGGTACACCAGGTTCCAGGTGTGCGCGTCGGACGAGAGCCCGGTGACGATCACGTCGAGACCGGCGTCCGGGAGGGCGGGCTGGACGGTTTCGATGCTCATGGCGCGGCGCTCTCCCTCTCCTCGCCGTCCGGCCGCACGTCGATCTCGATCAGCGCGACCGCTTCTTCGGCCAGGCGCGACGCCTCGGCCGGGCTGGCCGCGGTCACCATCAGATCGCCGACGCGGTCCCACGAACTGCGCAGCCCGTCGAACCGGTCACCGGCCGAAACACCGACGTCGCACAGGAACACGCCCTCGGCCTGCGACGCCTTCTCGACACCGCGCACGTCCTCGATGAAGCCGGGTTCGATGGACACGAACCGCACCGCCGCACCGCCTTCGGCCTTGCGCGGCAAGGCGTCCACGACCGGCTCGTCCTTCATCACCGAGAAGTAGGCGCGGTTCAGCTCCACCGGGTAGGCGCGCTGGATCAGCTCGATGATGCCGTCGCCCGCGAACCGGCCGGCGCATTCGACCAGGTACGGGACCCCGTCCGAGACGATCCATTCACAGTGGACGATGCCGGTGCCGAATCCGGTCGCCTCGGTGAGCCGCCGGGTTTCCTCGGTCAGCAACGCGGTCAGCTCGTCCGGGATGTCGGCGGGAACGATATGCGCGAGTTCCACCGGACGCGGCCCGGGGAACAGCCGTTTGCCGGTGACGTTGGCGAACAGCGGTTCGCCGTCCCGCAGCAGCATTTCGACGCTGTACTCGTCGCCGTCGACGAAGCTCTCGGCCAGCATCTTCAGCTCCATCGCGCGGTCCGGGACGAAGACGCCCTCGTCCTGCACGACGCAGTTGGCCCAAGCCTGCTCGGCCTCGGCCGGGTCGGTGATCACCTGGGTGCCCACCGACGCCTGCCGGTTCGCGGGCTTCAGCACGATCTTCCCCGGATGCCGCGCCATGAACTCGCGGACCTGTACCGGGCTTTCGACCCGCGCCGAAGCCGGGTTCGCGATCCCCGCCGCCCGGCTGACCAGGCGCAGCACCCCCTTGTCCCGCAGGATCTGCGCCGCGCCGAAGCCCGCGCCCGGCAGGCCGTAGCGTTCCGCGAGCCGGGCCGCGAACGGCGTCGCGTACTCGGTGAGCGGGACCACCGCGGCCGGATCGAGGTCGTCGTGGACGTGGTAGAACTCGTCCGCCTTGCCGGGGAGGTGGAACTCCCATTCGATCAGGTCCCGCACCAGGGCCGAACCCGCCACCGTCTCCCGCGCGCCGCGTTTGCGGACGACGTCGGGCTCCTCGACGAAGATGACCGTTCCGTCGGGCTGGAAGTCCTTGATGGACGAACCCAGCGCGGCGGCCACGAAGCCGACCAGCAGCACCGGGCGCGTCATGAGGACTCCTCAACGTAGTACCAGTTCTCGGGGTTGATCAGGCCGTACGGGTTGAGCGGGGTGAAGCCGCGCAGGTTCCCGGCGACCTCGAACAGGCGCCGGGGGAACGTCGGCATGAAGATCACCGGGGCCTGGTCGGCGATGTACTCCTGGTACTCGTACAGCGCTTCGAGGTCGTCGGTGGTGACCGTCTTCGCGATCAGCTCGTCGGCCTTGGCGTCGCGGTAGTTGCTGAAGTTGCAGGCGGCCCCGCTCTGGAAGAGGTTCTCGCCGGTCGGGTAGTTGTAGACCCAGCCGCCGCCCCAGCAGGACAGCTCCCACAGCCGTTTCTCACCCGGTCCGTCCTCCGCCACCAGGACCGAACCCATCACCTCTTCCAGGCGGATCTCGATGCCGGCCTTGGCCGCGTCGTCACGGAACTGCGTCATGAGCCGCGCCAGCGACGGCCTTCCTTCCCAATAGCGCAGGGAAAAGCTCAGCTCGGTTCCGGCAGGGATGCCCTCGCCTGCCTCACCGGGCCCGGTGCCGGGCCGCACGCAGACCGCGGGGGAAGCCTCGGTGTCCCAGCCGTTTTCGGCCAGCAGCGTCCGCGCACGTTCCAGGTCGAACGGCCAGAACCCGCCGCGTTCGGTGATCTTCGGCGAGACCAGGTCGCTCTGGGGCAGTACCGGGATCGGCCCGGTCTGGCTCCAGCCGTAGCCCTGGTAGACCTCGCGGGCGCCGTACTCCTGGTCGAAACAGCTCTGCAGTGCCTGCCGCACGTACGGCTGCCTGATCAGGTGGCCGGCGATCGTGGGGTTGGCGAAGTTCACCGCCATGAAGTTGATGTTGAACAGGATCTGCGGTTCCAGCTGGAATCCCTCGCCGAGCGGGTTCGGCCCGCCCCGCGTCGGGTCGCCGTCCGGCTGGACGCCCATGCCCGGTGGCAGGAACCCGACCTGGACGTCACCCGATCGCAGCAGTTCGTACTGCTGCTCGTCCGACGTCGTCGAGACCTGGCGCAACTCGTCCAGGTGCGGCGGGTTGGGGCCGCTGTAGTGCTCGTTCGGGACGAAGGTGATGACACCTTCTTTCGTGTAGCTCTTCAACCGCCACGGTCCATTCACGACACTC
The DNA here is from genome assembly GCF_055598845.1 of Amycolatopsis sp. NPDC039088. Classification (NCBI taxonomy): domain Bacteria; kingdom Bacillati; phylum Actinomycetota; class Actinomycetes; order Pseudonocardiales; family Pseudonocardiaceae; genus Amycolatopsis; species Amycolatopsis sp. NPDC039088. The sequence continues at coordinate 144,793 of NZ_JBVKAE010000007.1, read as the reverse complement.
CACACCGGACTGTCCGCCCACCGGGTGCGGTGGGTGTTGTCCTCGGCGACGGGATCGCCGTTCTCCGCCATCAGGAACTCGTACACCGCTTCCGCTTGAGCGATGTCGTGGGTCGCGTCGGCGGGCCCGGCCGCGGTGTGGTCCCACGCCTTCGGCATCGGCGTGATCATGGTGAGCTGGTTCAGCAGCACCCAGTTCTTCGAGTACGCCTTGTCGAAGGTGAAGCTCACCTTGTCGTCGGCGACCTTCTCGAAGGACACCAGGTTGTCCGGGAAGTAGCCTTCGCTGTAGGCGCCGAACTTCGGCCCCTTCGTCTTCAGCATGTTCATCCAGAAGATGACGTTGTCCGCGCACACCGTCTCGCCGTTGGACCATTTCCACGGTTTGATCCGGACCGTGCAGGTGCGGCCGGTCTCGTCCCACACCGGCTCTTCGCCGACGCTGAGGTCGTAGTCGATCGCGGGTTCGCCGTCGCGGCCGAGCCAGTAGAGGGGCCGGTACATCAGCATCTGGAACTCGTAGAGGTTCCGGATGCCGAAACGCTCTCCGGGGGTGAACGGGAAGATCACCGCGGGCGGGAACCCGGGAAGGCAGGCCCAGGTCGCCACGCCGCCCTTGATCGGCTTGTCCGTCATGGTTTTCGCTTCCTCCGAATTCGGCCGCGCTCAGGCGGCGGTCGCCTCGAGAACCTCGGCGGGCTGCTTGTTCTCCTGCGCCGACAGCGGTTTCGCCAGGCTGAAGTAGGTGCCGATCACGATCGCGCCCTGCAGGATCGCCAGCCCCCAGAACGCGTGGGGCACGGTGGTCGCGTCCGCCAGTGTGGAGAGACCCACCGTCGCGCCGACGCCGAGCCCGAGGCCGACGGCCTGGGTGCCACCGAAGATCCGGCCGACCCGCTCCTCCGGGCTCGCCCGCATCAGCAGCGTGCGGGCGGCGATCCGGCCCTGGGCGAAGCAGAACCCGGCGAACGGGATCGCCACCATCAGGGCGATGTAGTGCAGCGGCTGGATCGCCAGGCAGATCAGGTTCCCCAGCGTGCCGAGCACGGCGAGGTGGATACCTTTGAACCGTTTGCTGACCTTGCCGTACAGGGCGGCGCCGACGATGAACCCGACCCCGGCCAGCGCGTCGACCACGCCGATCATCCAGGCGCCCTGGTCGAACGTCTGCAGGATCAGCGTCGTCAGGATGACGTTGGCGACCATCAGGCCGATGTTCCCGTTGGCGTACAACAGCGCGAGCCGTTTGATCGGCTGGCGCACCGGCACCTCGACCGGCGCCGACGGGTCCACGGTCACCGGCTCGGTGACGACCGGCGCCTTGACCGGCTTCCGGCCGATCGCGTAGACGAGGACCGCCGAGAGCACGAAGGTCAGCGAGTTGAAGATGAACAGCGGCGTGGCACCGAACCAGATCACCAGGAAACCCGCGAGCGACGAGGCCAGCAGCATGCCGGCGTTGCTCGCCATCTCGAAATGCGAGTTGAATTTCCCGAGCCGTTCGTCGGCGACCCGTTCCTTGATCAGGCCGTTGCTGGCGGGCATGAACAGCGCCGCGGTGCAGGCGAGCATGAAGTTCGCTATGTAGGAGCCCAGGTTCGCCGGGCCGCCGATCCACAGCCATACCGGCAGCGCGAACGCGGTCATCGCGCTGACCAGGTCCGCCGCCACGCAGAGCATCCGCCGATCGACCCGGTCGACCAGCTTGCCGAACATCAGCGCGAGCGCGACCTGCGGGATCGACACCGCGATGAACAGCCAGCCGACCGCCAGGGTGGTCTGCTCGGCGTGGAAGACCAGGATCGCGGCCGCGGTGATCTGGAAGGCGTTGCCCGCCGTGGTGATGAAACCCGCCGGGACGAGCAGGCGTTCGGCGAGCCGGGACCGCCGGACCGCGTCGGCGGAGAGGGTGCTGTCGAGTGACATGGGGGCTCAGACCTCGCTCGTCGGGGGAAATTCCAGTGGTGGCACGGCGAACGCCGTGGTGTACGTGACGTCGAAGGCGTCCGAGGTGATCCGGAGGTCGAATCCGCCCGCGCTCGCGGCACGCGCGGAGAGGTCGATGAGGATCGGTGACGCGCAGCCGATCAGCGCGCGCAGTTCCAGGAAGAGGTCGCCCAGCCTGCCGCGGAGCACCTCCTGGTCCAGGTTCCCCGCGAGCGTGCGTTCCGTGGCGGCTCGCAGGCGCTCGACGTGCTGCACCATCAGATCGGCCGCCCGGCTGAGGCTGAAGTCCTCGAGTTCGTAGTTCAGGACGAACCGGGACACCATCGCCGTCGCCCGTTCCGTGGCCTCGGTGGACACCGGAAGCCGGCTTTCACCACCGATCTCGGCGGTGAGTTTGGCCAGGGACTCCGCGAGTTCGTTCCAGGGCGCGACGAGCCGTTCCCCGGCGATCTTCTCCAGCGCGGCACGGCTGAAGTTGGTCCGGGCGAACTCGGGGGCGGTGAGGTTGAGGTAGAACCGCGCGAGGTCACGCGGCAGCTCGGCCGCCAGTTCGCGGGCCCAGACCACGTGTCCCTTGCTGGTGGAGAACTTCTCGTTCTCCAGTTCGTAGAACTCGTTGACCAGCAACGTGTCCGGCAGGACGTAGCGGCCGTCGTGGGCGATCAGCTCGGCGACGTGGACGACGCCCCAGGTGAACAGCGGGTCGAACCCCATGAACACCACGACCCGCGCGTCGTTCTCCGCGAGCCACGCGTCGTCGTCGGCGAGTACCGGCTTTCCGTTGCGTCGCAAGGCGTACTCGGTGCAGTACATTGACGCGGGCATGCCCTCGACCCAGGCGTTGAGCGTCTGTCCCGGCGTTTCCGCGAACGGCGCGGGCAGTCCCCAGCTCACCGGGTAGGTGACGGCGAAGTCCGGCAACGGTCCGGCCAGCAGTTCACGCATTAGCCCGAGGACGTGCGGCCGCCAGGCGGGACCGCGTTGTTCGTAGTAGTCGAGCAATTGTTCGCGGTACTCCGAGACAGGGAAGACCAGGATCTCCGTCTCGCGGTAGGTGACCTCGTCGGCCGGGTCGAGCACCGAATACGGCTCGATGAGCGCGTCGAAGTCGATCGGATGCCCGCAGCCCTCGCAGAATCCGCCGCGGCTGTCGGCGAGACAGGTGGGGCAGCCACCGCCGACGAAACCCTCGACCAGGAATTCGTCCTGGCGCGCGCTGTAAGGCAGCCGCACCTTGCGCAGGCGGAGCTTTCCGTTGTCGTACAAGCGGTTGACGTAGTCGTAGACGAGGGCCTTGTAGCCGTCGTCGGTCGGCGAGAAGCCGTCGACCTCGACGCCCATCGCCTCGAAGGTGCGCTGGATGTTCTCGGTCGACTGCACCACCAGCTCGGGCGGGGTCACCCCGACCCGGGCGGCGCTGGTGACGAGGTAGGTCTGGCTGTCGTCGGTGCACGAGGCGAACACGCCTTCGCGGCCCGCGGCACGCAGATACCGCCGGTGCACGTCGGCACCGAGGTACGGTCCGGCGATATGCCCGATGTGCAGGTCCCCATTGGACGTCGGAGGGCCGCCGATGATCACCACCGGCCTTGTGTCGCGGGCCGTGGTCACGCGCGCTCCTCGTGCCGGGCGGCGAACTTCGCCGTCATGTCGGTGTCCCACCAGATCGCGTACATCTCGAAGGCCTCGGCCCCGTCGTTGAGGATGCGGTGCTCGGTGCCGGGCGCGTGGAACTCGACGTCGCCCGGCCGGAACGTGCGGCGTTCTCCCCCGGCTTCGACGACCGCCTCACCGCTGACGGCGATGAAGATCTCGTACTCGTGGTGGGAATGCGCGCCCGTCGCGCCGTGCGCGGGCACCGTGACCCAGGCACCCTCGAACGGCGCGTTCAGCGCCGCCCACGGCAGGAGCCGCTGTCCGAAGGCACCGTTCTCGAAGACCATCTTCTCCCGCTCCAGCGGACGGATCTCCATGACTGCTTCTTCCTTTCCGTGGCTCAGCGGGTGGCGACGATGGGTGCGGTGTCCGACGTCGGCTGAGGAGGCACCGATGGGGTCTCGCCGCGATGGGCGAGGATGTCCTGCAGGATGTCGTTGGCGCGCGGGGCGAGCACGCTCAGCAGCGAGTCCGCGATCCCGTGCGTCGCCTCGTTGACACCCTGGAGGTAGACGGCCGCGGTGGCGGGCTGGTCGATCTCCAGCCGGTAGTCGCGGGTCACCTTGATCTCCGAGAGACCGATCGATTTCGCGATCTCCTGGACCATCCTCGGCATCTCCGGCGAGAAGCCGGTGCCGAGCAGGACGAGATCCGTACGCAGTTCCTGCGTCTCGCCGGTGCGCCGGTCGGTCAGTTCCAGCACGACCTCGTCGCCCTCGTCGCGGGCGTCGGTGATGTCGCTCATCGTGATCATCCGCAGCCGCGACCGACCGGAAAGCCGGTCGAGGTAGATCGAGCGGTAGAGCGCGTCCATCGTGCCCGGCGCCAGCCCGGAGTAATTCGTGTGGTGCATTTCCTTGAGCATCTGCTCCCGGGCGTCCGGCAGCGCGTCGAAGAACTTGTCCACATGGGACGGGAAGAACAGCTCGTTGTTGAACTTGCTGCTCTCGTAGTAGTTCAGGCCGATCGACCGCATCACCATGGTCGGCTTGCATTCGGGCAGATCGTTCTGCACCGCGCCGAACAGTTCCGCCGCACTCTGGCCCGCGCCGATCACCGCGACGCGGTACGGGAGGTCCTTGCGCAGCTTGGCGATCCTCGGCAGGTACTGGGTGCTGTGGATGACGCGGTCCTGGTTCACCGTCCGGAGCTGGTCGGGGATCCGCGCGTCCCGGCCGGCGCCGACCACCAGGTACCGGCTGCGGATGACCTCGCCGTCGGCGATCCGGGTCTCCCAGCCGGTGAGCGTGCCGTCCGTCCACACGGGAGTGATCTCGCGGCATTCGCGGCCACGCTGCAGATCGACCATCGACAGCGAGTTGGCCGTCCACTTGAGATAGTCGGCCAGCTCGACCCGGTACGGGACGAAGCTGCCCATGTTCACGAACTCGTTGAGGCGGTTGGTGTCGTGCAGGTAGTTGAGGAACGAGAACCGGCTGCGCGGATTGCGCAGGGTCACCAGATCCTTGAGGAACGAGACCTGCGACAACGCCTCCGGCAGGAGCATGCCCCGCTGCCAGGAGACCTCCTCGTCGCGTTCGATCAGGACCGAATCACGGGCAAGGCCGGGCGCGAGCTCCTCCAGTGCCACTGCGAGTGCCAGGTTGGACGGTCCTGCTCCGACTGCGAGAAGCTCGACATCACGGTTCGCCATTGTTTGCTCCGCCATCGTTGAGAGTGCTTGGAAGGTGTTCTGCGGTGCCGTCACGCGGTCAGCCACCGGTGGCCACCGAGGACAGCAGGGGGTACGCGGTCAGCCGGACCTGGGCCATGGCCTTGTCCAGCACCACCTCGCAGTCGTCGGGGTCACGACCGGCACAGATCACGTACGCGTGGCGCGAAATGAACTCCGCCGGCGGCAGCCGCATCCGCGTGCCCGGTTCGACGAGTGCGTCGGAGGCGAGGATTCCGTTGCCCAGCAAGGTGTCCGGCACCGAGACCGATTCGACGACACAGTCCTGCTTCGGGTAGCCGAACCGCACGCCGACCCACCGGTCCTCGGCCTCGTGCGGGATGTGGGGCCGCATGCCGAGCGCGACGTCGACCGCGGCGGCTCCCGGGTCGATCCCGGTCGCGAACCGGGCGAGCAACGGGATCAGGTCCCCGCCGAGCCTGCCGTTGATCTCCACGATCACCGGCCCGCGTTCGGTGAGCTTGAGTTCGGTATGGGTGATGCCGTACCGGAAATCGATCGCGCCGTGCGCGCGGGCCAGCGTCGAACGGAGTACGGGGTCGGCGAGCAGCTCGTCGTCGGAGCTGACCAGGTGGCCGAGCTCCTCGAAGTACGGATGCATGCCGACCGTCTTGTGCGCCAGGAACATCGGCATGTACTCGCCGTCGACGACGGCGCCGTCCACGCTGATCTCCGGGCCGGTCAGATACTCCTCGACCAGCGCCCCGCCCTGATAGGCGGGCGAGCCGCCGAAGCTGGCGTCCTCCGCGGTACGGAACGCCTTCCGCACCGCCTCGCCGTCTTCCGCGAGACTGACGCCGATGCTGGCCCCACCCCCGCGCGGCTTGACGACGACCGGGTAGCCGATCCGCTCCGCCACGCGGACCGCCTGCTCCTCGTCGTGCACGAAACCGAAGTCCGGCTGCGCGACTCCGGCCGCGGTGAGCGTCCGGCGGCTGAGCCATTTGTCGCGGCAGCCCTCGATCGCGGAAATTCCCGCGCCCGGCACGCCGAGTTCGTCCGCGACGTGCGCCGCGGTCACGATCAACGCCTCGTCCCACGACACCACGCCGAGTACCGGTGTGGCCGCGTTCAGCGCGCGGGCCGCGGCCAGCACGGCGTCGCGGTCCTGCAGGTCCAGCACCGTGGCGCCGGTGACGTAACGCTCCTGCCAGGTCGGTTCGGCCCCGTTGAACAGCCACAAGGGATGCCGGTGACCGGCCGACGCCAACAGGTACTCCCGGTACGGCCGCATCCCGCAGCCGATGACCAGGACAACACCCTCCGCTGAGCTCATTCCCTCTCCCCACCAGCCCGTCGCTTCGTCGCGGGCTACTACATCCCGGGGATTGGTTGACCGGAACCCTTGATTCGGGCAGAACAATCAACGGGATGCCTGGTGGGGTCGCCCTCTCCAGTACCTGAAGGCCCCCACACGTGGGCTAGGCGCAGGACCGCAGGCGCCGGTGGCGGAGCTTGATCAACGGAAGATCGGGGACGTTGAGTGTTCCTGATCTTCCGTTGATCAAGGACGAGCCGAGGTAGGGCAGACTTCTGGACGCCAGTGGGCCCTCAGTGTCCACAAGGGACACGGCCGCGCGATTGAGTGTCCGATTGATGCCGCTGTGTCCGCTTTTGCGCGTGGAGTCCGTGAAGGCCTCCTTCCCTACCCTGAAGGTAGTGAAGGAGGCCTTCACGGACTCAAGAACCCGGCGAAACCGTGCGAGTCACCCAAACCGGGCACTGCTGTCTCGAAGAGCATCCCTTGTGGACATTCGAAAGCCAGGCAAGGACCCTCTGCGTGAGCCGACTCCACCACGACCGGGCCGCTAGTTGCGGTTCCCGTAGGACTGCTCGCACGGATACCCGTCACGGTCGGCGTCCCAGCTCAGCGGACGGCCCGCGGCCACCCAGGCGTTGAACGCGTATTCGAAGGAGTACCCCTCGGCGAGAAGCCGCTGGCACGAAGTGAGCCGCTGGACCGCGGGCGCCCGCGTGACCGTCACCGGCGGCTCCACCACGATCACCGAGGTGGGCGGCGGCGGTGCGAGGACCACCGCGGTGGTCGTCGAGGGCGGCGCGAGCTCGCGCACCACGGTGACCGGGGTACCGACGGTCGGTGTCCCGCAACCGCCCAGTCCCCCGACGGAAACGGCGGCACCTGCCGAAACCAGCAGTGCCGCGATCTTCCTGTTCATATCCTTGCCTCCCGATGGAACCGCCGGATCCTCTCCAGAGGAGGTCGGCGGTTTCACCGGTGCTATGACAAGAATCGCGTGATCGAGGCCGTAAGTCCCCGGAAGTCGGGAGCTTCGGCAGGGCCCAGGGCGGGCCGGAAAGCCCTAAGACTGGATGACGTTCACCATCCACGAGATGCCGAACTTGTCGGTGCAGGCACCGAATTCGTCACCCCACATCTGCTTTTCGAACGGGATCGAAACCGCGCCTTCGGCGGACAGCTTCTCCCAGTATCCGCGCAATTCCTCGCCGTCGTCACCACTGAGGCTGACCGACAGGTTGGTGCCCGGCTTGTGCTCCATTCCCGGGGGCGTGTCCGCCGCCATGATCGTGTACCCGCTCGGCGATTCGAGCTGGGCGTGCATGATCTGGTCTTCCACGGGCGAGCCCGCCATCCCGGATTCGCCGAAGGTGTTCAGCGTCAGTTCCCCACCGAACACCGACTTGTAGAACTCCATGGCCTGCCGGGCGTCACCGGCGAAGCTGATGTATGGATTGAGACGGGAAGCCATTGGATGCTCCTTCGGATCGGGTCACGAGCATCCTGGCAGACACCGCCGGAGGCGACAACGACGGAACTACGGCCGGGTGAATCCGGTCAGGCGACGAAAATTCAACGACGTTCACCGAATGCGGTGAGTGATTTCCTTAATACCCCTTTTCCTCTTCGTAAGTGATTCGGGTTGCGGGTGCGGTCGGGTGGGAACCCGCGACCTCGGTAGCACCCCAAGGCCGTCGCGATGATCGCCAGACGATAGCTACCGATTGACTCTCGATAGATATCACGCGACACTCGATGCATGATCACTGCTCAACGGGCGGTCGCGCCCCTCAGAGTGTTCCTCGTGCTGCTGTTCGGCATCCTGGTGCTCTTCCAGACCATGTCCCTGCCAGGGCAGTTCGCGCACATGGCTCGCCAGGATCCCGAGATGGCCTACCTGCGCTGGCCCGCGACGGCCGTTTCCGTCTTCTGGGTGCTGTGCGTCCAGGTCGTGGTCGTCGCCACCTGGCAACTGCTGACCCTGGTCAAGAAGGACCGAATCTTCACCGAAGCGTCGTTGAGGTGGGTGGACGCGATCGTCTGGGCGATCCTCGCCGGCTGGCTCGTGCTCGCGGGCGTGTTCCTCTACGTGGGCTTCAACGCCGACGACCCAGGCCTGCCGCTCCTGTTGTTCCTGGCGCTGATCGGCGTCGCCGTACTCGGCCTCCTCATGGTCGTCATGCGCACACTGCTGCGCCAGGCCACCACGCTGCGGTCCGATCTGGAACAGGTGATCTGATGCCGATCGTCGTCCGCATCGACGTCGAACTGGCCAAACGCAAGATGAGTGTCGGCGAATTCGCCGAACTCGTCGGGCTCACCCCGGCGAACGTGGCCGTGCTGAAGAACGGTCGCGCCAAGGCCGTGCGGTTCAGCACCCTGGAGGCCATGTGCCGCGTACTCGAGTGCCAGCCCGGTGACCTGCTCGAATGGGTCGACGACGAGACCTGAGCGCTCAGCCGGAGACCAGCTCGAACTTCAGGTGGAAGTTGTCGAGCGTCGCGGGCAACGGCCGTTCCGGACCGAGGACGGCGCCCGACACCAGGTCGAAGCGGCGGTCGCGGATCAGGTGCGCGAGCATCGTGCTCGCGCAGAACAGCACCAGGTCCCGGCCAGGGCAGATGGCGGGACCGGCGCTGAAGGGCACCAGCGCCGGATTGACCGCCGCGCTGCCGTCCAGCCAGATTTCGGGTTCGAACCGGTCGGCGTAGGGCATCGACTCCGGATCGCGGTGGAAGAACGGGGTGAAGATCAGGACCGTTGTCCCCGCGGGGCCCCACGCGGTCTCGGCGGTGCTCTCGCGCAGCAACGCCGGCGTGGTCGGCCACAGCCGGACCGATTCGAGGGCACAGGCACGCAGGTAGGCGAACTGGTTCGGCTCGGCCGGATCGGCGTCGCCGAGTTCCTCGTCGGCCCGTTCACGGGCGGCGGGGTGGGTGGCGAGCAGCGCGAGCGCGCGGAAAGTGACGATCCCGGCCGCGTCGAACGCGAAGAGCCAGTGGGCGACCTGGTCGGCGACGACCTCGGGTTTCCGTTCCTCGGTCGCCGAAGCGATGACCTCGGCGAGGCTGCCCGGTTCGACCCGCTCCAGGTGTTCGATCAGCCGCGTGCGGAACCGCTCGTGCAGGTCCTCGCGGCGGGGATGCGCGTAGGCCCAGTTCGCGTCCTTACGCAGGCGGGCGAGCATGTCGGTGAGTTCGTCGTCGCCCGCGGCGGACTCGCCGAGGGTGATCTGCCGGACGATGCGCCACCAGGCGATGTTGAAGGTGTCCCAGTCCAGGGTTCCCTTGTCCCACAACGACGCCGCTTCCCTGGCGATCACCGCCGCGAAGGGGGCGGCGAGGGCGTGCAGCGGACGGCCGGGTTCCAGGACCTCCTCGTTGAACCGACGCCGCGGGGGCCGGTCGGTCGCGTCCGAGATCAGCACGCCGTGGGGCTGGAAGTGGCCCAGCGCGGCCTTCTTCTCCTTCGTCGACGGGCTGAACGGGACCGGTGCCGCGGCGAGCACCTCGGCGACGTCCTCGGCGGAAAGCGCCAGATCGACCGAACGCCCCGGCACACGCAGACGCAACGGCCCGGCGCCGTACCGGGACCGGAGCCGCCCCAGCAAGCGCACCGCCGGACGGTCCAGTTGCAATTTCTGGGCCGCGGCCAGGCCGAGCGGACGACGTTTGATCACCCCGCCCGCGAGGGTCGGCAGCACGACCTGCACGGCGACGCGGAGTGTGTCCTGAATGGAGGCGGTAGCCGGTTCGGTGTTGGTGACCATGACTCCCGGCTACCCGTCGCGGCGGGCGCGAAAACGGTTTGACCGGGTGGTGGGCCGGGAAATCGCTCGGAATGGCGACCAAGGCACCCGGGGCGGACCCGCCCGAAACCACCGATCTGGACCGGCTCCGCGAGGCGGCGTCCTCCTGTCACGGATGCGATCTCTATCGCGACGCGACCCAGACCGTCTTCGGCGAGGGGCCCCGCAAGGCGGAGATCATGGTGGTCGGAGAACAGCCCGGTGACCAGGAGGACCTGGCGGGCGCCCCGTTCGTCGGGCCTGCCGGCCGGCTGCTCGACCGGGCCTTCGACGAAGCGGGTTTCGACCGACGGAAGATCTACGTCACCAACGCGGTCAAACACTTCAAGTTCAAGCGCGACGAACGCGGTAAGCGGCGTATCCACAAGACGCCGTCGAAGACCGAGATCGTCGCGTGCCGTCCGTGGCTGCACGCGGAACTGTCCGCGATCCACCCGGAGCTGCTGATCTTCCTCGGCGCGACGGCCGCGAAGGCGCTGCTGGGCGATGACTTCCGCATCACCCGTAGCCGTGGCGAACGGATCGAACTGCCCGAATTCGACGTCACCGCGGTCGCCACGGTCCATCCGTCCGCGGTGCTGCGCGCGCCGGACCGCGACGAGGCCTATCAGGCCTTCGTCGCGGACCTCGTGGCGGCGCGCGGCAGCCGTTGAATCAGGCCACTTCGGACCTGCGGCCGCTGCTCTCGTGCAGGCCGAGCATGTCCAGCAGCCTCGCGCAGTCGTCGGCGCTCGTCGCCCGTGAAGCGACGGCGAGCGCCGCCTTCCGGCGTACCGCCTGCTGCTCCGGCGTGTCCTGGCCCTCCGGGAGCAGGTCGGGTACCGGGTGAAGTCCGAGTTCGTTGTTCATCAGTTCCCCCTTCGGGTGATGGCCGACGTAGGGTCAAGTACCCACGACCGCCGGCTTGAACACAGGTGACTGGAGTTCGGGTGATCAGCCGCGCAAGGCCGGAAGCAACTCGTCCTCGGCGAAGCGGAGGAAATCCTCCTGCTGATCGCCGCCGATCTGGACCAGGGCGAGGTCGGTGAATCCCGCCGCCTCGTACTCGGCGGCCTGCTTCACGATCTGGTCGACGTCAGGTCCGCACGGGATGGACGCGGCGACGTCCTCGGGTTTGACGAACTGGGTGGCCCCGGCGAAGCCCGCCGGTCCCGGCAGTTCGGCGTTGACCTTCCAGCCGCCGCCGAACCAGCGGAACTGCTCGTGCGCGCGCTGGATGGCGGCGTCGCGGTCCTTGCCCCAGGACACCGGCATCTGGCCGATCTTCCGGCTGGGCGGGCCGAGTTTGGTGGCGTCCCACTCCCGGCTCAGCGATTCGTCCGGCTCCACCGCGATCATCGCGTCGGCGATCGGGGCGAACCTGGTCACCGACTGTGACCCGGACACCGCCACCCCGATCGGGACACGCTGCTCCGGAAGGTCCCAGAGCTTCGCCGAGTCGACCCGGAAGTGCTCACCCACGTAGTTGAAGTACCCGCCGTCGAACAGGCCGCCGATGATCTGGACGGCCTCGGCGAGCATCTCGTGGCGGACGTTCGCCGGTGGCCAGCCCTGGCCGATGACATGCTCGTTGAGGTTCTCCCCCGCGCCGAGGCCGAGGGTGAACCGCCCGTCCGAGAGTGCCTGGACCGTCGCCGCCTTCTGCGCGACCACCGCCGGGTGGTACCGCATGATCGGGCAGGTCACAAAGGTCATCAACTCGACCCGTTCGGTGCTCTGGGTGACCGCTCCCAGCACGCTCCACGCGTACGGCGAATGGCCCTGCTCGTCCAGCCAAGGTGAGTAATGGTCGCTCATCACCTCGAAGTCGAATCCCGCCTTCTCCGCCCCGGCGGCGTACCCCACCAGGTCCTTCGGTCCGGCCTGTTCGGTCATGAGCGTGTAGCCGATGCGCATCGAAGCCTCCCTTCGTGTCTGATCACCGCGTACCCGCCCGTTCCCGGGGTCAACCGGAGGTTTATCCGGCGAATCGATCGGGGTACCTGACCCGGGGAAGAGAGGAGTCAGGATGCCTCAGCAGAGTTGGAGCGACAAACGAGAACGTCAGTACGAGCACATCAAGGAATCGGCCGAGGACCGGGGCGCGAGCACCGACCGCGCCGAGGAGATCGCCGCGCGCACGGTCAACAAGAACCGCGCGCGGGCAGGCGAGTCGCGCGAGGCGAGCCGCTCCTCCATCGAGGACATGTCTCCGCAGCGGCGGGGCGGCATGCGCTCGGGCAACCGGCTGGGGCCGAACGGCCCGACCAAGGACCAGCTCTACAACGAAGCGAAGAAACGCGACGTCAAGGGCCGGTCGCAGATGTCCAAAAAGGAGCTTCAGCGGGCCCTCGGCCGTTGATCACGCGTCCCGCGGCGGGTCCCCTCCGCGGTTGTCCCACGGCCACGGACGGATAGGTTTGAGCATGGATGCACACGGACGGGGCCGTCTCACCCCCCAAACCCGGCCCCAGTCAGACGGTCTGGTGGACCGGGTCGAGCTTCGCCTGCCCGCCGAGGCGGAGCAGATCCCTCTGGTCCGCACGCTCACCCATGGGGTGGTCGCGCGTGCGGACTTCGGCTTGGACGCCATTTCAGACGCGAAGATGGCCGTCGACGAAGCCTGTTCACAACTTGTCCAGCCCGCGGAACTGGGAGCCGTGCTGTGCTGTGTCTTTCACGAGATCCCGGAGGGCATCGCCGTCTCGATCTCGACTCGGACTTCGAAGCCCTTTTTGCCGAGCGAAACGACGTTCGGCTGGCATGTCCTGACGACCTTGACGCGCTCGGCGACGGCGCGGGCAGAGCCGATTCCCGGCGAAACTGGGGGTACGACGACGATCGAACTCGTCCTGACCCCGGGAACGAGCGACGGGTGAGCGGCGAGCGTAAGACACTCGCGCGGCAGGCAGACGATTACGCCCATTGCGAACCGCTCTTCCAGGAGATGTCCGCCCTGCCCGAGGACTCCCCGCGCCGCCAAGAGCTGCGTGCCCGGCTGGTCACCGAACTGCTGCCCCTCGCCGAGCACATCGCCACCCGGTTCTCCGGCCGGGGCGAGCCCCGCGAGGATCTGGTGCAGGTGGCCCGGATCGGGTTGATCAACGCGGTCGATCGCTTCGATCCCGCCCGGGGCCACGACTTCCTCTCCTTCGCCGTGCCCACGGTCATGGGCGAGGTCCGGCGGCACTTCCGCGACACCGGCTGGTCGGTCCGGGTCCCGAGGCGACTCAAGGAACTCCACGTCTCGCTCAGCCAGGGCACGGCCGCGCTGTCCCAGAGCCTCGGCCGCGCGCCGACGCCGACGGAACTCGCCGAATACCTGGGGCTCGACATCAACGAGGTGCGTGAAGGCCTGCTCGCCGGCCAGGCGTACCAGACGTTGTCGGTCGACAAGCCGGTTCACGACGATGCCACCGAAGCGCTTTCCCTCGCCGACACGATCGGCGAGGAGGACCACGAGATGGCTTTGGTGGAGACCCACGAGGCGCTGCAACCGTTGCTGCGGGAGCTGCCGAAGCGGGAGCGGGCGATCCTCGTGATGCGGTTCTTCGGCGGCTACACCCAGACACAGATCGCGGAGAAGGTCGGCATCTCGCAGATGCACGTCTCACGGCTTCTCTCGCAGACGCTGGACCAGCTGCGGGGAAAGCTGTCGGAGTGAAACCGTCGCTCTAACCGCCGTGAAGGCCTCCTTCCCTACCGGACGACACGCGGTGAGATTCGCCGTCCCCGCGTGTCGTCCGTCTGGGTACGCGTGTCGTCCACTCACGTACGCCTTTATGGACAATCAAGAGCCCGGTGAGGCCCCTTGAGTGAGCACGATCCTTCCCTACCTTGAGAACAAGGCCCCGGCAAAGTCGCATAATCGCTGGTCTGCTCCGTTGCTAGCGCGGGTCAAGGCGAATGTGTCGTGGCGGAGCCGGCGGGAGCGGGTTCAGGCAAAAGGGGCCTCACCTGGCTCCTGACTGTCCATAAGGGACACTTCTCGGGACAAATGTGCCCGATTTGGGCGAGTTGCGGGGTTTGATGAGGGGGTAGCGAGTGATGTGGGTCGTTCTATTGAGGGGTAAGGCAAACATGGCGTGATCGCCTCGCTGACGTGAAGATCCCCTTCCCTACCCTGAAGGTAGCGAAGTAGACCTTCGCGGACTGGTCGCAATCAAGGACGCCCCACTGAGACAGTGGGGCGTCCTTGACTGTCCACAGGGGACACTATTGGACGATTTCATGTCCGACTGAGGCCTGCATTTACGGTTTCGAAGGGGGTCGTGAGTGTTAATTAGGGTTATTGAGGGGTAAGTCAAACGTGTCGTGTCGCGGGCTGTGGTCGCTGCTGCCTACGCGTTTCCCTGGTGGTGAAGGCTTCCTTGCCTACGCTGACGGTAGTGAAGGAGCCCTTCACTACCGTCAGGCGTGATCCCTGGTGACAGTGGGACGGCTGTGACATCAACGTCCCGTCTTGAAGTCCGTGAAGGCCTCCTTGAGGGACCCAGAGTCCCTCAAGGAGGCCTTCACGGACTTACCACCCACCACGCCACCTTTGCCTTACCCCTCAATAGAACCCTACTTCGCACTCACGACCCGCTCGCGAAACCACGCATACCACCCAAGTTGGACACTTGCCTTGCAAATAGGGTCCTTTGTAGACAGACCAGTCGCCGTCCCCGCTCCCGTCAGCCGGTCCGGACCCACGCCGGGGCACGCCACGTTTGGGTTACCTCTCAATAACCCTCATTAACACTCACGACCCCCGCACAGAAACGTATATAGCGGCATCAATCGGACAGCCGATCGGCTGGCGGTGTCCCTTGTGGACACTGAAGCCCGCTGGCATCCAGAATCAGGCCTGCCCTACCCCGGCTCGACCTTGATCAACGGAAGATCGGGGACATCGAGTGTCCCTGATCTTCCGTTAATCAAGCTCCGCCGCTGGTGCACGGCCCATGACAATGCAGGAATAGTCGCCTGACCTGCAAGACCGCGACTTTGCCGGTTCCCTACCTTGAGAGTAGGGAAGGAGGCCTTCACGGACGGCGGGAAGACGACCGTCAGACGGGTTTCAGCGGATCGTGCCCCAGCGACATCAGCTTGTGCCGCCAGTGCGCCTCACCCGCGACGGGTTCCAGGTCGTCACGGCGTTCCTCCTCGACCCGCCGGACGACCGAGCGCATCACGCGCTCGTCGTCGGCGGTGAGGTCGGTCCTGCGCTTGCCGAGAATGCTCAGCACATGCCGTCCGGTCGGCGTTCCCGCCTGGTCCGGCAGCGCTTCGTCCTCGGGCTCTGCCGACCGCGTGCGCAGCCAGTCGGCCAGTTCCCGCGAGGTCATGTTGACCACGCGATGGAACTCGTCCCACAATTCGTCTTCGATCTCGTGCATGGCGAAACCTCCTGCCAGCACTCGGTTTTCTTACGGCGTCGTGTACGGCGCGTGCTGCTCGATCGACGGGCTCGCCGTCGGGAAGCGGCCTTCCTGACCGGGAACCGGGGCGACCGTGGTCCCCTGCTGTTCGGGCTCGACACGCTGCCTCGGGCGGTTGATCACCGCTTCGGCCTCCTGCTCACCGCGGATCCGCGAGAGCACGCTGAGCGTGATCGCGTGGGCGACGGCCAGCACCAGCAACAGAACACCCAGTCGGCCCACCACACCCGGCAGATCGCTGCCGCCGATGTCGACGGTAGACAGCAACGCCAGCACGCCCAGTGTCGCGAGGTGGAACAACACCGTGACGAGCCAGGTCATGGACGCCCCGGCGGCCGGATCGCCGTGCGAACCTCGCAGGTAACGCTTACCGCTCTGGTAGATGATCAGGCCGTCGAGCATGACCAGCGCCACCCCGATGACGAGGAAGGCTACGTATGCGTTGGTAGTCATGCCGGGACGCTCCCTTCGTAGAGGACCTCACCCACTGAGATACCCGCGACTCCCGCCTGGAAAACGCGGTTTTCCAGGCGGGAGTCGCAGGATGGTGTCAGCTGCCGGGGCGGTCGACGTCGCCGCGCCAGGCGCCGGACTCGTGACCGCGGCTCTCGATGTACTCCTTGAACCGCTTCATGTCGCCCTTGACCCGGCGGTCGAGGACACCGAGTTTGTCGGCGACGTTCTCGGCGAAGCCCTCGGGGTCGATCTCCATCTGTGCCGTGACACGCGTCTTGTTGTCGTCCAGGCGATGGAAGGTGATGACGCCCGCGTGGTCCGGACCGGAGTCCGACGTCCACGCGACGCGCTCGTCGGGATGCTGTTCGGTGATGGTCGCGTCGAATTCCCGGCTCACACCACCGAACTTGGTCACCCAGTGGGTGTGGGTCGCGTCGATTTGACGGATCTCCTCGACGCCCTCCATGAACTTCGGGAAAGACTCGAACTGAGTCCACTGGTTGTACGCGGTCTTGACCGGTACGTCGACGTCCACCATTTCGGTGATCGTGCTCATGCATCCTCCTGTCGGTTGGGTGCTTTTCGAGCCGGCACTCTCTCGGCTACCCGGCGTTCCCCTGGCCGAAACTCGCCGTGATTGACCACCCGTACTCCCGGGTACCCGGCGGACAGAACACTCCGAGGAGGTGCTCCATGATCGAAGAAACCCACCGGAAATCGCCGTCGGACAAGTCGGTCGGCGAACTGGTCTCCGACCTGTCCGACGAGGTCAAGCACCTGGTCCGCGACGAGATGCGGCTGGCCGTCTTCGAGTTGCAGGGCAAAGGAAAGCGATTCGGGCTCGGCGCCGGGTTGTTCGGCGCGGCCGGTGTCTTCGCCCTGTTCGGCCTGGCGACCCTGATCGCCGCGGTGGTGCTGGCACTCGCCCTCGTCATGCCCGCGTGGCTGGCGGCCGTGGTGACCGGCGCGGCGCTGCTGCTGATCGGCGGGCTTTCCGCCATCGTCGGCCGCAAGGAGGTCGCGAGCGCGACCCCGCCGATGCCGGAAGAGGCCATCGAAGGCGTCCGCAAGGATGTCGACACCGTCAAGCAGGGAGTGCGCTCATGAGTGATTTTCCCAAGAACGCCGAAGAAGCCCGCGCCGATCGCGACGTGACCCGCGAGGAACTCACCGAAACCCTCGACGCGCTGGGCCAGAAACTCGACGTGAAGGCCAGGGTCAACGAGAACCTGGACGCCAAGGTCGACCAGGCCAGCGAAAAGATCGCCGAGAAGGTTTCGGAGCCTGCCGCGGACAAGTTCCGTCAGGGCACCGAAGTCGTCCGTGCCAATCCGCTGCCGATCTTCGCCGGAGTTCTCGCGCTCCTCGTGACGATCCGGCTGATCATGCGAAAGAGGTCTTCGTCGTGAACAAGGTCCTCTACAAACCGATGAACATGGTCATCAGCGCCCTCGGCGGGATCCTCGCCGGCGCCGCGTTCAAGCAGATCTGGAAACGCGTCAGCGGTGACGAGGACGCGCCGGACGCCATGGACCGGGACTTCACCTGGACCCAGGTGATCGTCGCGGCCGCCGCGCAGGGCGCGATCTTCGGCGCGGTGAAGGCGGCGACCGAACGAGCCGGCGCGGTCGGCTACCGCAAGGCGACCGGCGACTGGCCCACCAAGGACTGACCCGGAAGGGTGACGATGCGCGTAGTGATCATCGGCGGGGGTTTCGCCGGCTACAACGCCGCCAAAACCCTGCTCAAATCGGTCGGCGACGACACCGAAATCGTCGTGCTGAACCCGACCGACTACTTCCTCTATCTCCCCCTCCTGCCCGAAGTCGCCGCCGGCATCCTCGAACCCCGGCGGATCTCGGTGTCCATCCCCGGCACCCTGCGCGGCGTACGCCTGGTGCTCGGCACCGCGACCTCGGTCGACTTCGACGGCCGCACCGTGAGCTACACCGACCCCGAGGACCGCGAACACCACATCGGATACGACAGGCTCGTGCTCGCCGCGGGCAGCGTCAACAAACTGCTGCCGATCCCCGGTGTGCCCGAGTACGCCCACGGCTTCCGCGGTCTTCCCGAGGCTCTCTACCTTCGTGATCACGTCACGCGGCAGATCGAACTCGCCGCCTCCGCGACGGATCCGGCCGAACGCGACGCACGGTGCACGTTCGTCGTGGTCGGCGCCGGGTACACCGGGACCGAGGTCGCCGCGCAGGGCCCGGCCTTCACCGCCGCGCTCGCCGCGCGGCATCCCGAACTCGAAGGCCAGAAGATCCGGTGGCTGCTGCTGGACGTCGCCGAACGCGTCCTGCCGGAACTCGACCGGCGGCTCGGCACGACCGCCGACGAGGTGCTGCGGGCACGCGGCGTCGAGGTGCTGATGAAGACATCCGTCGACAACGCCGACGAAAAGGGTGTCACGCTGACCTCCGGCGAATCCGTGCCGACCCGCACACTCGTCTGGTGTGTCGGGGTCCGGCCGGATCCGCTGATCGAGGACCTGGGCCTCAAGACGGCCAAGGGCAGGCTGGTCGTCACCGCGCAACTGAACGTCCCCGGACGACGCGACGTCTACGCCTGCGGCGACGCGGCCGCCGTCCCGGATCTGACCCGGCCGGGCGAATACACCCCGATGACGGCGCAGCACGCCGAACGGCAAGGGAAACTCGCCGGGCGTAACGTGGCCGCGTCACTGGGCCACGGTTCGCACGGCACATACCGGCACCATGATCTCGGCTTCGTCGTCGACCTGGGTGCCCACCAAGCCGCGGCGAATCCCTTGCACATCCCGCTTTCCGGGCTCGCGGCCAAGGCGGTCACCCGCGGCTACCATCTGCTCGCCATGCCGGGTAACCGGTTGCGGACCGCCACCGACTGGGCGCTGGAAGCGGTGGGCAAGCGCCAGACCGTCCAATTGGGACTCGTTCGGTCGGCCGCGGTGCCGCTGGACACCGATTCCCCGGAATTACCCCGTACCAAATGTTAGAGGAAAGGTGACCATGTCCACCGAACCGGATTCCGTCCGCGCCGAGGGACCCTCGGTCGTCACCGATGGCGGGAACGAGGCGGCGAAACTCGTCGTCCTCGATCCCGCGGGTGAAGGCAAGAACGGTGAACTCCCGGCGACCTGGCGGCCGCTCACGGCCCAGCGTCAGGTGATCTGGTGCCGTCTGCCGGTGGACGGCGCGTTGACCCAGGCCGAGGACGTGGTCGGCGACGCGGAGTCCGGCGGCCCACCGATCGATGTCGTGGCGAGCGGCGAGGCAGCCGGAGACGCGCTGCGAATCGCCGAACGGCACCCGGGCGCGGTCGGGCATGTCCTGCTGGTCGATCCCGTACCGGACGAGACCTCCGAGCCGGCCGAGCGGGTGCGTTCGGCCGGGACCGCGGTCGAGGTGCTCCCGCACAGCACCGGTGAACCGTTCAACCGGATCCCGCCGCCACTCCCGCTCGGACATCCGGACGTCGTCGCCGCGATCACCAAGATCCTCGAGGACGTTTAGCCGCCGGACGGCGGCGGTATCCGGCGCCCATGAGCGAAACCGTTGCGGACCACGTTCTGACCAGGCTGCGCGAATGGGACGTCGAGCAGGTCTTCGCCTATCCCGGCGACGGGATCAACGGGCTGGTGACCGCGTTCGGCGCGGCGGGCAACAAACCTCGCTTCGTGCAGACACGCCACGAGGAGATGGCGGCGTTCGCGGCCGTCGGGTACGCGAAGCTGAGCGGACGGCCGGGCGTCTGCATGGCGACGTCCGGCCCCGGCGCGATCCACCTGCTCAACGGCCTGTACGACGCCAAACTCGACCACGTGCCGGTGGTCGCGATCGTCGGGCAGACGGCGCGCAGCGCGATGGGTGGCAGTTACCAGCAGGAGGTGGACCTCCAGGCGTTGTTCAAGGACGTCGCCAGCGAATACCTCGTCGAGGTGAACGTTCCCGAGCAGCTGCCGAACGCGCTCGACCGCGCCCTGCGCACGGCGATGGCCCAGCGCGCGCCCACGGCGCTGATCATCCCGGCGGATCTGCAGGAGGAGACCTATCACCCACCGCAGCACGAATTCAAGCACGTACCGTCCTCCCCGCCGGATCACCCGCGGGCCAGCGTCATCCCGCCGACCGAAGAGATCACCCGCGCCGCGGAAGTGCTGAACGCGGGCGAAAAGGTCGCGATCCTGATCGGGCAAGGCGCGCGCAACGCCGTCACCGAGCTGCGCGAGGTCGCCGACCTCACCGGTGCCGGGGTGGCGAAAGCGTTGCTGGGCAAGGACGTCCTGCCCGACGACCTGCCGTACGTCACCGGCTCGATCGGCCTGCTCGGCACGCGGCCCACCTACGAGATGATGCGGGACTGCGACACGCTCCTGATCGTCGGTTCGAATATGCCGTACGCGCAGTTCCTGCCGGAATTCGGCCAGGCCCGCGCCGTCCAGATCGACATCGACCCCCGGTTCCTCGGCCTGCGTTATCCCACCGAAGTCAACCTGCTCGGCGACGCGAAGGGCACCTTGCAGCAGCTGATTCCTTCGCTGGAACGCAAAGCCGGACGCGACTGGCGGGAGAAGATCGAGAAGAACACCGCCGAATGGCAGGAAACCGTGACCCGCCAGGCGATGCTTGAGGCGGATCCGGTCAACCCGATGCGCATCGTGCACGAACTGTCCGAACGGATCCCCGAAGACGCCATCGTCACGGCGGATTCCGGTTCGGCGACCAACTGGTACGCCAGGAACCTGCGGATGCGCGGCCGGATGCGGGGCACACTGTCCGGAACGCTGGCGACGATGGGTTCCGGCGTCCCGTACGCGATCGGCGCGAAGTTCGCCCATCCCGACCGGCCGGTGATCGCACTGGTCGGCGATGGCGCGATGCAGATGAACGGGATGGCCGAACTGATGACCATCGCCCGGTATCGCGAACTTTGGGCGGATCAGCGGTGCGTCATCTGCGTGTTCCACAACGGCGACCTGAACCAGGTCACCTGGGAACTGCGCGCCATGGGCGGATCGCCCAAGTTCGAACCCTCGCAGAGCCTGCCGGAAGTGTCCTATTCGGACTTCGCGCTCGAAGTCGGCCTCGGCGGGATCGCCGTCGACGATCCCGCCCGGCTCGGGGAAGCGTGGGACGTCGCGCTGTCGGCCGATGTGCCGACGGTGCTCGACATCCGCTGCGACCCCGAGGTACCGCCGATCCCGCCGCACGCCACCTTCGAACAGCTGAAGTCGATGACCGAAGCCGTCCTCAAGGGCGAGCCCGACGCCTGGCACCTCGTGACGCAGGGGATCAAGACGAAGATGCAGGAACTGCTGCCTTCGCGTCGCTGAGGCTCAGGCGCTCGCACCGCCGTCGAGGACCATGTCGTGTCCGACGACGTACGCGGATTCGTCGGAGGCCAGCCAGAGGACCGCCGCGGCGATCTCCTCGACCGTGCCGATGCGGCCCAGCGGGATGACCGCGCCGAGCCGTTCGGCACGGTCGGCATCGGTCTCACCGGGCCGGAAGGACATTCCGGTGTCGGTGGCGCCGGGGCTGACGGCGTTGATACGGATCCCTTCGGCGATGTGGTCGCGGGCGGCGGTGCGGGTCAGCACGCTCACGGCGGCCTTGGAAGCGGCGTAGGCGGCCATGCCCGGCAGGCGGTTGTGCGAGCCGATGTTGGACGCCATGTTGACGATGACTCCCCCGCCACCCGCCCGCATCCGCGCGATCTCGTGCTTCATGGACAGCCAGGTGCCGGTGAGATTGGTGCGCACGACGGCGTCGAACCCTTCCTCGTCGAGATCGGCCGTCGGCGCCGGAGTGCCGAGGACACCGGCGTTGTTGAACGCGATGTCGAGTTTCCCGTGGCGCCGCACGGTTTCGCTGACCAGATGCTCGACTTCGGCGCCGACGCCCACGTCGGCGACCACCGCGTCCGCCGCGCCGCCCTCGGCCTCGATCTCTTTCACCGTCTGACGCAGCTTCTCGCCGTCCCGGCCGGAGACGACGACCTGCGCACCTTCGCGCGCGAAAGCCGCCGCCGTGGCGCGGCCGATCCCGGAACTTCCCCCGGTGACCAAGACCACCTTGCCGCTGAATCGCTTCCCCACAGTACCCAACTTTCTGGTCCGATCGTTCTAGTATTTAGTGCTGAAAAAATTCAGTGCGGACGGGCGGCGTCGAGGACCGCGAGAGCCTGCTTCGCCGTCGCCTTGGCCCGCGGCGCCGGATCCGGCCCCTTGCTCAGTACCCGCATGCCCTGCAGGACGGTGAGCAGGAAGCGGGCGAGCGCCTCCGGATCGGTGGCGGCGTCGAGTTCGCCTTGCGCCTTCGCCCGGCTCAACGCCATCCGCAAGGCCAGTTCGAGCGCGTCCCAGCTGCGCTCGACCACGCGGGCGACCTCGGGGTCCTTCGGCATCATCTCCATCGCGGCGTTGACCACGAAACAGCCGTCGCGCCCCGATTCGTCGAGAATCTCGGCGAGATAGCGCTCGATGAGCCGCCGTACTCCCGCGAGCGCGGGCCCCGGTCCGGCGAAGTCCTCGACGAACCGCTCGTTGCCGCGGGCGATGTAGCGGTTCAGCGCCGTCAGGTACAGCTCGTGCTTGGTACCGAAGGTCGCGTAGAGACTCGCCTTGCCGATACCCAGCGCGGCGACGAGGTCGTTGACCGAGGTGGCCTCGTACCCCTGCCGCCAGAACAGTTCCAGCGCGGCGTCACAGGCCGCGTCGACGTCGAATTCCTTCACCCGGGACACGAGAGGAAGACTAGCCCTATCTGGAACAGTCGGTCAAATAAGCGGCAGTGTGTGCTGGGTCTCGTGACGATGGAGGATTCGGGTTGCCGAGTTGTCATGATCCGGACACCTCCTCATCCCGGAAGTCGGCGTAGCGTTCTGTTATGGACTTGACCACCGAAAGGCTCGTCCTCCGCGACTGGTCCGAGGACGACGCCGAAGCCGCGCTGGCGATCTACGGCACGACGGACGTGACCCGCTGGCTCACCCCGGCGATGGACCGGGTGGCCGACGCCGCGGCCATGCGTTCGGTATTGCAGGCCTGGCAACAGGCACAGCCCAATCTGGTACCGCCGCGCGGGAGATGGGCGGTGCAGCGCAAGGAGGACGGCGCGGTCGTCGGCGGGCTGGGCATCCATCTGCTGCCACCGTACGAAGAGGACCTGGAGATCAGCTGGCAGCTGCATCCGGACGCCTGGGGCGAGGGATACGCCTCCGAGGCCGCCCGCGCGCTGATCGGCTGGGCGTTCACCCAGGACACGGACGAACTCTTCGCCGTCGCACGGCCGAACAACGTGCGCGCCATCGCGACCGCGAAACGGCTCGGGATGGTCTGGGTCGGGGAAACCGAGAAGTACTACGGGCTCCGCCTGCAGGTGTACCGGATCCGGCACACGGACATCGTCTAGGCCATGTCCACACGGGACACATCACCGGTCACCGAGACGGCGTGTCCCGCGCCGCGCCCGTCCGCGGTGGCGACGATCCGCCCCCGTTCGACCCGGACCGCGGCCTCGGTCTCGTCGCTGACCGCCAGCACCCCCGCGGCCGCCGCCAGTGTCCCGGTCACGTCGCACACCACGCGGACGCCCGGCCAGGCCCGCTCCGGGAAGGCCTGCCGAAGGCCACCGCACACCTCCGCGACGATCAACCGGGTCAGCGGGACCAGCTCGTCGGGCTCGCTGGTCACGACGGCCACGGTGACGTCGTGGCCATAGGCCCGGACGGCCTCCTCGGCGCCGGACAGCCGATGCGTACCCAGGACGACGACGACGCCGTCACTGGGCACGAACGACTCGGCACGCACGAGGTCCACGGCTCCGGGCGGCGCCCAAGGACGGTCGGCGGCCTGCGCGGCCGGCGCGATCACCGGTGGCGCCCACCAGTCGTTGAAAGCCGTCCCCGCCAGACGTTCGCAGGCGCTCACGACGTCGAACGGCTCGACGAGCCCCGGCGCGGCGGCCGCCAGCTGACCGGCGCCGTGCAAGGTGGTCAGCACGGTCTCCGCGAGCCGGACGCGACGCGGGGTCGGCGCTCCCGACGGGCGGTCGGGCGGATCGAGCCGCTCCAGCGCGAGCCCGAGCAGCAACCCGTTGAGCTTCACCAGCTGCGCGAACGGCCGCCGGATCCGCTCGTCCGCGAGCACTTCCGGCATCAGGTCGCGCGCGAGGCCCGCCTGCTCGTCGTCCAGGGGAAGCGCGGCGACCCTGGCCCTGGCCAGTGCGCCTAACGCCTCCTGAAGCGTCTCGCCCGGCACGGCGTGCGCCGCGCCGGGCGACCGCTCCGCCAGTTCGGCCAGCACGGCGAAGTACAGCGCGCGTTTGCCAGGGAAGTTCGAGTAGACCGCGCCGCGGGTGAGTTCCGCCCGTTCGGCGATGACGTCGATCTTGGCGTCGCGGAAGCCCCGCTCCGCGAACTCGTCGCGAGCGGCGGCCAGCACCTTCGCGCGATTGCGCTCCTGCGTCTCCGCCCTGCTGAGCCGGACCATCGGCCTCCCGTCATTGCCCTCGAACCCGGATCAAGATACCTTGACCATTCAGATGATGAGAACATCTGATTTGAACATCCGAGTTGGGAGACCCGCTTTGTCCGACGTTCCCGAAATCCCCCTGACCGACCCCGAGGTCCTGCGCGACCCCTTCACCGCGTACAGCCCCGTCCGCGAGCGCTCCCCGATCGCCAAACTCTCCGCGCCCGGGTTCTCGATGTGGGCGGTCCTGCGCCATGAAGAGGCGCGGAAGATGCTGAGCGACCCGCGCTTCACCCTGAGTCCGGCCAGCTACCAGCACATGGAGATCCCCGAGCACTGCCGCCCGTACATGCGGTCGATGCAGGAGGTCGAAGGTCCGGAGCACGTCCGGCTCCGGCGTCTCGTGTCCCCCGCGTTCACCCCGCGCAAGGCCGCCGCGCTCCGGCCAGGCATGGAACGGCTGGTGAACGAACTCCTCGACGGCTTCGCCAGGGAGAGCGAGATCGACCTGGTCACCGCCTTCGCCCGGCCACTGCCGATGGACGTGATCTGCGCACTGGTCGGCATCCCCGAAGCGGACCGTCCGCGCTGGCGCGAGTACGGCACCATGGTCGCGGCCGGCGACGGCGCGGGGCTGGCGAAGGCGGTCCCGGGGATCGTCGAGGATTCGCTCGCCGCCATCGCGCACCGGAAACTCGAACCCGCCGAGGACGTCGTCTCGCAGCTTCTCCAGATCCAGGCCGACGACGGTGACAGGCTCGGCGAAACCGAGCTGGTCGCGCTCGTCTGGCAGCTCGTCCTGGGCGGCCAGGTGCCCGGCAACCTCATCGCCAACTCCGTCGAAGCCCTGTTCGCCCATCCCACCCAGCTGGCCGCACTCCGCGAAGACCCGGCCCTCATGCCCGGCGCGGTCGAGGAACTCATGCGCTGGTGCAGCCCGCAGTTGCTGACGATCCCCCGGATCACCACCGAGGCCGTCCGGATCGGCGACGTCCTGATCCCCGAAGGAGAACCTGTTACCGTCGCGATCGCCGCGGCGAACCGCGACCCGAGGGCGTTCCCCGACCCGGAGGTCTTCGACATCCGGCGCGCGGCGGGACCGGCGTGGCACCTGGCGTTCGCCCACGGACCGCATTTCTGCCTCGGCGCCTCGCTGGCCAGGGTGCAGACCGAAGTCGCGCTCACCGCCCTGCTGCGCCGCTTCCCCGATCTCGCGCTCGCCGACGGTCCGCGGCGGATCCCGGACCCGGGCACGTGGCGACTGGACGCGCTGCCGGTCAGGCTGCGCGCGGCGGTTGCTAACTGAAACACGTTCTAATAATGTGACCGCCTGTGAGACACGGGATCGTACTGTTCACCAGTGACCGGGGCATCACACCGGCCGCCGCCGCGCGGGCGGCGGAAGCCGCGGGCTTCGACACCTTTCACGTGCCGGAACACACGCACATCCCGGTCAAACGGGAGGCTCCGCATCCGCGCACCGGCGACTCGTCGCTACCCGACGACCGTTACCTGCGCACGCTGGATCCGTGGGTGGCGCTGGCCACGGCGGCGTCGGTGACCACACGGATCCGGCTCGCGACGGCGGTGGCCCTCCCGGTCGAGAGCGATCCGATCACGCTGGCGAAGACGATCGCCAGCCTCGATCACCTCTCGGCCGGGCGGGTCACCCTCGGCGTCGGCTTCGGCTGGAACGTCGACGAACTGGCCGATCACGGCGTCCCCGGCGGCAAACGGCGGACGGTCCTGCGTGAGTACCTCGAGGCGATGCGCGCGCTCTGGACGGACGACGAAGCGTCGTACGCGGGCGAGTTCGTCTCGTTCGGGGCGAGCTGGGCGTGGCCGAAACCGGTGCAGGCACGGATCCCGGTGATCGTCGGCGCGGCCGGGACGGAGAAGACGTTCCGCTGGATCGCGAAATCGGCCGACGGCTGGCTCACCACGCCGGGCGACACCGACATCGAGGACAAGGCCCGGCGGCTGCGCGAGATCTGGCGGGAAGCGGGCCGCGCCGGCGAGCCGGAGATCTCGGCGCTCGGCGTCCGGCCGGAACCGGAGAAACTGGCGGCACTGGAAGCGGCCGGGGTCACCGAGACGATCTTCGGCCTCCCGGACCGCTCCCCCGACGAGGTCGAAGCCTGGCTTCTGCGCCTCGCCGGGAAACTCAGCCTGCCCGCTGGGAGTCGATGAGATACCGGCCGTCCTGCTGGACCAGGACGAAGGTCTCCCTCCCGCTCGTGGTCCCGCCGGAGGCCTTGACGTAGGTGAGCGTCGCCGTCACCGTGTTCCCGGATTCGGTCACGTTCGATACGCGGACCGAGCTGTAGTCCTTCCAATAGCTCGAGTACCGCTCGAAGCTCTGATTCCTGGTGCGCTTGAAGTTGTCGGTCAGCGTCGCGAACCCGGCTTGGAGATTCCCGGGGATCAGCGCGTAGTAGGCCGCGAGCGCCTGCCCCGGCGTCTGCGCGGGAGGCGGTGGCGCCGAGGACGACGTGGACGGGGGCGGTGCCGACGACGGCGGCGCCGAAGACGGCGGCTGTTGCGGCTGCGGCTCGGCCGACGGCGACGACGTCGGGGTCGGGGCGGCGGAGCTGGCCGGCGGTGCCGCGTTCGACGGGGTGTCGTCGCCACGGGTGAGCACCACGACCACGGCGGCGATGACGGCCGCGAGCACGAGGAACCCGGCGATCACTCCGATCAGGACGCCTTTGCGCGCCCGTGGCGGCGGCTCCTCGGCGACCAGCGTCGTCGGCTCCCCCGCCGCCAGCGCCCGCAGTTCCCGCTCGGTCTCGGCCATCGTCGGCCTGCTGTCCGGCCGCACGTCGAGCAGCCTGGTCAGCAACGGCGTGAGGATGCCCGACCTGACCGGCGGGGTGATCTCCCCGCTCGACGCGCGGTACAGCAGCGCGATGGGGTTTTCCGCCGTGCCGTAGGGCGTGCCGCCTTCGAGCGCGGTGTACAGCGTCGCGCCGAGCGAGAACACGTCGGAAGCGGACGTGGCGTCCTCGCCGCGGGCCACCTCGGGTGCCAGGAACGCCGGCGTCCCGGAGATCTCCCCGGTCGCGGTGAGCTGGACGTCACCCATCGCCCGCGAGATCCCGAAGTCGGTGATCTTGACAGTGCCGTCTTCACCGAGCAGGACGTTGCCGGGCTTGATGTCGCGGTGGACGATGCCCGCCCGATGCGCGGCGGCCAGCGCCGAGCACAGCTGGATGGCGAGGCGGATGACGTCGTCGACCTCCATCGGCCCGTCGCGCAGTTTGTCCGCGAGACTGGTCGAGGGCAGGTACTCCATGATGATCCACGGGCGGTCCTGCTCGTCGATCACGCCGAAGACGGTGATGGCGTGCGGATGGACCAGCCGCGCGGCGATCCGCGCCTCGCGCAGCGCGCGGTTCTTGGCCTCGTCGGCCTTCTGTTCCCCTTGCCCGTGCGGCAGAAGGAGTTCCTTGACCGCGACCGTGCGCTCCAGGTTGTCGTCGCGCGCCCGCCACACGGTGCCCATGGAGCCGCCGCCGACGGGCTCGATGAGATCGAACCGGTCGGCGAGGCGGCGGATCTCCTCCATTGTCGACGTCCCCCTGGCAGGTGTGGTGTTCGCGCGAACCTTGCCAGCATGCCAGGAACGCGCCGGAGCGGCGGACCCGGCACGGCCGTTCCGGGCGCGGTGTCGGTCACGTCGCCGGCTGGGCCGTTCAGCGGAACCCCGCCCTTTCGGCTGCCCGGAAGTTCGTATCCCGGACCGCCGGGCGCGCACTTTACTTCTCCGGTGTGACTTGTTCTCGGGAAAGGGCGGCGATGCGGGAAACCATCGGCGGACGCGGCGTGCTCGAAGGGGCGTTCACGTTGCTCGAAGCACTCAACGAGCACGGCGGGCGGGCCGGGCTGACCGAGCTCGTGCGTGCCACCGGGCTCCCCAAGACCACCGTGCACCGCCTTCTCGACCAGCTGACCGACCTCGGCGTGGTCGAACGAGCCGACCGCGGCTACCGGATCGGTTCGCGGGTGTTCCGGCTCGGCCGGTTCTGGCAGCCCGAACTACGGGAGCTGGCCAGGGAATGGCTACCGGCGCTTTCCGCGCGGATGCGCGTGAGCCTCGTACTCACGGTCCCGAGGGAAGGCCGCGCACTGGTCGTGGCGGGCGCCGTACTGCCGTCCGACGACGTCCCCGTGTGGCCGGGCAGCCCCTTGCCGCCAGGGACCGCCGCCGGACGGCTGCTCGCCGCCCATCACCCCGCGCTCGCGGAGCCGGACGCGGACGCGCTGGAGATCCGCGCGGCCGGGTACGCGGCCGAATCGGAGACCATCACCGCCGGGCTCGGCTGCGCGGCCGTCGGCGTCAGGACACCGGACGGCCGGGTCGGCGCCGCGCTCGCCGCCGTCCTGCCCGCACGGCGCGACCCGGTTTCGACCGTCGCCGGATTGGCGAGCACCGCACGTTCTTTCAGTTCCGCTCTCGCCGGGTTTTCCCCGTCGAACCGGGCCGGATGATCGAAGAACGACGACCAATTCCCGATCAATTGACTGCACGCCTTTCGAAGCAGAATTCCGGCGGAATATTTCTGACGAAGTACGCGGATACGGCGAACCGGCTCACGCTGCGTCCGCGCGCGGCGGCGCCGAGTACCGAAAGCCGTCGTTTTTCCTGCTTACCACCCGTTTCTGTGACCAACCACTTACCGGACAACACCGCGCAGACAATTCAACCCCAGCTTCCCCTGCTCCATTCGGCGGTGCTGCCGTGAAGCGCCACAAGTACCGTTCAGGCATTCTTTCGCCCAAGGAGGGAATTCCTTGAACAGACGTTCTCTGAAAAGACGCGGCTCGGCCGTGTCCGCCTTTCTCGTCATGGTGTTCGTCGCGTCCGCCACGGCCGCCGTCCCCGCACAGGCCACGTCTCTTTCCGGACGTCCGGTCGTGGCCGGGATCGACCTGGAAGGGGCGACGATCCCCGATCTGCAGCGGGCGATGCGATCGGGACGGCTGTCCTCGGTCGAGCTGACGGCCTTCTACCTGCAGCGCATCCGCAAGCTGAACCCGACGCTGCACGCGGTGCTCACCACGAACCCGGACGCGCTGCGGCTCGCCGCGGCCAGCGACGTGCGACGGCACCGACACCAGTCGAAGGGTCCGATGGACGGCATTCCGGTGCTGCTCAAGGACAACATCGACACCGCGGACCGGCAGCCGACCACGGCCGGGTCGACCGCGCTGCGGGAATCCCGCCCCTACCGCGACGCCGGCGTGGTCGAGAACCTGCGCGAGGCCGGGGCGGTCATCCTCGGCAAGGCCAACCTGTCGGAGTGGTCGAGCTACCGGTCCACCAGTTCATCGAACGGCTGGAGCCCGCTCGCAGGCCAGACCGCCAACCCCTATGTCCTCGACCGCAACCCGTGCGGTTCGTCGGCCGGTTCGGGGGTCGCGGTCGCCGCGCATCTGGCGACCGTCGCCGTCGGAACCGAAACGGACGGCTCGGTGACCTGCCCGTCCGGCGCCAACGGCATCGTGGGCGTCAAACCGAGCCTTGGACTGGTCAGCCGCAGCGGGATCGTGCCGGTGTCGAAACAGCAGGACACCGCGGGCCCGATGGCGCGCAACGTGGTCGACGCCGCGATCCTGCTCGCGGCCCTCAACGGCGCCGACCGCCGCGACCCGATCACCGTCGACGCCGCGAGGCAGTCGCTCGACGACTACACGAAGTACTTGCGCCCCAATGCTTTGCGCGGCAAGCGGATCGGCGTCTGGCGCGAGGTCTACACCCCGGACGACGCGACCAAGGCGGCCTTCGAGCAGGCACTGAGCAAGCTACGGAAGCTCGGCGCGACGACGGTGGAGATCACGATCCCCTACCTGGACGTCATCGCGGCCAACGAGTTCCCCGCGATCAGGACCGAGTTCAAGCACGACATGAACGCCTACCTCGCGTCCACCGGCGGCAAGCACCCCGCCGATCTGGCCGGGCTGATCCAGTACAACCTGGACCACGCGGCGGTCGAAATGCCGTACTGGACCCACAACCTGTGGGACCGGTCGCAGGCCACCACCGGCGACCTCACCGATCCGGCCTACCGCGCGATGCGGGAAGCCGCGACGGGCGCCGCCCGGCGGGGCCTCGACGAGACGCTGCGCGGCAACGGCCTGGACGCGATCGTGGCGCCGACCAACAATGCCGCGTGGAAGACACAGCTCGGGGTCGGCGACGGCGCACTGCTCATCGACTCGTCGGGACCGGCCGCGGTTTCGGGTTACGCCAACATGACCGTCCCGATGGCGTACTCCGGGCCGTTGCCGCTGGGGCTGTCGATCATGGGCGGGCGGTTCAGCGAACCGTCACTGCTGGCCATCGCCTACGCCTTCGAGCAGGACACGAAGGTCCGGCGGCTGCCGACGTTCATCCCGTCCATCGGCTGACCTCGCGAGTCGCGGCCAGCGTGCCGTGAAGGCCTCCTTGAGGGACTCGTAGTTGTTTACCCACTGGTGTGGAGCTTGTGCGGGTTGCCGGTGTGGCCGGGTGGGGAAGATTCCGGCCGTTGGACGGCCGGAATCTTCCCCGCTCGGTCGGCGGTCCACAGGTCGTGATCGGCACGAGCTTGATCAACGGAAGATCGGGGACACTCAACGTCCCCGATCTTCCGTTGATCAAGGTGTGAGACCAGGCGACGATAGGGAAGGGAGGCCTTCACGGCGAGGCAGCCAGGAACGCGAGGCTCCGCTCGGCCTCCGCGACGACGGAGCCGGGTTCGACGTGGCCGTCGATCACCAGCGTGGCCAGCCCATGGAGCAGACACCAGAGCGTGACGGCGAAGCCGCTGGGATCGTTCCGTTCGCCGACCCGTTCGGCCAGCACCGCACAGGTCACCCGATGTGCCTCGGCGAGTTCCGGATACGCGGCGCGGTCCCCGATCCCGGCTCCGACCATCAGCCGGTACAACGCGGGGTTCTCCACCGCGAAGCGGAGGTAGGAGTGCCCGAGCGCGGTCACCGTCCCGGCGCCGCAGCCCCGCAGACGTCCCTGTAACTCGGCGTGCCCCTCCAGGGCGACGGCCACGAGCAGCGCGTCCTCGTCACGGAAGTGCCGGTACGGCGCCGCGGTGGACGCGCCGACCTTCGCGACCGTGCCGCGCAGGCTCACCCCCTCGGGACCTCGCTCGACCAAGGCCTCCCGTGCGGCCAGTACGAGCGCACGACGAAGGTCCCCGTGGTGGTAAGCACGTTTGACGACCATGGCGGACCCCCCAGCCCTTGATGCCACGCGAACGCCTCACCTTAGCCGGTCCGCGCGCGGCCACGGGCAAGGTCCAGTCACCCGGCAAGGCCACTGTGTGGATTTCGGGACATCTAACGTCCCGAAATCCACACAGTGCCGCACCAAAGGTCCAGTCACCCGGCCAGATAACGACTCGGAACCTTCACGTGTTCGTCAGATTCGGAACCAAGGTGCCGAATGCGATCATGCTTTGATGACAGACGGTTCCCATCCCATGGAGAAGTTCCGTCCCACCGGATCGACAGCGGATCCGGCGCAGCGAACTTTGTCGAACCGCACCATCGCGATCAGCGCCGGGGCCTTGCTCGTCTTCGCCATCGCGGCCTGCTGGCTGCTTCTCTTCCTCTACGGCCGCGGAACTGATATCGACAAAGCGCGGTTGGAGGGCGTACGCACTGTCGGCACGGTCGTCCTCAGAGCAGGCGGTGCAGTAGCGCTGCTCCTGGCAGCGCGACGTCAACAAACCGCCGAGCAGGACCTCGCGAACAAACGCCGTGACGTCATGCTGCGAGAACAAGCGAACCACGATGCCCGCCACGACGCGGCGGAACGGCGGATCAGCGACCTGTACCTCAAGGCGGTCGAGCAGCTGGGAGCGGAGAAGGCGCCGGTCCGGCTTGCCGGTCTATATGCGCTCGATCGACTGGCACAGGACAATCCGTCGCAACGCCAGACCATAATCAACGTCATCAGCGCCTATCTGCGTATGCCCTACGAACTTCCCGACAAGCCGCCCGATTTCGACGCCGAGAAAGAAATTCACGACGAATACAAGAGTGACATACAAGAGCGTGAGGTCAGAATCACCGCGCAACGTATCCTCACCGATCACCTCGATCCTCATTACCGCGACGGAACCCGGTTCTGGCCGGACATCGACCTCGATCTCAGTGGCGCCCTTCTGATCGACGTGATGTTCCGCGACTGCCGGCTGAACAACGCCCGATTCTCCAAGGCACGGTTCTGTGGAGACACCCTTCTGATGGGGATCCAGTTCGCTGGTGAGACCAGGTTCGACGGGGCCACGTTCACTGGCGACACGTGGTTCCCAGAGGCCCAGTTCACCGGCAACGTGCGCTTCGACCAGGCCACGTTCGAGGCAGAGGTGAGGTTCGACCAGGCGTCGTTCAAGGGCACCGCGACATTCCGCGCCGCCTCGTTCCTCGAGAAGGCGCGGTTCAAGGGCACGACCTTCACCGGGAGCGTGGTGTTCAGCAAAGCGACCTTCACCAGCAGCGCGAACTTCGAAGAAGCGACCTTCTTCGAAGACGCCTATCTACCCGGCGTGACGTTCGCACACCGATCCTATTTCACCGAGGCCTCCTTCGCCGGCGACGCCTGGTTCAACCAGGTGACTTTCAGTAGCTACACCACCTTCGACGGCGCGACGTTCAGCGGTGACATCAGATTCACCGACTCGACCTTGGACGGGGTCCCCTTCACCCCGGACCAGCTTCGATCACACAAACCGGTCGAAGACGAATGACCTGCCACACAGTGCCGCACGAAAGGTCCAGTCACCCGGCCAGATCGTTCGCCGCGACATACCCGAAGGTCATCGCCGGACCGATCGTCGAGCCCGCACCCGCGTAACTGTTCCCCATCACCGCCGCGCTCGCGTTCCCGGCGGCGTACAGGCCGGGGATGACCGAGCCGTCGCCACGCAGCACCCGTGCCCGCGCGTCGGTCACCATTCCGCCCTTGGTGCCCAAGTCGCCCGGGACGATCTTGAACGCGTAGAACGGCGGTTCCCACAGCGCGGCGAGGCAGGAGTTCGGCAGGACGTACGGATCGGTGTAGTAGTGGTCGTAAACGCTGGCGCCGCGCCGGAAGTCACCGTCCACACCGGACAGTGCCTGGCCGTTGAACCGGTTGACCGTCGCGCGCAACGTCTGCGGCGGGACGCCGATCGCGGTGCCGAGCGCCTCCACGGTCCACGCTTTCTTCACCGCGCCCGCCGAGTACCACGCCTCGGGAAGCGGCAGCAGCGGCGCGACGTCGCGGAAAAGATACCGGTCGCGGTAGTGCTGGTCGACGACCAGCCACGCCGGGATCGTGGGCGACACCGGGTTCCGGTCGTACATCGTGTGCACGACGTCGCTGTAGGGCGCGGCCTCGTTGACGAACCGCTTGCCCGTGCCGTCCACCATGAGGCCGCCGGGCAGGGTCCGCTCGGCGAGGCAGAAGTACGGCTCGCCGGGCAGCGGGATCGCCGGTCCCCACCAGGCGTCGTCCATCAGGTCCAGCGCCGCGCCTGCCCGTTTCCCCGCCAGGATCCCGTCGCCGGTGTTCGACCGGGCGCCGACCGTCCACTGTGTACCAATCGGCTGGCGCTGGTATTCCGCTCGCATGGCGGCGTTGTGTTCGAAACCGCCGGAGCCGACGATGACGCCGCGCCGGGCCTTCACCACACCCGTCGAGACGGCGACTCCGGTGACCTTCCCGTTCTCGATGACGAGATCGGTCAGCGGCGTGTTCAGCCAGACCGGGACGCCCGCGCGCTGCAACCCAGCCCGAAGTCCCGCGGCCAGCGACTGTCCCATGGTGAGCGGCTTCTGCCCGGCGAGCGCGGCGGCGGTGCCGCGCGCGAGGCAGGCGGCGGCCACGGCGGCGCCCTTCGGGTTGACCGCGGCCAGCGCGAGCCATTTGTAGTCCGCGCTGAAGACGACCATGCCCGCGGGCGTGGCGAGATAAGGCGGGTTCAGGTTGACCAGCTCGGCACCCAGGATGTTGCCGTCGAGCTGGTCGGGTTCGATCGAGCGGCCCTCCGGCATCCCGCCGGGCAGTTCCGGGTAATAGTCGCTGTAACCCTCCATCCACCGGAACCGCAGCGGGCTGTTGGCCATCACGAACGACAGCATCGCCGGGCCGTTGGCCAGGAAGGCCTGCTGCCGTGAGGCGGGGATCGACGGGCCGACCACGGCGGCCAAGTACCGCGCGGCCTGTTCCGGGGTGTCGCGGACGCCGGCCGCGGCCAGCACCGAGTTGCACGGAATCCAGATCCCCGCCCCCGACCGGGCCGCCGAGCCGCCGAACTTCGACGCCTTCTCCAGCACGACACAGCTGAGCCCGCGGTGGGCCGCCGTCAGCGCGGCGGTCATTCCCGCCGCGCCCGCGCCGACCACGACGACGTCGTACTCGCCGATCACCGCGGCGTCGGCCGAAGCCGTTCCGGCGAACGGCAAGCCCGATGCGAACGCGATCCCGGCACCGGCGGCGGCGCCGTGCAGGAGCCGGCGCCGGGAGAGACGGGTTTCGGGCTCCATGACTCCTCCTCGCGTGGGGATCGAGCGAGGTCATGTTCTCCAGCCGGACGAAAAAGTGAAACAAGTTCTACCCGCTTGGAGCAGGGACGGCCGGTCGCGCTCCGCCGGTCACCTCAACCGGCGCGGGCATTCGGCCGAAGGTGCTCAGCTCTGGGCGCGGACCAGCTCCAGCGCGCGGCCGAGGGTGGCGAGCCGGTCGGCGACCGTCTCCCCCGCCGGATACAGCCGGACGGTGTCGACCCCGGCGGCACGCCACACCCGCAGCCGTTCGGCCACCATCGCTTCGGTGCCGATCAGCGTCGTGCCGAGCACCATTTCGTCGGTCACCAGCGCGGCCGCGCCCTCCCGGTCGCCTGCCTGCCAGCGTTCCCGTACCGCCGCGGCGGCCTCGGCCCAGCCTTGCCTGCTGTAGGCGT
The DNA here is from genome assembly GCF_055598845.1 of Amycolatopsis sp. NPDC039088. NCBI lineage: Bacteria > Bacillati > Actinomycetota > Actinomycetes > Pseudonocardiales > Pseudonocardiaceae > Amycolatopsis > Amycolatopsis sp. NPDC039088. The sequence goes on along the minus strand of NZ_JBVKAE010000007.1, from coordinate 109,164 downwards.
TGTTGTAGAAGTTCGTCTTCGCCGAACCCATCCCGCCGAGGCTGAACGCGAGTTCCGTCTTGCGGCCCGCGACCATTCCGCGCAACTCGTCCTCGTCCCTGGCGAAGGCGACTTCGGCGCCTTGACAGACATCGAGGTCCGCTCGCCTCCGGCCTGCCTTCGCCAGGCCCGCGTCGAGATGCGAAAAGTAGGCCTGTGCCCCTTCCGGGACGAAGCTGGTGCCCAGCCAGCCGTCCGCGATCTCGCCGGTCAGCTCCAGCAGCTTCGGCGAGAGGGTGGCGAGATAGATCGGGATGTCCGGATTCGGCACCGTCGACAGCCGCATCGGCTTGGCCTCACCCGGCAACGGGATCTCGAATTCCTTGCCGGAGAACGAGATCTTCTCCCCCGCGAATGCCTGGCGGATGACCGCGACCGTCTCGCGCATCCGGGTCAGCGGCCGGGCGAACGAAACGCCGTGCAATCCCTCGATCACCTGTGGCCCCGAAGCGCCGAGCCCGAGGGCGAACCGGCCGCCGGAAAGCTCCGAGAGGGTCAACGCGGCCTGCGCGATCGCGACCGGTGTCCGGGTCCCGAGCTGGATGATCCCCGAACCGAGCCGGATCCGTTCGGTCCGCGCGGCGAGGTAGCCGAGGACGGAGGGCGCGTCCGACCCCCACGCCTCGGCGACCCAGCAGTCGTCGAGGCCCAGTTTTTCCGCCTCCAGCACGAAGTCCAGCGTTTCCCGCCAGCCACGCGAGGCCTCGACAGTGGTCGCCGTCCGCATCACGAGTGCGCCGCCTCGGCCCGCTCCTTGATCGCGGCGAGGGTGCCGGTCATCGCGGTCTCGAACTCGCGCAGCCGGACGAAGACGATCTTCTCCTCCTTGTCCGGCATCTGGTCGATCGCCAGCGAAAGCCCCGACCGCCCCGGCCCGAGCCGCATCCACTGCCGGAGCTTCGTTCCGCCGTTCTCCGGCTCCAGCGTGAACCGCCACAGCGCGGTCGGCGTCGCGGGATCCTGGACCGCCCAGGTGAACACGCGCGGCGCCTCGCATTCGACGACATACGACGTCGTCTCCCACTCGCCGAGCGCGTCGTGCCTGCTGCGACCGACGAATCGCCTGCCGACCGCGGCCTCACCCACCGCTCCGTCACACCACTCGACCGACTGGAGTTCCCCGCTCATCTCGGGCATCAGCCGCACGTCCGAGACGATCGGCCAGACCCGCTCCGGGACGGCGTCGACCCAGGCCTGGACCTCGACCGTCGGTCCGTCGGCGTATTTGGCGCCGGTCCACTCCATCGTGGCCACCTCTCCGTGCTCGTGACCTCGATAGTTGCGTAGATAGACTTACGATGTCAAACCTGCTGGGCCGTGAAGCGGCGCACCACGTCGGGACGGCTCGCGAGCTTCGCCGGGTAGCCGGGGCCGAGCTTCGCGCGGGTGTTCTCCGAGGTGAGCGGTCCGGCACAGTGCGCGCAGACGACCTCCGCGTGCGTGTCGTGCCCACAGGTGTCGTGATGAAGGGTGACCGGCGGCCCGGCCTCACCGGAGAGCCAGCGGTCCCCCCAGCGCGACATCGCGGCGAGCACGCCGTAGAAATCGGCGCCCTTCTCGGTCAGCACGTAGTCGTAGCGGACCGGGTCGGCCTGGTAGGCGCGCTTTTCCAGCAATCCCTCGCCGACCAGACGGCGCAGCCGGTCGGCGAGGGTGTTCCGCGCGATCCCGAGTTCCTGCTGGAACTCGTCGAACCTGCGGATCCCGTAGAACGTCTCCCGCAGGACCAGCGGGGTCCACCAGTCGCCGAGCAGGTCCATGGTGCGCGCGATCGAACACGGCCACTGCGCGAACGAAGTCCGTTTCATGACGGCGAGCCTACGCCCGCCGCAATTGATCCGGTCATTCCTCCACCCATTCTCCGGCGCTCACGCGCTGGCGCGAAATGTTTCGATCCGATCAAGAAGATCACGTGCGTTAATATCGGCCACCCGCTTCCGCACGCATTCCGAGAGCGGCCGCAAACGATCCCGGGTACGAGCGGAACGGATTCCGCCCGCGATCTCCATCGCGGCCTGCCCGACCTCCGCCGCGCGGTCGAGGTCACCCTCCAGCGCGTGGTCGACGGCGAGCCAGATCATCGTCAGCGACCGGCTGCGCGCCATGTCCGGGCCGTAGCCGTCGATGGCCTCGGTGAGCGCGGGGATGGCCTCCCGGCTGTGCTCGACGTCGACGAGCCTGGCGAGTTCGGTGCGCACCGTGCCGATCATCGCGGCCATGTCGTTGGCGGTGAAGAAGGCCGACCACGACGGGACGGCGTCCGTCGCGGAACTGGCGAACTGTTCCGGGGCAAGGGAAATCTTGTCCAGCGCTTGACGGACATCGCCGAGCAGCGCGTAGGCCCACGCCTCGTTCGCCGAGAGGATCGCCTGCGACAACGGCGTTCCGGCCCGGCGTGCCGCGAGTTGTCCTTGCTCGAACTGATCCAGCGCCTCGACCGGCGAGCGGTGATGCAGGTACATCCGGCCGAGCCGGTAGTGGATATTGGCGACGAGGTCGTCGTTGCGCGCCTCCGCCGCCAGTTCGAGGGCGCGGCGGAAGTGCCGCTCCGCCCTGACCGGCCGGCCGGAGTCGAATTCCGTCCAGCCGACCAGGTTGTGCAGATCCGCGACCACACCAGCCAGCCGCCGGGACAGCGCCGCGGACATGATGCCCCGCCGCAGTGCCGCGCCGTAGGGTTCCAGCACCCGCAGCAGCTCCCGGCAGGCCCCGCCGCCTTCTCGGTAGTCACGCGCACGGAGTGCCGCGATGACACCCTCGAGCCGGTCGATGTCGGCATGTCCCACCCGCATCGGGAGCCGGTCAATCACGGCGCCACCCTCGGGCACGCGGCACCGCCGGAGTGGTATCGCGGCCGGACCGGGCCGGGTCCGGGACGCGACCCCGCGGCACCGGCGGCCGCGAGCCGTAAACGGCTTCGCGCCGCTGACGGTCTTCTTCAGGAATGACTACGGTGATTCGCACGCCCATTTGATAGGTCCTTCCCAATCCACAACGATCAAAGCTCGTCGAGGTCCAGGACGGAGCCACGCCGGTCCCTGGAATTTTCATGAACGACGCAAGATGATGTTAACCACTATAAATATCGAAACCATCCGCCGAATGGTGGTGCTATTGTCAGGCACCGGAATATGCACGTGCGGAATCTCTTTCTTTTGCACGCCTGATCGCATTTCCGGCTCGCTCACCGCACGTGGCCGACGAAGACCGTCTGTGAGCACATGAGACACAGCTCTCAGCCGAACGTGTGAAAGTTGTCGACTGGGGTCACGAAAAGGCTTCACATTGCGTTATCCATAGCTGAAGATCAACAGCAACCGAACGTAAGGGGCTGAAGCGTTGGACAAGGAAAACGACCTCATCCGGGGGACGATCATCTTCGGCCTGCGCACTTTCGGTGCCGACCCCCTCCCCGTCCAAGCCGATCTCGAGTACGACCCCGAAGACCCTTACGCCGTCGTGGTGGCCTACCACTCAGGCGGCGGGACGGTCCGCTGGATGTTCGGCCGCGATCTGCTCGCGGACGGCCTCCTCACCCCATCGGGTGAAGGCGATGTGATCATCAGCCCGGCCGACGACGCCTCGATCGTGATCTTCGCGCTCAGCGCACCCGACGGCTGCGCTGTCCTCGAAGCCCCGGCGCAGGAGCTGGCCGAGTTCCTCGACCGCACCTACGACGTGGTGCCCGCCGGTTCCGAGCCCGAGTGGTTCGACTTCGACCAGGAGATCGGCAAGCTCGTCACCGAGTCCTGACCGTCCGGCCAGGCCGTGTCCTATACCACCGAATCGACGAGGAACACCTGGGCGGCGGTGCCGTCGCACCGATCCTGGATGAGCTGGACGCCGGTCTCGCCGCTCCCCTTGTACACCCCGACACACCACTTGGCGCCGGCGGCCGATTTGATCAGGTACCCCTTCACCGGGGCGGCCACCGGCTCGAAGGCGAACCGCTGATCGGCACGTCCGGGCTCGCAGTTGTCGCCCGCCAGCAGGGTCGACGCGTTCGTGCCGCCGTAGTCGACGGTCACACAGCCTTCGCCATGCTCCGGACTGTGCAGGAGCAGCCGGTACCCGCCCTCGACCTTCTCGACCGACATCGGCGGCGACGCCGTCGCGCAGTCCTGCTGGCCGAGCACGATCCGCTCCTCCTGCACGAACTTCTCCGGTCCTTCCCCGACGCACAACCCGGTATGCGCGAGCCGTATTCGCGTACGCCCGGTCGGGGGCGCGGCGAGGCCGGCGTCCTCGGCGTCCGGAACCGTCGTCGGAGCCGGTGGCGCGGGTGACGAAGAACCCGTGGTGACGACGGGCTGGTCCCGCGGCGGATCGTCGAATACCACCAGCCCGGCCACCACCAGGATCACCACGGCCGCCACCCCGGCCACGGGCCAGAGCAACCTCGGGCGCCGTCGCGGGGATTCCCCCGGGACGCGCTCCGGCTCGGCGGCCTCGGGCGCCGGTTCCGGTTCCTGCTCCGACGCGGCGAGATCGGCCCGCACCGCCAGCCAGCGCTCGACCGTGTCCTCGTCGGCGCCGCAGGCACGGACGAACGCCGCCAGCAGATCGGCCCTCGGCAGAGTGTCCCGCGAAAGCGCTCCGCTGATCGTCGAGCTCGGCAACGGCGTCCCCGCCTTCGCGGCCCGGCGTTCGAGAACGCGGTAACTCAGATCGCTGCGGACGCGAAGGGCGCGCATCGCCGCGACGAACTGCGCCGCATCGGTGGCTTCACGCGGATCCGGCCAGTCTTCGGCCACGACGGTTCCTCCCCAGGTCGGTGGACCCGGCCGAGTCTAGGGGTGTCCGGGATCGTCCGGAACCGTCCGGAAAACCTTGTCCGAGCTGGGCCGGACGGCTTCATTCGGCAACGTCCGACGCTGAGGATGAAAGGAAGGTGCCGAATGCCCCGACGTCAATTCCGCCCGGTCCGGCGGCGACGAACCCCCGGCCCGCTGGCCTGGGCCGGGTTCGCGGGAGGGGTGACCATGGGAGCGCTCGCGGCCACGCTGATCGCCGGGAACGACGAGCAGCCACCGCCCCCGACGACCCAGCTCGCCGCGGGCGAACTGCCGGAAGCGCTCAAGAACATCGTCGCCGAATACCTCGCCGAGGAGGGATACCGGCCGGCCACGGGCGCCGCTGAGGAACCGCCTCCCGCCCCGTTACCGGCTCCGGCCGACGTTCCTCCCCCGGCACCCGCACCCGCCGTGCCGGTCCCCATACCGGTTCCGATGCCGGTTCCGGTGGCACCCGTTTCGACCCGCACCGGATCGGTGTCCCGGCCGATCGAGCCCGTGCCGGAGCCGGTGGCCCTGCCTCTTCGGGTCCCACCGCCGGTGATCCAGGCCGCGCCTGACGTAGTGAAGGCCGCCGTCGACACCGCGCCAGTCCCCGCGCGGCAGGAAGCCGAGCCCGAGCCTGAGCCGGCCGTGAAGGCGGCGGAAGACCAGGTCTCCTTCGCGGCCCAGGAAAGTACGCCCCGGACAGCACGCCAGGTCGAAGCGGCCCCCGAACCCGAGATCGCGGCCCACACGATCACCGAGGTGAGTTCGGGCGACGCGATCGTCGTCCCGGCCGAACCCGAGCCTCGTGAGAAGAAGAGGACGGACAGAGGCACGACGGGCAGCCTCGTCGAAGGTGACACCGTCTCCGTGGCCAAGGCCGAGAGCGAGGTCGAATGAATCCGCTGGTGAAGCCTCCCCGGGTCCTCGGAACCGGCACGCTCGCCGTCGCGGGCCTGATGACCGCGACGGTCCTGATGTCCGGACTGTCGAACTCGCTCGAACCCACGCTGGGGACGGGAGTCCAGCAGGTCGCGTTCACCACCGACCCGCCTCCCGACAAGAACGGACCTGCCAAGGCCAAGGAGAAACTGAAGGCCAAGATCCTGGCGGAAATACTCGATCTGACCGCACCGCTCGACCCCGCGGACCCGAAGTACAAACAGAAGCTGTACAAGCAGGTGCTGGCCAACCGGGCTATCGCCAAGCTGAGCAGCCCGAGCATCTCCGCGAGCGATATCCAAGGCCTGCTGACGGACGCCTTCGAGATCCACCGCAGGTCCCAGGAGACGGCGAAGGGCCTGTTGAACCGCATGTCCAAAGTGGACAAACAACTCGCCGCCCTGCGGAGGCAGGTGGCCGACGCGAAGACCGAGAAGCAGCGAGCCAAAGCCACCGCGAAGCTGACGCAGGCGACGGACAGCCGCAGGGAGCTGAACAAACTTCTCAAAAAAGCCGAGCACCAGGCCAAGCCGTACAACCGGGACGCTCACATCCGGAAGCTCGAACGGGCGATCTGGGGACTTCAGCAGCACGTCAACGGCAAGCTCGGCGAGGAGTCGAAGAAGAAGATCAAGGATCGCCTCGCACAGGCCCGGACGGACCTGGCGACGGCGCTCGCGGATCGCGAGCGCGAACGCAGGGGCGGCGACGAGGACGGCCCTCCGGCCAAACGGCGAGGAGGAGATCCCCCGCCACCGCCGCCGAAAAACCAGATGACCGGCGCCAAGACTCCGGCGACCCCGAAAACGGGGACGCCGAAAACGGGGACGACCGGCCGCGTCCCGACTTCGGGCTACGGTGTCGACAAGGCGTTACGAGGATCGAGCCAGCTACGGGCCGCCATCGGCGCCATGCAGGGGGTGGCGCCGCCGTTCTCCGTCAAAGAGGTCCACGAAAACCCCTACCTGCCCACCGCGTACCGGTTCGCCGAAGCACTGCAGTCGGCGCCGACGGAGAAGAACCGGCGGTTCATCGAGGACGCGATCCTCCAGAATGTCCTTCCCGATCCACACAAACGGAAGACGTTCCTCCAAGCCCTGCGGGACACCTACCGGCCGCAGATCGTGCCGGACGGCAAAGGCGGCTACGTCAAAGCAGTCAACCCGATCCGGACGGAGTGGGAGGAGCACATCACGAGGGCCTTCCCCACGAAGGTGCCGACGCCGCGTCAACAGGCGATCCGCAAACAGGAACAGATCGATCGCGCGGACACGCAGCGCGGCGGCGCGATCAAAAGACCTCTCACGCCGAGGGAAGCGGCGATTCTCAAACAGGAGCAGATCGACCAGGCGGACACGCGACGCGGTGGCCCGATCAGGAGGCCGATCTACTCGCGCAAGGACGCGATCGCCAAACAGGAACAGCTCGACCGCGCGGACGCGCAGCGTGGTGGCCCCGTCAGGAGACACGTGCCCACCGCCCGCGAACTCGCCGTCCGCAAACAGGAACAACTGGACCGCGCGGACACGCAACGCGGTGGCCCCGCGAAGAAGAGCACACAGGAACCGAAGAAGCCGACGGGGAAGAAGGGCAAGAATCTGCCGTCGCCGGTGTGAACCCGGGGTACGGGTAGCGGTGCCGTGCGGCGCCGCTACCCGTACCGGTTCAGCCGAGTTCGCGCAGCCCGGGGACGACCTGCTCGGAGAACGAGCGCAGGAACCGCTCCTGGTCGTGGCCGGGGCCGTGGAAGACGAGGTGGTTGAACCCGGCCTCGACGTACGGCTTGATCTGCTCGACGGCGTCGGCCGGGTCGGAGGTGACGATCCAGCGTCGGGCGACCTGCTCGATCGGCAGCGCGTCCGCGGCCTTCTCCATCTCCGCCGGGTCCTCGATGCCCGCCTTCTGCTCCGGGGTGAGCGAAAGCGGCGCCCAGAACCGGGTGTTCTCCAGCGCCTGCGCCGGGTCCGGGTCGTAGGACAGTTTGATCTCGATCATCTTGTCGATGTCGCCGGTGCTCCGGCCGACCTGCTCCGCGCCTTCCGCGACCGCCGGGAGCAGCTTCTCGGTGTAGAGCTCCATCCCCTTGCCGCTGGTGCAGATGAAGCCGTCGCCCTGCTTGCCGACGTACTTCGCCATCACCGGACCACCCGCCGCGATGTAGATCGGCACCCCGCCCTCGGGACGGTCGTACACGGTCGCGTCGGTGGTCTGGTAGTACTCGCCTTCGAAGGTCACCCGCTCCTCGGACCACAGTTTCCGCATCAGGTCGATCGCCTCGCGCAGTCGCGCGAACCGCTCCTTGAACGCGGGCCACTCGATCCGGGCCACCGCGACCTCGTTGAGCGCCTCCCCGCTGCCGACGCCGAGCAGGATCCGGCCCGGGTACAGGCTGCCGAGGGTGCCGAACGCCTGTGCCACCACGGCCGGGTTGTAGCGGAACGTCGCGGTCAGCACGCTGGTGCCGAGGACCACCCGTTCGGTGCGTTCACCGACCGCGGCCATCCACGCGAACGAGAACGGCGCGTGGCCGCCCTGATGCCGCCAGGGCTGGAAATGGTCGCTGACCATCACGCTGTCCAGCCCGACCTGCTCGGCGAGCACGGAGTACTCGACGAGGTCGCGCGGGCCGAACTGCTCGGCCGACGCCTTGTAACCGATCTTCAGTGCCATCCGGGGTCACCACCTGGGCTCAAGGGTTGTTCTCCCTCACCTTGGCACAGAGTCGATCAGCTCCGCCCATGCTTCGACCGCGCGGAGAGTGTCGGGAACGCCACCCCGGCTTCGGGCGAACGCATTCAGAGGACTAAACGCGGAACACCTGGAAGTCCGGGCCCGGGTCGGTGAACTCGAGCCCGTTCTCGTCCATCGCGTTGAAGACGGTGAACCGGCCGTGCGGGAAGACGAACCCCAGCGCGACCATGCCCTCGGCCATGTCGCGGGTCGTGCAGGCGAGGAGTTCGACGTCCTGGAGTTCCTGACCCTCCAAAGCGGACAGTTCGGGGTGGACGTCGTGACGCCACCGGAGCGGACTGGCCTCCGCCGGATCGCCCCAGAGCCATTCCGCCTTGCCGTAGGGGTCGATCGTGTTCCAGGTGAGCGAAAGATCGTCGAACTTGAAGTGGGTGATCTCCAGCCGCTCTTCGCCGAAGTCCACCACGACCGGCGCGTCCTCGAGCCACTCGTCGTATTCGACGAACCAGGTCAGGTGGACGTGCCGCAGCCTGCGCCCTACCATCCGCGCAGCCGGTCGCCGTGTGCCTTCCGGATGGTGCTCAGCCCGGAGAGCCACCCCGGCTCGTACCCGTCGATGTCGAAGAAAGCCACTCGGCAAGCCTGCCAGGACCCGAAAAAGGCCCGCACGAGCGGGCCTTTTTCCGTAACGGTTCACTCAGTCGTAGGACAGCGCCTCGACCAGTTCACCACTGTCCGGATTGGGCAGTGCCCTGGCCACGTCGGCCTGCGCGACGATCCCGACCAGCTTGTGGCCGTCGATCACCGGTAGGCGCCGGACCTTGTGATTCGACATGGTCCGCATGATCTCCTCGGCGTCGTCGTCCGCGCCGATCGTCACTGCCTCGCCCTGCGCCAGCTCCGAAGCGTGCAACGCCCTGGGGTCCTTGCCCTCGGCGAGCACCTTCACCACGATGTCGCGGTCGCTCAACATGCCCTGGAGCTTGCCGTCCTCCCCGCAGATCGGTAGCGCACCGACCGACTCGGAGGCCATCTTCTTGGCCGCGTCGAGGATGGTTTCGGAACCGGATACACAGGTCACGTCCGCCGTCATGATGTCCCGTGCCGTAGTCATCGTTGACTCCCTTCGTGAGGATCTGCGGCTATCGGATACCCGCTGTGCGCGGGTCGACACCTCAAGCCGCCGAAGGCTCCAGGAGGATTTTGACCGCGCCGTCCTGCTTCTTCTGGAAGATCTCGTAGGCGTGCGGTGCTTCGGCCAGCGGCAGCTTGTGCGTGGCGAAACCCTCGACGCTGAGCGGGTCTGCGTCGTCGGTGATCAGCGGCATGATGTCGTCGATCCAGCGCCGGACGTTGGCCTGGCCCATCCGCAGCGTGATCTGCTTGTCGAACAGGTCCATCATCGGCAGCGGGTCGACCATGCCGCCGTAGACGCCGCTCAGCGAGATCGTGCCGCCGCGCCGGACGCCGTCGATCGCCGCGTACACCACACTCAGCCGGTCGATCGCGGCCTTCTCGGTGATCTTCGCGCCGATCGGATCGGGCAGGAGACCGACGAGGTTCTGCGCGAACCGTCCGACCGGGGCGCCGTGCGCCTCCATGCCGACGGCGTCGATCACCGAGTCCGCTCCCCTGCCGTCGGTGGCCTCGCGGATGAGGTCGCCGATGTACTTGTGCTCACGCGTGTCGTAAGTGATGACACCGGCCGCGGCCGCCTTCGCGAGCCGTTCCGGGACGAGGTCGATGCCGATGACCTTGCCCGCGCCCCGGTGTTTCGCGATCCGGCAGCAGAACTGGCCGATCGGGCCGAGCCCGAAGACCACGACCGTGCCGCCCTCGGGGATGTTCGCGTATTCGACGGCCTGCCACGCCGTCGGCACGACGTCGGACAGGTACACGAAACGCTCGTCCGGCGGGCCCTCCGGCACCTTGATCGGGCCGTACTGTGCCTGCGGGACACGCAGGTATTCGGCCTGGCCGCCGGGGACCTGGCCGTAGAGCTTGGTGTAGCCGAGCAGCGCCGCGCCCTTGCCGCGGTCGGTGACCTGCGTGGTCTCACACTGCGACTGCAGGCCGCGGTCGCACATGAAGCAGTGGCCGCAGGAGATGTTGAAGGGCACCACGACGCGGTCGCCGGGCTTGAGACCGGTCACCTGGGCCCCGACTTCTTCCACCACGCCCATCGGCTCGTGTCCCAGGATGTCGCCCTCGTCGATGAAGGCACCGAGGACCTCGTAGAGGTGCAGGTCAGACCCGCAGATCCCGGTCGAGGTGATGCGGATGATGGCGTCGGTCGGTTCGAGCAGCTTCGGGTCCGGCACGGTGTCCACCCGGACATCGCGTTTCCCGTGCCAGGTGACGGCCTTCATGATGCTCCCTTCGGCGAAGTGGCCACTGCTGCCCGCCGGATGCCCGGATGCGCATCCGGCAAACCTCGCCATCCCGTGGCACCGTGGAACGATGCGAACCCGGATGCTCGCCGTCACCGTCGATTGCCGTGAGGCCGAAGCACTGGCCGCGTTCTGGAAGGAGGCGCTCGGCTATCCCGAAACCACCCGTTGGACGGACAGCCACGGCTTGACCTACGTCGAGTTGAAGAGCCAGGACGTGCCGAGCCTGCTCTTCCAGCCGGTGCCCGAGGAGAAGTCCGGCAAGAACCGGCTGCACCTCGACCTCGCCCCCACCGAACTCGAGCAACGCGAAGAGGTCGCCAGGCTGGTCTCACTCGGCGCCAAGATCGTCGACGATCCCGAGGACGACGACTGGGTGGTCATGACCGACCCGGAAGGCAACGAATTCTGCGTGCTGCCGCGACGCTGAAGCGCCACTCACGTGGCGTCAGGCGGCTTCCTCGCCGGATCGGTTCCCGGGCTCGGCGCGCAACCCGAGCATTTCCAGCAGCATCCGGCAATCGGTCGCGTCGCGGGCGTTCGCGACCACCGCTTCGGTCGCCTTCCGCAGCACCGCCGCGCGCACGATCGTCTCCCCGGCGTCGACGCGTTCCCCGGCCGGACGCGCCCCCTCGTACAGGTTCCCCATGACCCACCTCCACCGTCGTCTTCGTTGATACCTGATTCAGGCTGAGAAGGCCCCTGTTTTCGTGCGGTTCCGACGGCGCCCTCGCCGGTTTCTCCCTAGACTGGCGCCACTCGAACGAGCGGACGGAGCGGGAACTGACCACCGAGTTGCGCGGGGAGATCGTGATACTGGCCCCGGTCACCGAAGCCCACGTCCCGGAGCTGCGGCGGATCATCGGCACGGCCGAGGTCAGGGCACGCTGGGGTTCGGTCGACGATTCCCCCACCTGGCCGTTCGACGATCCGCTGACGGCCTGCTTCACCGTCCTGGAGGACGGCATCGTCCGCGGTCTCGTCCAGTACGGCGAGGAGGAGGACCCGATGTACCGGCACGCGTCGGTCGACCTCTTCCTCGACCCGGCGGCGCACGGCCGCGGGCTGGGTACCGACACCGTCCGCACGATGGCCCGCCACCTCGTCCACGATCTCGGGCATCACCGGCTGGTGATCGATCCCGCCGTGGACAACGACGCCGCGATCCGCTGCTACAAGGCCGTCGGCTTCCGCGAGGTCGGGGTGATGCGCCGCTACGAACGCGACACCGAGGGCGACGGCTGGCACGACGGGCTGCTGATGGACTTGCTCGCCGAAGACCTCACGTAGCGCGTCAGCGCGACGCCTGCCAGCACCACCGCCATCCCGGCGAGCACGCGGGGGCCGAGTTCTTCGCCGAGCACGATCGCGCCCAGCGCTACCGAGACGACCGGCAGCAGGTAGCCGACGGTCGCCGCGGAGGTCGCGCCTTCGTCGGCGATGAGCCGGTAGTTGAGGTAGAAGGTGACGCCGGTGCCGAAGATCCCGAGTACGACGACGGCGAGCACCGCGGTCACGTTGAGCGGCCCGGTCGGCGCCGCGTCGAACGGCAGCGCGAGCGCGCTCAGCCCGGTGGCGGTCAGCAACTGGGCGGCGGAGATCGCGATCGGCCCGCCCTGGCCGACGAGTTTCCGCCCCATGTAAGCGAAAGCGATGGCGTAACTGATTCCGGCGCCGAGCAGGGCCAGCGTCCCCCAGCCGAACAGGCCGCTCTTCTGCCACGGCGCGAAGATCAGCAGGATGCCGGCGAAACCGAGGACCAGCCCGCCGACCCGGACCGGCGTGACGCGGCGTTCGCCGCCGATCCCGATGCCGATCAGCAACGACCACAGCGGGGTCGTCGCGTTCATCACCCCGGCGATCCCGGAATCCACGGTCAGTTCACCGATGCTGAACAACGCGAACGGCAAGGCGTTGCAGAAGAAGGCGGCGATGAGCAGCCTGCCCCAGATCCGGCGGCCCCGCGGAAGGCGCTGCCCGGCCCAGCGGGCCAGTACGAGAAGGACGGCCGCGCCGAGGGCGCAGCGGATGACGGTGAGCTGAACGGGCGGAAGCCCGGTCAGCGCGAGCTTGATCCACAGGAAGCCCGATCCCCACAACAGGGCGAGAACGCCCATCCGGATCAGGGTTCCCGGTGCGCCGATGCTCACTTTGGTCCTTTCGCCTTGCCGCTCGATACCTCTTCAAGCTGCCTCGGCGGACCCGTCAGGACAAGTGAAAAGATCTACACCGACGTTAAGCGGTCCTACATGTTCCGAAAGGTCACGATCGTGGCCGCCGGGAAAGGCGGCCACGACCGGCTCACGAGGAGATCAGTACTCGCCCGGTTGTTCGCAAGGCGGAACAGGGCCTGCTCACATTTCGCGGTCGCGCATGACCCACCTCCCTTTCGACCGGCGCACCGGTGGGGAACGGGCGCGTTCTCGCTCAGTTTGGGGGCAGCCTTTCCTTCTCCGCGCACCCGGTGGCCGTGTTGTGACCCATGTAATGGGAAGGTTGTCGCAAGCGGAGCCATTTCGCCCAGCGGCGAATCGGCAGATGGCCCTGCCCGCCTTCTGGCCGTTGTGGCACGATCTGCCGCGGAGCAGGGAGAAAGGTGCTTCTGGTGACCGAGAATTCCGGCTCGGCCAGATCCGGGGAAGCCGGGAAAGCACGGGCGGAACCGCGGCCGGTTTCGACGGCGGCGTCGGCGTTCGGACGCGCGCTGCGGCAACGGCGGCAGGCCAAAGGACTGGCGTTGCGCGAACTCCAGAAAGTCGCCTACGTCGACAAGAGTCTCATCAGCCGGGTGGAACGCGGGCTCACCCCGCCGAGCGCGGAATTCGCCGAAGCCTGCGATCGCGCGCTGGAGGCGGGCGGGACACTGATCGTGCTCGCCGAAGCCGCCCGTGCGGAACCGTACGTTCACCTTCCGCCTCCGCCGGGCCATTTCGTCGGCCGCGAGGAACATTTCGCCCTGCTCGACGAAACAATCCTCACCGGACCGGCCAAAGTGGTCTTCGTGGCCGGTCCGCCCGGAGTCGGGAAGACCGCGCTGGTCCTGAAATGGGCGAACCGGCGGCAGGAGGAGTTCGACGGCGTCCTCTGGTCGGATCTGCGCGGCTACGCGGCGGGCTCCCCCGCCCAGCCCGCCGACATCCTCGACGACCTCCTCCGCTGCGTCGGTGTCCGCCCCGACCGCGTTCCCGCCGAGGAGCACATGCGGCTCGCCCTCCTGCGCGGTCTCTTGCGGGGCCAGCGCACGCTCGTCGTGCTGGACAACGCGCTCGACTCGTCTCAGGTGCGGCCGGTGCTGCCCGGGACCCCGGACACCACCGTGCTGATCACCAGCAGGCGACGGCTCTCCGGACTGGTCGTCGGCAGCGGCGCGGTGCAGGTTTCCTTGGAGCCACTGGAAGATCTCGAAGCGACGCGGCTCATGGCCGAGCTCATCGGGGACGACCGCGCGGCGGGCGATCCCGAAGGTGTCGGCGAACTCGTGCGGCTGTGCGCGGCGCTGCCGCTGGCGGTGAACATCGCCGCCGAACGGGTCGCCACCCATCCTCACCAGCGTGTCGGAGACCTCGCCGCCGAACTCGTCGCCGAGGGGCGGCGGCTGGAACTGCTCGCGGTCGACGACGACGCCGTCGGGGTCCGTGCCGCCTTCAGCTGGTCCTACCGCGCGCTCGAGGCCGAAACCGCCCGCATGTTCCGGCTGCTCGGCCTCCACCCCGGCCCGCGGTTCACCGCAGGCGCGGCGGCCGCGCTCGCCGGACTGCCCGGACACGAAGCGCGGCGACTTGTCGACAAGCTCGTCCAGGCGCATCTCGTCCAGCAGGTCGGCCCGCTGTACTACCGGTTCCACGACCTGCTCCGTGTCTACGCCGCCGAAGAGGCCGCCGCCGGACAATGGCGGGACGAGCGGCAGGCGGCGGTTTCCCGGCTCACCCACTGGTATCTCCACGCGGCCAACGCGGCGAGCTGGACACTGACGCCCGCCCGCGACCACCACGTCGACCTCGGCCCCGCTCCCGAAGGCGTCGAGCCGCTGCGGTTCGCCACGTTCGACGAGGCCTACATCTGGTGCGCGTCGGAGATGCCGAGCATCACCGGCGTCGCCCGCCTGGCGCTGGACCACGGGCTGTACGAGATCGGCTGGCGGCTGCCGGTGGAGATGTTCGACTACCACCTGCTCGGCAGGCCGTGGCAGACCTGGATCTCCAGCCATGACGTGGCGATCGAGTCCGCGAAGGCGGGCGGCGACCTCGGCGGGCTGGCGTGGTCGGCGATCAACCTCGCCGAGGCGCACCGGCGGCGGGGTGCCCTCGACCGCGCGCACGAGCTGTACAGCCAGGCCGTCGACATCTCCGGCGAGATCGGCGAGAACCCGAGCCTCGGCTGGGCGCTGGTGGGCCTCGGCAACATCGCGCACGAGCGCGAGGACTACGCCGAAGCCGTGCAGCTGGTCGAGCAGAGCGTGGCGGTGAACGCGCGGATCGGGTACCAGCTCGGCGAAGCGACCGCGCGGGTGCACCTCGGCCGGGCCTACCGTGATCTCGGGGACCGCGACCTGGCCCTCGACCACGGCCGTCGCGCCCTCGACGTCTACGCCAAGGACGCCGACCACCACGGCATGGGTTTCGCGCTGGTCCCCCTGGCCAGGACCTGCCGCCGGTTCGGCGACCTGGAGCAGGCGCTCGAATACTGCGAGCAGGCACTGACCGCTTATCGGAACTGCGGTGACGTCTGGGGCCAGGCCGACGCGCTCGACGAACGCGGCTGCGCGCTGGCGGCGCGGGGCCACACCGAGGAGGCGATAGCGGCGTGGCGTGACGCGCTCCAGCTCGTCATGGATCTCGACGACCGGAAGGCGAGTGTCCTGCGCGGCAGGCTCGAGGGCTCAGCTCAGTGACCCGCGTTTAGTCCTCTAAATGCGGCCGGGTCACTCCCGCCGTGAATCGCCGGCCCGGCTCAGCGGGGACGTCGGTGCCCTGGGCGCCGGAGGTTCCGGGGAGACAGGGGCAGGAGGAGCCACGACGACCCGGTTCCGTCCGCTCCGCTTCGCCGCGTACATCGCCGAGTCCGCCGCACGGAACAGCTCGCCGTAATCCGTCGAGTGCTCAGGTGAGAGCCCGACGCCGATCGACACCGTGCAGCCGTGGATCGGTCCCACGGCGCGGGGTTCGTTGGTGGCGTGCCCGCTGGCGAGTTCCGTCAGCCCGGTGATCGCGGTCTTCGCCACGGCCTCCCGGATCCGCTCGGCGATCCGCATGGCCTCCTCACGGGTGGTGTCCGGGAGCAGTACCGCGAACTCCTCGCCGCCCCAGCGCCCGACGACGTCGGAGGCACGCGTGTTCTGCCGCAGTACCGCGCTGACGCAGCCGAGCACGATGTCGCCGCCGGAATGCCCGTACTTGTCGTTCCACTGTTTGAAGTGGTCGAGGTCGAGCATCAGGAACGCCGTCGGACGCCGATCGGTCTGGTCTTCGAGCAACCTGAGCGCCGCGGGCGCGTGGAAGGAGTCCTCGGTCAGCAGCCCGGTCTTCCGGTCGCGCTGGCTGCGCGCGATCGTGTCCGCCAGCGCCTGCGAGAGCCGGGTCGAGCGCAGCGCTACCCCGATCATCACCAGCGGCACCAGCGCGATGTTGACCGCGCCGAGGATCGTGGTGCACGCGGCGAGCTGCAGCGCGTAGACGAAGTCCGCGTTGTCGGCCCAGCTGCCGATCAGCTTCTGACGGCGCCAGCCGCCCCAGGCCAGGCCGCGCGCGATGCTGATCAGGAGCGTCTGCGACGCGAAGTACCAGAGCGCGGCGCCCACCAGCGCGACGGCGGCGAACACGATGTCGCCCGCTCCCTGCGGGAGCGTGCCCGATTCGAGCCAGGTGTGCAGCGAGGTCAGTTCGGTGATCGTGTGCACGCCGAGGATGGACGCGGCGTGCGCGGCGGTGGTGAAGAGGAACGTCGTCATCGCCTTGTGCGCGATGGAGTAGCGCTGCACGCGCACCATCAGCAGCAGCGCGAGCGAGTACGCGGGCGGGAGCAGGACGGCCGCGCTGCCCAGCCAGACCGCGGTCTGGTCGATGTGCTCGCCACGCCGGTCGTCGGCGCGCCGCTGTTCCTCGGGATGCTGGGTCTGGACGAGGTACCAGATGGCGCAGCCCGCGATCACGCCGAAGCGGACGAGGTCGGTGGTGGTGGCGGAGGCCTTGAAACCGCTGTAGAGCGCCCACCCGGACACGGCGAGTTCGGTGCCGAGCATCCAGACCACGGCCGCGGGCGGCAGCCGCCACAGCTCCCAGCCCGCCGGATGGCGCAGGGTGTTCCAGGCACGGCTTCGCAGCCGCCAGACGCGGGCGGCGGCGAGCCCGACGGTGTCGGCGAACCCGCGGACCGAACCGGTCTGCCGTTCCGGGACCACGTCACGGTTCGCGGTCTTCAGTTCCTCCCGTAGCCCGAAGTCGCTGACGAGGGCCACCTCCATCCGTTACGCACCGCACCCGCCTCGATCTTGCTGGTCACCACAAGAGGGTGACAGGGGGACCGCGTTGACGATCGCGTGAGACAGCGCAATGCCTGCGTTCGCCGGACACGATGCCGCCACAAGCTGGCAGGGTGGCTCGTATGCCAGACGCCGCATACGACGCCGCAGCGGTCCCGGTCATGTTCGGCCCGGACTTCGACCGGGACCCCTCGCCCGCGTACGAATGGCTGCGGGCGAACGCCCCGGCGTTCCGGCTTCCGTTGCCGGGCGACACCTGGACCTGGTTGCTGACCCGGCACGCGGACGTCGTCTCGGCGATGGCCGACCCCCGGTTGTCCAAATGCCCCTCCGTGGCCGCGGAACACTGGCGCAAAGCCAATCTCGGGCTGCCCGCCGACCACCGCCCGACGCTCATCGGGCATATGAACAACGTCGAGGGCGACGAGCACGCGAGGCTGCGGAAGGCCTGTGCCGGCGCGTTCGGGCCACGAAGGCTGCAACATATGCGCGACCGGACGCATCAGCTGGCGAACGAACTGCTCGACCCGATCCTGGAGCGCGGCGAGGGCGACCTCGTCGAGGATTTCGCCTACCCGCTGGGCATCCGGTCGATCTGCGAGCTGATCGGCATCCCCGACACCCTCCTGGCCAAGGTACGCCCGCCCGCGCTGGTGGTCGCCGCCGGTGACGTCACCGACATGCCGTCGATGCTGAAGGCGACCGACGAACTGGACGAACTGCTCGCCGACGTCGTCGCGCGGAAACGGGCCGAACCCGGCGCGGACCTGATCAGCGACCTGCTCGCACAGGAAGCCGCCGGGAAGCTCACCGCGGAAGAGGTCGCCGCGACCGCGTTCCTTTCGCTGATCGCCGGGCACGAGACCACGATCAGCCTCATCGCCTCCACCGCGCTGACCCTCATCACGCATCCGGAGGAGGCGGCCCGCGCCCGCGCCGACGGCTCGCGGCTGACGCTCGTCATCGAGGAGGTCCTGCGCCGCGACACCCCGCTGCAGAACACCAGCTGGCGGTTCGTCACCGAGCCGATGGAACTGGCCGGGCAGCGGATGGAACCGGGCGACCCGATCCTGTTGTCGTTGCTGGCGGCCAATCGTGACCCCGACGTCCACCCCGAACCGCTCGCGTTCCGCCCGGGCGAGCGGCCGGTGCGGCACGTGGCCTTCGGGGTCGGCCCGCATATCTGCATCGGCGCCGCGCTCGCACGGATGCAGGCGTCCGCGGCGCTGGAGACGTTGTTCGACCGCGCGCCGTCGATGACGCTGACCGTGCCCGAAGACCGGCTCGTCTGGTGGCCGAGCGCGATCACCCGAGGTCTGCACAACCTGCCGGTGAAGCTCGGGTCGTGAGTCACGAGAGATGTCACGTATGAGACGGAAAACGTCCCATACGTGACATTCGGGGCACCTCCAAAAACCCGCGTCAGCGGCGGGTCACGAGGCGAGTCTCGAGCAGGTCGTCGACCACCCTGGTCTCCACACCGGCCCGTCGTTCGAACGCGGACCCGCGCAGCGGCCACAGCGCGACCAGCACGATGCCCACCGCGGACAGCGCGGCCAGCACCAGCGCGGCGACGAACTGCGCGGCACCGGCGGTCGCGGTGTGCAGTACGGCGAACCCGATCAGCACGATGCCGGTCGGCAACACCGCGGCCAGTGCCACCAGCGCGGCGGGCGTACGGCGGAGGTCGCGGCGCCGGGTGGTCAGCCAGGCGGCGAGGAGGCAGGCGAAGGACGCCCCCAGCAGGCAGGCACCCGCCGTGTCACTCAGTCGGTGCCAGCCCAGCGCGACGGTCGACGACGCGACCCAGGCGACGGCGACGCCGCCCATCCCGATGATCGCCGGACGGAATCGTTGCGGCAGAACGAAAGCGAGGGCCATCAGAATCGCCATGGCGGCGCTGACGTGTCCGCTCGGGAAGCTGTTGTGCCCGGGACCGTAACCGCCGTCGGGCAGTTCGGGGCGGTCGAGCACGTACAGCTTGAGCAACTGCGCGGTGACGAGCGGGAACACCAGGACACTCAGCGCGGGGACCAGAAGACCGGGTTTCCGGCGAATCAACGCCAGGACGACGAGCCCGACGACGGCCGCGCCGATCACCAGCACCATGTCCTGGTCCCGCAACGGCCCCGCCCAGTCCATTGTGGACCACCGGCCGGACTGCGCGCTGCGGACGACGCCGTTCTCCGCGAGCTGTCCGGCCGACGTGTGCACGAACAGCACGAAGGTCACGACGAACGCGGCGGCCAGTCCCAGTCCGGTGGCGAGCTGGAACACGGCCCTGGACAGGGTGCGCCTGGTCTCGGCGTGCCGCCCCGGCAGGGGACGGTGGGCGGGGGTCGGCTTCGCTTCCTGGGTGAGTACGGCCATGCATCCCACTGTCCCCACGGCGTTTCGCGGTGAGGTCCGGACAATGTCATGGTTCTGCTACAAGATCGAGCCGACTCGCATCCGCGCGCCGTTGTCCGAATAATGGCGGCGTGGCAAGTGTCCTTGTGATCGAAGACGACGCGTCCGTCCGGGAGGGTCTGGAACTCGCGCTGCGCCGTCAGGCGCACACCGTCCACACCGCCGAGAGCGGTGAGCTCGGCCTGGAGAAGCTGCGGGTGTTCCAGCCCGACATCGTCGTACTCGACCTGATGCTGCCCGGGATCGACGGCTTCGAGACCTGCCGCCGCATCCGCGCCGCGGGCGAGGTGCCGATCATCATGCTCACCGCCCGCAGCGACGACTTCGACATCGTGGCCGGGCTGGAGGCCGGCGCCGACGACTACGTGACCAAGCCGATCGAGCCCCGCGTGCTCGACGCCCGGATCCGGGCGGTGCTGCGGCGCGCGGTGAGCGAGAAGCCCGCCGGCGAGGAGAACCCTGGTGGGGAACGGCACGGCGAGCTGGTCATCGACCGCGCCGGGCTGGTGGTCACGAAGAACGGCGTGCCCGTCTCGCTCACCCCGACCGAGCTGAAACTGCTGCTGGAGCTGTCGCGCACGCCCGGACAGGTCTACAGCCGCCAGCAGATCCTCTCCGCCGTGTGGGATCACGACTACCTCGGTGACTCCCGGCTGGTCGACGCCTGTGTCCAGCGGCTGCGCGCGAAGATCGAAGACGTTCCCGCGAAGCCCGATCACGTCCAGACCGTCCGGGGCTTCGGGTACCGGTTCGGCCGTTCATGAGGCTGCTCTCCGGACTGCGGCCCCGGCTCATCCTGGCCTTCGCGGCGATGACGATCATCGGGGCGGCGGCCGCGGCGGGAGCCAGTTACGTCTCGGCCCGCAACGCCATCCTCGAAGCGGTCCAAGACGCGGCGATGAACCAGCTGAAGGACCGGGTCGCCGCGTACGGCCGCCCACTGTCCACGCCACCGACCCAGGAGCAGCTCAACGACTTCGCGGGCAGCCTGCGATTGAACGCCGTCGCGGTCTACCGGGACCTGCGGTCGGTCAACGGCCCGGACCTGACCACGTTCTCCCCCGAACTCCGGGAAACGGTCGCCAAAGACACCCGGATCCAGTTCCAGCGACGGGATCGCGATGCCACCCCAGAGCTCCTGGTGGGCCTGCCGGTGCTGGCACGCCAACCGAACGGGTCGATGGGCGCCACCGGTGTCGAGGTGTACTCACTCACCTCACTCGTCCAGCAGCAACAGGCCATCGAGGAACTCGCGAAGTCCGCGTGGCGGATGGCCGCGCTCGCGCTTCCGCTGGCCGCCGCCCTCGCCTTGCTGGCCGCCAGGCAGGTGCTGCGGCCGGTACGGGCGCTCAACACCGCCGCCGCCCAGCTCGGCGAAGGCAGGCTCGACGTCCGGCTGCCCGCCAAGGGGTCCGACGAACTGGCCGAGCTGGTCACCACCTTCAACAACACGGCCGCGGAACTGGAACGCACGGTCGGCGAGCTGAGAGCCATGGAGGCCGACGCCCGCCGGTTCGTGGCCGACGTGTCGCACGAACTCCGCACCCCGCTCGCGGCGATGAACGCGGTCACCGACGTCCTGGACGAGGACGCCGAGACGCTGCCGCCGGACACCGCCGTCGCGGCGCGGCTGGTCTCCGGCGAGACCCGCAGGCTGACCCGGCTCGTCCAGGACCTGGTCGAGATCTCCCGCTTCGACGCGGGCCGCGCCGAACTCGCGCTCGACGAATGGGATCTCGCGACGGCGATCCGGGACAGCCTCGACGCCCGCGGCTGGCGCGACGGCGAAGACCTGGTCACCGATCTGCCCGACGGCGTCCTCGCCCGGGTGGACCGGCGGCGGCTCGACCTGATCGTGGCCAATCTCGTCGGCAACGCGCTCCGGCACGGCGCCGCGCCGGTCGACGTCCGCCTGCGTACCGACGACGAGAACGTCACGCTGGAGGTCGAAGACCACGGCCCCGGGATCGACCCCGAGGTCCTCCCGCACGTGTTCGACCGGTTCACCAAGGCCGACACCGCCCGCGCCCGGTCCGAGGGCAGCGGGCTGGGCCTGGCGATCGCGCTGGAGAACGCCCGGTTGCACGGCGGCGACATCACGGCGGCCAACACCGGGCACGGCGCCCGGTTCGTCCTGCGTCTGCCGCATCGGGCCGAAGGAGTGACGCGATGAGGAAGATCCGGCTGCTGCCCGCCCTCGCGGCCGCGGCACTGCTGACGGCCTGCGGTGTGCAGCCGACCGGCGTCGTCCCGGCCGGGCCGGGACCGTCGATCCGCGCCACCTCGGGGCCGGCGGTCCTCGGCGGGCTGACGCTGTACTTCGTCTCCGATGGCCGGGTCGTCCCGGTGAGCCGGGCCAGCGAAGGGTTCATCTCCCCCGAGGGCGCGATCACGCTGCTGTTGAAAGGGCCTACGGATCGGGAGGCCGCGCAGGGGCTCACCACGTTCGTTCCGCCCGAAGTGGGGCGGGTCGAGGTGTACGCGAGCGACCCACCGTCCATGGTTCTGCCGTTCAGCGCGCGCAAGCTCTCCGATCAGGCCCTCAACCAGCTGGTCTGCACCGCGATCTCGGCCTCGGCGGCGACGGGACGGGCGCCGCGCGCCCAGGGGATGAACGTGACCTCGCCGGACGGCGCGCTGTACTTCCAGAGCTGCAAGGCCGGCTGACCTCGTCACTCACCGTGCTCACAGAAAAGCACTTCTAGGGTCTGTACGGACGTGAGCCCTGTTCGGTTCACCGATCAAGGTAACTGTGGGCGAGCACACTCACGCGTGACATTGCCGTGTCCATTTCGTAATGTTGCCCGGAGCTCGCGGCCCCCGACGCGAGTTCCCGTCCCCGAAGTGGTGAGTGATCAGAGAAATGGCCGGCAGACATCGCAAGACAAAGGCTCCGCAGTGGAAGCTCCCCGCAGGTATCGCGGCAGCCGTCGCCACGGCGCTCCCGGCGTCGATGTGGCTGACCACCGCAGGTTCCCCTGACGTCGAAGCGGCCAGTGCCGCGCTCGCGCTGCAGGCTCCCCCGGTCTCCAGCGTGACTCCCCCGCCGTCGACCAGCACGACCCCGCCCTCCAGCTCAAGCCCCACCCCGCCGCCCTCGACCACGTCGGCTCCCCCGAAGCCGACGACGTCGACCAAGGCACCCGCCCCGGTGAAGAAGACCGTCCCCGCCGCGACGGCGTCGTGTTCGACCAGCCTCGCCGGCACCAAGCCGCACGTGGCCCAGGTCGGCAACCACATCAAGGCGAAGTTCGGCGTCACGAACGTCGGCGGTGTCGCAGGCCGCGCCAACGCCAGTGACCACCCCTCCGGGCTGGCACTGGACTTCATGGTGGACACCGCCACCGGCAACGCCATCGCCGACTACATCCTGGCCAACCAGAAGGACTTCGGCGTCACCTACGTCATCTGGCGCCAGCGGTACAACGACGGCAGCGGCTGGGACACCATGGAGGACCGCGGCGGCGCGACCGCCAACCACATGGACCACGTCCACGTCTCCTTCGCCAAGAGCGCGAAGGTCAGCGTCAGCTGCTGACGACGCCTTCTAACGACGCCGAGCGGACCGTTCGCCGGGCTGGACCACAGGTCGACCCACGACCTCTTCCACGCCTTTGACGGCGAGCCGGTCCGCTCGCTCGTTCTCCGGATGTCCGGCGTGGCCCTTGACCCAGTGCCATTCGACGTCGTGCTGTGAAGCGGCTTCGTCGAGGCGGCGCCACAGGTCGGCGTTCTTGACCGGCGTCTTGGCCGAGGTCATCCAGCCGTTGTTCTTCCAGTTCCGCACCCAGCTGGTGATGCCGTTCCGGACATACGTGCTGTCGGTGTAGATGTTCACGGTGACCCGGCGTTTCAGGCTTTCCAGCGCTTCGATCGGCGCGGTCAGCTCCATCCGGTTGTTCGTCGTCGGCCCGGGATCCCCGCCGTAGATCTCCTTCTCGACCGTGCCGTACCGCAGCACCGCGCCCCAGCCGCCGGGGCCGGGGTTCCCGCTGCACGCACCATCGGTGTAGATCTCGACTTCCGCCACCCGGACACCCTAGCGACGGGGCTCAGTCCGGCAGGAGCGGCACCCACGGCTCCTCGGCCTGCCCGAGATGCACCGCGCGCGTGATGGACTTCGAGCCGAAGCGGTCCCGGACGGTGTCGAGCGTCAAGTCGAGCGCGTCCCTCGGCTTCGGCTCGAAGGGCAAGGCCAGCTGGATCGCGTCGTCCTTCGACAGATTCGTGAGCGCGAGGCCGATCAGGGTGAGCCCCCGTTCGTCGATCAGCGGTCTCGCCGCGGCCAGCAGCTCGCGCGCCGCGGCGACGATCACGCCGGTCTGTTCGGTCGCTTCCAGCAGCGTGTGCGAGCGCGTCGCCTTGGTGAAGTCGCCGAATCTCATGCGCAGCACGACCGTCCGGCACACCCGGTGCGCCGCGCGCAGCCGCCGCGCGAGGCGATCGGCCAGTGTCAGCAGCATCGCGTCGAGTTCGGCGGGCGAACGCGGCCTGCTGCCGAGCGCGCGCTGCGCGCCGATGGACCCGCGACGGCGGCCGGTCCGCACTCGCCGCGGATCGTCGTTGTGGGACAAGGCATGCAGGTGGGTACCGACGCCACGGCCGAGCATGCGCACGAGTTCCTTCTCGCCGAACCCTTCCATCTGTCCGACCGTCGTGACGCCGCGCTCGCGCAGCTTCCGCGCGGTCACCTCGCCGACGCCCCACAGCCGTTCGACCGGCAGCGGGTGCAGGAATTCCAGCTCCTTGTCGTGCGGTACGACGAGCAGCCCGTCGGGTTTCGCGACGCCGCTGGCGACCTTCGCGAGGAACTTCGTCCGTGCGACGCCGACGGTGATCGGCAGACCGACCTGCTCCAGGACGTCCCGGCGCAGTTTCGCGGCGATCCGGCTCGGCGTGCCTGCGATCTTCAGCAGCCCGCCGACGTCGAGGAAGGCCTCGTCGATCGAAATGCCTTCCACCAGCGGTGTCGTGTTGTCGAAGACCTCGAAGACCGCCTTGCTCGCCTCCGAGTAGGCGTGCATCCGCGGCGGGACCACGATCGCGTCCGGGCACAGGCGCCGCGCCTGGCCGCCGCCCATCGCCGTGCGGACGCCGTACGCCTTGGCCTCGTAACTGGCCGCCAGCACGACCCCTCCGCCGACGATGACCGGCCGGCCGCGCAGGCTCGGGTCGTCCCGCTGCTCGACCGACGCGTAGAACGAATCCAGGTCGGCGTGCAGGATGGGACCCTCGGGCGGCATAGAACATATGTTCGCATCAAGCCGCCCGAACGGCCAAGACCCGGATCGGTCGAACCGTCAGACCGGCGAAGACGCCCGGCGCGCACCGACACGGGCACGCAGGAAGTCCGTCACCGATCGTCCGCCCGCGAAGCACCAGATCGCGATCACCGGATCGCAGAGCGCGCAGCCGAACGAGGAATCGTGCAGGAACGGGATGATCGGGGCGCCCTTGAGATGGTGGACGACGTCCCAGCCGGTGTGCAGGAGCCAGGCGATCCCGATGAACGTCCATGACTCGAGGCCGCGGTACGCCACGTAGGTCACCACCGCGGCGAACGCGAATTCCCAGATCCCGAGGCCGCCACCGCTGAGATACGCGGCGCCCGCGCCCGCGACCATGATCGCGTTGAAGCGGCGGCGGTGTGGTTCGTGGATGAGCGACATGAGGACGACGTAGACGAGGCCGACCAGAATCGGCGCGATGATCATCATGGCTCGACGCTAGAACCGGAGCTTGTCCGCGCCCAGTGGCGTGAACGACGCCTTCCAACGGGATCTCGCCATCGGCGCGGTAGGTTCCGGATATGCACACCGTCGCCGTGCTCGCGCTGGACCAGGTGATCCCGTTCGATCTGTCGACCCCCATCGAGGTCTTCACCAGGACACGGCTGCCGGACGGCGGCGCGGGTTACCGGGTGCTCGTCTGCGCCGAACAGCCGGACGTCGACGCCGGGCATTTCACCTTGCGCGCGCCGCACGGGCTGGAAGCGCTGGGCGAGGCCGACACCATCATCGTTCCCGGCACGGCCGAACCTGCCCGCCCGTTGCCGCGGGCCGTCCATGACGCGCTCACCTCGGCGGCCGCGGCGGGCACGCGGATCGCCTCGATCTGTTCCGGCACCTTCATTCTCGCCGCCGCGGGCCTGCTCGACGGCCTCCGCGCCACCACACACTGGCTCGCCGCCGAATCGCTCGCCGAGGCCTATCCGGCGATCGAGGTCGACCCGGCCGTGCTCTACGTCGACAACGGGCAGATCCTGACGTCGGCGGGTGCCGCCGCGGGCCTGGACCTGTGCCTGCACCTGATCCGCCGCGACCACGGCTCCGCGATCGCGGCCGACGCCGCCCGGCTTTCGGTGATGGCGCTGGAACGCGAAGGCGGTCAGGCGCAGTTCATCGCGCTACGGCATCCCCCGGCGCCCCGCGGTTCGGCGCTGGAGCCCACTTTGCTTTGGATGCAGGAAAACCTCTCGCGCGACCTCACGCTCGCCGCCATCGCCGCGCGCGCCGGGATGAGCACCCGCACGCTGATCCGGCACTTCCGCGAACAGACCGGGACGACACCGCTGCAGTGGCTGCACCGGACGCGGATCCGGCAGGCGCAGCATCTGCTCGAGACCACGCAGGACGCGGTCGAGCGGATCGGCGCCGAGGTCGGGTTCGGCTCACCGACCTCGTTCCGCGAGCGGTTCAAGCGCACGACGGGCGTCAGTCCCGGCACCTATCGACGCGCTTTCCGTTGAGCCGCAACAAGTTCAGGCGACCAAGGCGGATTCGGCGCCGGCACGCACCCTGGCCTGCTCGGCGAAACGCCTTCGGGCGACGACGACTCTGAGCCATCGTTCGGAGCGTTCGACGTCCAGACCGGAGGTGGCGCGGGCGAGTACTTCGGCGGCGTGCGCGGCGGAATCGATCTCCGCGGCGGCGCCGAGGTAGTCGCCGGACTCGATGAGCTTGTACGCGTGGCGCATCTCGGTCTGCGCGGTCGAGTAGATGGCGTAGGCGGCCAGGTTGTGCGCCAGCGGACCCAGTGAATGCGACATCGGATTCTCCGTCCTTGTCTTCCTTGCCTCTCTGCTGACACGTCGAACGGTGGCGCGGCGGTTCGACATGACCACGGATATTTTTCGAACTTCCTCGCAGGGTTGCGCAAAGTGGGCGCTTCACGACAGCCTGAAGCGCATGCCAGCCCGAGCGGCGTCGTTCCGCAGTGTCTTCGCGGTCGCCGAGTTCCGCCGGATCTGGCTCGCGCATCTGCTCTCGGTCGCCGGTGACCAGCTGGCCAGGGTCGCGCTCACGGTGCTCGTGTTCGACCGGACGTCGTCGGCGGGCTGGGCCTCGGCCGCGTACGCGCTGACTTTCGTGCCCGATCTCCTCGGGGGTGCGCTGGGCGGCGTCGCGGACCGGTTCTCGCGTCGCACGGTGATGGTGGCCACCGACGTCGGCCGCGCGGTCCTGATCGCGCTGATGGCGGTGCCCGGACTGCCGTTGCCCGCCGCGGCCGCCCTGTTGTTCCTCGTGCAGCTCATGGCCGGACCGTTCTACACGGCGCGGCAAGCGCTGCTGCCGGATCTGCTCGACCCGGACCGATTGGTCGTCGGGCAGGCCGTCATCTCGTCGACGTATCAAGCCGGGCTCGTGGTGGGGTTCGGCGCGGGCGCCGCCGTCGTCACCGGCCTCGGTGTGCCCGGTGCGCTGCTGATCGACGCGGGCACGTTCGCGCTCTCGGCACTCATGCTCCGCTTCGGGCTCAGGCGGTACCCGCCCTCGGCCCCACGCCACCACAAACGTCCGTCCCTGATCGCGGGCTGCCGTCTGGTCGCCCGCGACCGCAAGCTGCGATGGCTGCTGCTCGTCGCCTGCTGCTGCGGTTTCTACGTCGTCCCCGAGGGCCTCGCCGTCCCGGTCGCGGCCGAACTGGGCGGCGCGGATGCCCTGCCGTGGCTGTTGGCCGCGAACCCGGTCGGCTCGGTGCTCGGCGGGATCCTCCTGAGCCGGATCCCGCGCGAACGGCAGGTCCGGATACTGGGCGCGCTGGCGGTGGCGAGCAGCCTGGTGCTGATCCCGACAGGCTGGGTGCCGGGCCTGATCCCCATCGTCGTGCTGTGGACGATCTCGGGTGCGTTCTCCGCGCACGACATGATCACCCAGACGCAGTACAGCCTCGCCGCGCCGCCCGACCATCGCGGTCAGGTGATCGGGGTCGCGATCGCCGCGTTGCGCGCGGCACAGGCGGCGGGTATCGCCGCGGCCGGGCTGGTGGCGCAGGTCGTCGCGCCGACCACGGTGATCACCGTCGCGGCGGCCGCGGGTGTGGTGGTCGCCGGTGTCGCCGGCGTCGGCTGGTCGCGAGCGGTGTCGTCCCGCCGCGGCCCCGGAGATCCCGGGGATCACGTGAGGCCGGTCGGCGGGACGACACCGGTTGGTGAGCACGGTTCCTGACAGCGGCCGGTCATCACGTCCAGTTGTTGTCACGACGGGTCGTCCAGTTGTTGTCACGCACTACGTTCACCTCCCTTCGAAAATCCGAGCGCACGCCCGTGGGGCAGATCACTCACGTCCAGTTGTTGTCACGCCGAGTGGTCCAGTTGTTGTCCCGCATGCTGTTCACCTCCCTCGAAATAGCGATGAACCCGGCAAATCACTCACCAGTTGTTGTCCTGCATCGGTGCACCTCCCTCGTTTCGGTTCGGCTGTCCGGGGGAATTCGCGGCCGCGCTTCTTATCGTCCGGACAACGAGGGTCGTCGCAGTCCCGGTTCGATTACGGTGTAGATCACCGACGGAAGAGGGTGCGTGGACGGACGACTCGGCGGAGCGCGGCGGAGGCTCAGGGCCTGGCACCTGTGGAGCCTGCCGCGACCTGTGCGTTCCTACGTGCTGGTCGTGAATCTCATCGCAGTCCTCTCGACCGCCGCCACGGCCCGGCTGGTCCCGGTCACCGGCACCGACCTGGTCCGTTTCGGCATCTTGACGCTCTGCGCGGCCATCGCGATCGAGGGCACCCGGCAGATCGAACGCCAACGGGAGTACGACAGGGCCCCGTCGGTCGCCTACGTCGACACCAAGGCGGTCTGGAGCGTCGCCGCCGTCATCGCGCTGCCGCCGGTGCTCGCCGCCGCGATGGTCGTCGTGACCTACACCATCGCATGGCTCCGGATCTGGCCACACCAACGGCCGGTACTACCCCATCGGTGGATCTTTTCCGCCGCGACGGTGCTCTGCGGCAGCCAGGCCGCCGTCGTCGTCCTCAGCCTCGGCATGCGTCACTATCCCGGTTCGCCCGACTCCGGGCTGCTCGCTGGACTGGGTGACCTCGCCGTCATCATCGTGGCCGCGGCCCTGCGCTGGGCGATCAACACGGTGCTGGTGATGATCGCGATCGCGCTCTCGTCACCGCCGAAATCGATCGGCGAACTGTTCTCCGGCTTCGGTGACCAGATCCTCGAGGCCGGCGCACTCGGCCTCGGCCTGGTGACGGCCGTCGTGCTCGTACAGGCGAACCCAATGGTGCTGGTCGGCGTCGTCATCGCGCTGGTCGCCCTGCACCGCGGGCTGCTGCTCACGCAGTACCGGCGCGACGCGCACACCGACGCCACCACCGGACTCGTCACGAAACGCCGCTGGCGCCAGCTGGCCGAAGAGCACCTCGGCCGTACGCGCGCGGGCCGCAAACTCGGCGTGCTGTTCCTCGACCTCGACAACTTCAAGACGATCAACGACACCTACGGTCACCCCAACGGCGACCTCGTCCTGCGCGCCGTCGGCGACGCGCTGCGCGCCGAGATCCGCGAGCAGGACGTCTGCGGACGGTGGGGCGGCGAGGAGTTCGCGATCGTCATCCCGGACGTCCACAGCGAGGAGACCCTGCGCCAGGTGGCCGAACGGATCCGGCACCAGGTCGCGATGGTCTCGGTCGCACTGCCCGACCGCGACACGGTGCTGACCGACCTGACCGTGTCGATCGGCGGGGCGTTGTACCCGGCCGCCAACGTCTCCAGCGTCGACGATCTCCTCGTCGCCACCGACACCGCGCTCTACCGGGCGAAGCAAGGTGGCCGCAATCGCGTCGAGTTGGCTCCGCCTGTTCAGTAGGGGTTCGGTGACGGCCTTTCGGTCTCGCCTGGGTGGATGTTGCCGGAATTCGGTAATGGTGCTCGGCTTCGGGGGTGGAGAGCTGTCGTAGGGCTTGCTCAAACCGGGGCGGCACTTGGGAACCGACCCACGCAGGAGGGTGTTGCCGGAACTCGGCAACGGTGCACCCACCTCAGAGGTAGAGCTGTCGTGAGGCTCGCGTAGGCCGGGGCGCCTTGGGAACCGACCCACACAAGAGACTGTCGCCGGAATTCGGCAACGCTGCACCCACCTCAGAGGTAAAGACCTGTCACGAGGCACACGTAAACCGCGGCACCCCTTGGGAAA
Organism: Amycolatopsis sp. NPDC039088; assembly: GCF_055598845.1. NCBI lineage: Bacteria > Bacillati > Actinomycetota > Actinomycetes > Pseudonocardiales > Pseudonocardiaceae > Amycolatopsis > Amycolatopsis sp. NPDC039088. Next base: position 79,011 of record NZ_JBVKAE010000007.1, on the reverse strand, counting down.
CGACCCACACAAGAGGATGTTGCCGAAATTCGGCAACGGCTGCGGTGTTCGCATGATCCAGAACTGTCGGTGGCCGGTTGTACGGTTCTCGGCGTGGATACCCAAGCCGCGCCTGTGGCGCTTCTCGAAGAAATTGTTGATCCTGATCTTTTGGAGTTGGTCAATGCTTCCGTAGATTCGTTGGACGATAAGGATTCCGTGGCTGTGGCGAAGGCTGCGTCGGCGGGGATCGCGCGGTTGGAGGCGGTGCGGTTCCGGGCGTTGGCTCAGCTGAACCGGCATCGTGGGGGTGCGGGAAGCGTGGTTCAGGAAGTCGCGGTCGAGTTGTCCTTTATGGACAATCACGCGGGTGCGATGGTCTCCGCCGCGGCCGCGTTGACCACCCGCCTGCCCCGCACCCTGCATTTGATGGACCAAGGAAAACTGTGTGGTTTCGGTGCGATGAAAGTCGTCGCCGCCACCGCGTGGTTGTCGGATGAGAACGCCCGCGCCGCCGATGCGGTGCTGGAGGATCGGTTGCCGGGCAGGAATGCCGATCAGATCCGGAAGGCGGCGAATCACGCGGCGAACATGGTGGATCGTGATGGTGCGGATAAGCGTGCGAAGCATAACCGGGAGGGGCGTCGTCTCAGGTTGCGGCAGGGCGAGACCGGGGTGGCGTCGATCGAGGTCGAGGACGGTCCCGCCGAGAAGGTCACCGCTGCTTACCGCCGGATCGACCGTGAAGCCCGCGCCTTGCGGAAGGATGGGGAGACCCGGACGCTGGATCAGCTGCGTGCGGATATCGCGCTCGATCTCCTGCTCGGCGGGCAGGGCGGCACCAGCGAACGCACCGAAGTGTTCCTGTACATGGATCTGTTCACCTATCTCGGGCTGAACAACGACCCCGCCGAGCTGGCCGGACACGGCCATATTCCGGCGGGGTTGGCCCGGCACATCGCGACCGGGCCGGACACGGTGTTGCGTCGGATCGTCACGGATCCGTTGTCGGGGCAGGTGCTGGATCTCGGGCGGGATCGGTACCGGCCGTCGGCGGGGCTGGGCGAGTTTGTGCGAGTCCGGGATCGTGAGTGTCGAAGACCCGGCTGCCACCGTCCGGCGCAAGCCTGCGATCTGGACCATGCGGTGCCCTGGCAGTTCGGTGGCCACACCAACGCCGACGAATTGATCGACCTCTGCCGCCGCGACCACCGCCTCAAAGACGAACCCGGCTGGACCTACCACCTCGCCCCTGACGGCACCCTGACCGTCACCACCCCCACCGGACACAGCTACGACAGCACACCACCGCCCCTCCACGAACCCCGGACCGAAAGCCCCCTGGCCGACGAGCCGCCACCGTTCTGAGCGCCGTTGCCGGGAAACGGCAAAGGTTGGTGCGTCTCGGTGCGGTCCGAACTTCGTTCGCGGACAGGAAGGGTGTGCCCGGCGTCGTGCGTGCTGCTCGCCACGAATGACCGCAGACAGCCTCACGAACCCCAAACACCAACCCCGTCGACCGACGAACCACCGCCGTCCTGAACCCCGTCGCCAGGAAACGGCAACAGCCGACACGCACGGCGCGCTGCGGACCACGTTCGCGACGAAGCGCGTTCTCGAGCGGGGAGGGTGTCCTCCGGCGTCGTGCCTGCTGCTCTCCGCGAGGGGACCGCCGACGGCGTCACGATCTCCGCACACCAACCCCGTCGACCGACGAACCACCACCGTTCTGAGCGCCATCGCCAGGAAACGGCAACAGCCGACACGCACGGCGCGCTGCGGACCACGTTCGCGACGAAGCGCGTCCACGAGCGGGCAAGGGCGTCCCCGGCACCGTCTAGCCAGCGAACCACCGCCGTCCTGAACCCCGTCGCCAGAAAACGGCAACGCCTGCCTCCGGCACCGCGCCATTACCGAAGAACGACGACACCTCCCGAACACACCCCACGCCCACGCCCCCGCCCAGCCAGGCTGCCCCCCGATGAAACCGGCGTGAACACCTGGTGACACCTCACGGCCCCCGGCCACCAAGCTCGGCCCGCGATTGTCCACTTCATCACCTCATTCGCCCCCTCGCCGAGGTGTTCCAGGACACTTTTTGGCGGGTTCCTACAAGACCGGGCCCTCGGCATGCGCCACCGACGACATTCTCGTACCGGCCGGTAAGAGGCAGGCTGTAAACAGGTACAGGTGACTGTCCCGCGCGTGATCCGGCGGGATGTCGCCTGTTGTGCTGCGTACTTTGGGAGGCTCAGTCGGTGTTCAGTCGTGTCGCCATCGTCAACCGCGGAGAAGCCGCGATGCGGCTCATCCATGCCGTCCGCGAGCTTTCGGCGGAGACCGGACAGCGGATCGAGACCGTCGCTCTCTACACGGATGCGGACCGGTCGGCGACGTTCGTGCGGGAAGCCGACATCAGCTACAACCTGGGTCCCGCCTCGGCGCGTCCCTATCTGGACTTCGCCGTGCTGGAGCGGGCCCTGACCGAGACCGGGGCCGATTCGGCCTGGGTCGGCTGGGGTTTCGTGGCCGAGGATCCGGCCTTCGCCGAGCTGTGTGAGCGGCTGGGCGTCACCTTCATCGGCCCGAGCCCGGACGCGATGCGCAAGCTCGGTGACAAGATCGGCGCGAAGCTGATCGCCGAGGAGGTCGGCGTTCCGGTCGCCCCGTGGAGCCGCGGCGCCGTCGCGGATCTCGACGCCGCCATCAAGGCCGCCGAGGAGATCGGCTACCCGCTGATGCTCAAGGCGACCGCGGGCGGTGGTGGCCGCGGAATCCGCGTCATCACCTCGGCCGACGAACTCAAGGACGCCTACGAGCGCACCAGCCTGGAGGCCGAGCGCGCCTTCGGCAGTGGCGTCGTGTTCCTGGAGCGCCTGGTCACCGGTGCCCGGCACGTCGAGGTCCAGGTCATCGCCGACGGCCAGGGCACCGCGTGGGCGCTCGGCGTCCGCGACTGTTCGGTGCAGCGCCGCAACCAGAAGATCATCGAAGAGTCCTCTTCCCCGGTGCTGAGCCCCGAGCAGGCCGACGAGCTCAAGCGGTCCGCCGAGCGGCTCGCGCTCGCCGTCGGCTACCGCGGCGCCGGCACGGTCGAGTTCCTCTACCACCCTGGCGACAAGCTGTTCGCCTTCCTGGAGGTCAACACCCGCCTGCAGGTCGAGCATCCGATCACCGAACTGACCACCGGCATGGACCTGGTCAAGGCCCAGCTGCACGTCGCGTCCGGCGGCAAGCTCGAAGGCCTCCAGCCCGCCGAAGCCGGTCACGCTGTCGAGGCGCGGCTCAACGCCGAGGACCCCGATCGCGACTTCGCCCCGTCTCCCGGCCGCATCGCGCGCCTGGACCTGCCCGCGGGCCCCGGCATCCGGGTCGACACCGGGGTCAGTGAGGGCGACACGATCCCGGCCGACTTCGACTCGATGATCGCGAAGATCATCGCCTACGGCCGCGACCGCGACGAGGCGCTCGGCCGTCTGCGCCGCGCGATGGCGCAGACCACGGTCATCATCGAGGGCGGCGCGACCAACAAGAGCTTCGTCCTCGACCTGCTCGACCAGCCCGAGGTGATCGACGGCAGCGCCGACACCGGCTGGATCGACCGCGTCCGCGGCGAGGGCAAGCTGGTCACGCACCGCCATTCGGCGATCGCGCTCGCGGCCGCCGCGATCGAGGCCTACGAGGATGAGGAAGCCGTTGAGCGCCAACGACTTCTCTCCACCGCGCACGGTGGCCGCCCGCAGGTCCAGCACGAGAGCGGCCGTCCGCTCGACCTCAAACTGCGCGGCGCCGCCTACCGGGTGAGCGTGGCCAGGATCGGCCACCGGCGGTTCCGCGTCGGCGTCTCCGCCGCCGGCGGCGACATCCACGCCGCCGATGTCGAGGTCGACCGTTTCGACGAGCACACCGGCCAGATCACCGTCAACGGCACCCGTTTCCGCCTGGTCACCGGCACACACGGGCCCATCCACCTGGTCGAGGTCGACGGCGTCACCCACCGCGTCAGCCGCGACGAGGGCGGCGTCGTCCGCTCCCCCGCACCCGCGCTCGTCGTCGCGACGCCGCTCGAGGTCGGTGCGGAGGTCGAGGCGGGCGCACCGGTGCTGGTGCTGGAAAGCATGAAGATGGAGACGGTGCTTCGCGCGCCGTTCCGCGCGAAGCTGCGCGAGTGCGTCGTCTCGGTCGGCAGCCAGGTCGAGACCGGCGCTCCGCTGCTGCGCCTCGAGCCGCTGGCGGAAGAGGGCGCCGAGGTCGTCGAGGACACCGGCAGCGTCGAGATCGAGCTGCCCGTGGAACCGGACAGCGCGTCGACGCCACAACGGATTGCGCGGGGACAGCAGGACCTGCGCAGCCTCCTGCTCGGCTTCGACGTCGACCCGCACGACGAGCGCCGCACGCTCAGCGCGTATCTGGCCGCCCGTACCGAAGTCGAGGACAACGGTGACCGCCCGCTGGAGGGCGAGGTCGAACTGCTGACCGTGTTCGCCGACCTGTCCGAGCTGATCCGCAACAAGCCGGCGGGCGAGGAGACCAAGACCGACACCCGGGTGCACAGCGCCCGCGAGTTCTTCCACACCTACCTGCAGAGCCTCGACGTCGAACGCGCCGGTCTGTCGGACTCGTTCCAGAACAAGCTCAAGAAGGTACTGGCGCATTACGGCGTCAAGGAGCTGGAGCGGACGCCGGAGCTGGAGGAAGCGGTCTTCCGCATCTTCCTCGCCCAGCAGCGGGCCGCTTCCGACGTCGCGATCGTCACCGCGCTGCTGCGGCAGTGGCTCACCGAGGCGCAGCCGTTCGAGGCGATGCGCGAACCGGCGGGCAAGGCGCTGGAGCAGCTCATCGCCGCCACCCAGGTCCGCTTCCCGGTGGTCAGCGACCTCGCGCGCAGTGTGGTGTTCCGCTGGTTCGCCCAGCCGCTGCTGCGCCGCACCCGCGCCGAGGTCTACAGCGAGGTCCGGAAGCACCTGCGCCACCTCGACCGGCACCCGGACTCGCCGGACCGCGCCGAGCGGATCGCGAGCATGCTGGCCAGCGCGCAGCCGCTGGTCCGCCTGCTCGGGCAGCGGATCGGGCGCCCCGGCACCGACCACACCCCGCTGCTCGAAGTGCTGAGCCGTCGCTACTACGGCAACCGCGCGCTCACCGGCGTCGGTCAGGTCACCGTCGGCGACTGCACCTTCGTCACCGGTGACTACGCCGACGACGGCGAGCGGTTCCACATGGCCACCACCGCCGTCGACCGCGCCGGGCTGCCCGGGGCGATCAAGGCGGTCGCCGATCTCGCCGCCGGACTGCCCGCCGACACCGACGTCGAGGCGGACCTCTATCTGACCTGGGACGACGAGTCGGCCGACGACGACGCGATGGCCGCCGGACTGCGCGAGGTCCTCACGGCCGAGTCGCTGCCGAGCCGGATCCGGCGCATCACCACCACGGTCGCCGGCCACAGCGGCGCGGTGATGCACCACCACTTCACCTTCCGCCCGTCCTCGACCGGCTTCAGCGAGGAACGGCTCATCCGCGGCCTGCACCCGCTGATCGCCCAGCGGATGCAGTTGCAGCGGCTGGCGAACTTCGACCTCACGCGGCTGCCGTCCGGTGACGAGGACGTCTACCTGTTCAAGTGCGTGGCGCCGATGAACCCGGCGGACCAGCGTCTGGTCGCGCTCGCCCAGGTCCGAGACCTGACCCCGTTGCGGGACAACGACGGCAAACTGCTGGCCCTGCCCGCGGTCGAAGGCACCCTGGCCGGTTGCCTCGACGCGATCCGGGAAGTGCAGGCGAAGCTTCCGCCGAAGAAACGCTTCGACACCAACCGGATCATGCTCTATGTGTGGCCGACCAGTGACCTCACCGGCGAAGAGCTGAACACGGTCGCGCAGCGCGTGCAGCCGTCGACGGCCGGCGCGGGTCTCGAAGAGGTCCAGTTCCTCGGCAGGCAGCGCGACCGCGCGACCGGCGAGGTCACCGAGGTCGCCGTGCGGATCGGCTACGACGTCAGCGGCGGCGTGCAGATGACCCTGTCCGAGCCCACCACCGGGCCGATCCTGCCGCTCGACGACTACCACCAGAACGTCCTGCGCGCCCGGCGCCGCGACACGGTGTACCCGTACGAGCTGACCAAGATGCTCGGTTCGTTCACCGAGTACGACATGGACGACAGCAACACCCTCGTCCCCGTCGAACGGCCGATGGGGCGGAACAAGGCGGCGATCGTCGCCGGTGTGGTCACCACGCCGACCGAGCGGTACCCGGAGGGTGTCAAACGGGTGGTGCTGCTGGGCGACCCGACGAAGGCGCTCGGCGCGCTGTCGGAGCCCGAGTGCTCGCGGGTGATCGCGGCACTGGACCTCGCCGAACGGATGCGGGTCCCGCTGGAGTGGTACGCGCTCTCGGCCGGAGCCCGGATCTCGATGGAGTCCGGTACCGAGAACATGGACTGGGTCGCGGCCGCGCTCAAGCGGATCGTGCACTTCACCCAGGACGGCGGCGAGATCAACATCGTCGTGGCGGGGATCAACGTCGGTGCCCAGCCGTACTGGAACGCCGAAGCGACGATGCTCATGCACACCAAGGGAATCCTGGTGATGACGCCGGATTCCGCGATGGTGCTGACCGGCAAGCAGTCGCTCGACTTCTCCGGTGGTGTCTCGGCCGAGGACAACTTCGGCATCGGCGGCTACGACCGTGTCATGGGCCCGAACGGCCAGGCGCAGTACTGGGCGCCGAACCTCGCCGCGGCCCGTGACGTGCTGATGTCGCACTACGACCACACCTACGTGGCACCGGAGGAGTCCGGTCCGCGCAAGGCGGTCACGAACGACCCGGTCGACCGGGACATCTCCTCGTTCCCGCACGCGGCCGTCGACAGCGACTTCACCACGGTCGGCCAGATCTTCTCGCGTGAGGCCAACCCCGACCGCAAGAAGCCGTTCGACATCCGCACCGTGATGCGCGCGCTGTCGGACCAGGACCACCCGGTGCTGGAACGCTGGCCGGGAATGGCCGACGCGGAGACCGCGGCCGTGCAGGACGTGCACCTCGGCGGACGGCCGGTCTGCCTGCTCGGCATCGAGTCGCGTTCGGTGCCTCGCCGCGGCTTCCCGCCTACCGATGGCCCGGACACCTACACCGCGGGCACGCTGTTCCCGCGGTCGTCGAAGAAGGCGGCGCGGGCGATCAACGCGGCGAGCGGCAACCGGCCGCTGGTGGTGCTGGCGAACCTGTCCGGTTTCGACGGCTCGCCGGAGTCGATGCGGAAACTGCAGCTGGAGTACGGCGCGGAGATCGGCAGGGCGATCGTCAACTTCGAGGGCCCGATCGTGTTCTGCGTGATCTCGCGGTACCACGGTGGCGCTTTCGTGGTCTTCTCGAAGGCGCTGAACCCGAACATGACGGTGCTGGCGCTGGAGGGTTCGTTCGCCTCCGTGCTCGGCGGGGCGCCCGCCGCGGCGGTCGTGTTCGCCGGTGAGGTCAACGCGCGGACCGCGGCGGATGAGCGGGTGCGGTCGCTGACGGAGAAGCTCAGCGGGGCGACCGGTGCCGAACGTGCCGCGCTGGCCGCGGAACTGGCCGAAGTCCAGTCGTCGGTGCGGTCGGAGAAACTGGGCGCGGTCGCCGCCGAGTTCGACGGCGTGCACAGCATCGAACGCGCGGTGAAGGTCGGATCGGTGGACGCGATCATCAGCGCGGCCGAGATGCGGCCGCGCATCATCGAGGCGATCGAGCGGGGCCTGGCTAAAAAGTAGTACTCAAGTGAAATGAAGGGGCCTTTCATTGCGAATTTTGCAATGAAAGGCCCCTTCATTTCATCGGTCGGCAGGCGGCTCAAGCCTTGGGGTCGGCAGGCGGCTCAGGCGGAACGTCCCCGAAGTCCTCCGGCACGATCTTGTCCAAAGCCGCCCGGAACTCCTCCACCTCCCGTTCCTGCTCGACCGGATCGGACGGCACCGTCGGCAGTTCGGCGTCAGGCCCGGATCCGACGATCTCGACCCGCACCGAAGCCACTTCCAGTACCGAGTCGGCCACCTTGATCCCGACGCCGGCGCGCAACCCGATCGCGACCGCGTCGCTCGGCCGGGCCGAAATGCGGATATCGGAGTCGAGTACGAGGTCCGCGAAGAAAATCCCGTCCCGCAGCGCGGTGACCTCGACGCCGGTGACGTGGTGCCCGAACGATTCCACCACCTGGCCGATGAGTTCGATCGTGCCGGGACGCGGCAGCTGGATCCTCTCCTGTGCGAGCGCCACCGCGCTCGCCTCGGGGCCGCCGATCGTGATCGCCAGCCAGCGGCGTTCGCCCTCCCGCTCGCGCAGCAGCATCACCGGTGCGGCTTCCGGAGCCAGGACTGCCATCCCCTCGACGTCCATCGGGATCATGCGCGGTACCTCATTCCTTCGGTGAGCCGGTGTCGTCGTCCGCCAACGCCTTGTCCGCCACCACTTCCGAGGGTGCGGGCTGGTCGCGGCGCTGGAACGGGGTCGTATGCCCCTCGGCGCGCAGCCGCGGGATCATATGCGGATAGTGCAGTTCGAACGCCGGTCGTTCGGACCGGATCCTCGGCAGGTCGAAGAAGTTGTGCCGGGGAGGTGGGCAGGTCGTCGCCCACTCCAGGGAATTCCCGTGTCCCCACGGGTCGTCGACCTCAACGACTTCGCCGAACCGGTAGCTGCGGACGACGTTCCAGACGAACGGCAGCACCGACGCGCCGAGCAGGAACGCGCCGATCGTGGAAATGGTGTGCAGCAAGGTGAAACCGTCGGTGCTCAGGTAGTCGGCGTAGCGGCGCGGCATGCCCTGGTTGCCGAGCCAGTGCTGGACCAGGAACGTCGTGTGGAAACCGATGAAGGTGGTCCAGAAATGCAGTTTCGCGAGCCGCTCGTCGAGCAGGCGCCCGGTCATCTTGGGGAACCAGAAGTAGATCCCGGCGAAGGTGGCGAACACGATCGTCCCGAACAGCACGTAGTGGAAATGCGCCACCACGAAATAGGTGTCGTGGATGTGGAAGTCCAAGGGCGGCGCGGCGAGGATGATCCCGGTCAGCCCGCCGAGCAAAAAGGTCACCATGAACCCGATCGACCACAGCATCGGTGATTCGAAGGTCAGCTGCCCTTTCCACATGGTGCCGATCCAGTTGAAGAACTTGATCCCGGTCGGCACCGCGATGAGGAAGGTCATGAAGGAGAAGAACGGCAGCAGCACCGCGCCGGTGGCGAACATGTGGTGTGCCCAGACGGCGAAGGACAGCGCGGTGATCCCGATCGTCGCGAACACCATGAGTTTGTAGCCGAACAGCGGTTTCCGGCTGAACACCGGGACGATTTCGGTGATGATGCCGAAATACGGCAACGCGACGATGTACACCTCGGGATGGCCGAAGAACCAGAACAGGTGCTGGAACAGGATCGCCCCGCCGTTGGCCGGATCGAAGACGTGCGCGCCGAGCCGTCTGTCCGCTTCCAGCCCGAACAGCGCCGCGGTGAGGATCGGGAAGACCGCCAGGATCAGGATCGTGGTGAACAGGATGTTCCAGGTGAACAGCGGCAACCGCCACATGGTCATCCCCGGCGCGCGCAGGCAGAGGATCGTGGTGACCATGTTGACCGCGCCGAGGATCGTCCCGAGCCCGGAGACGATCAGGCCCATGATCACCAGATCGGCGCCGACACCCGGGGTGTGCGCGGCGCTGGAGAGCGGCGTGTACATCGTCCAGCCGAAGTCGGGAGCGCCGCCCGGCGTGACGAACGAGCTGAGCGCCATCAGCCCGCCGAAGAGGTACAGCCAGTAGGAGAACGCGTTCAGCCTCGGGAAGGCGACGTCCGGTGACCCGATCTGCAGCGGCAGGATGTAGTTGGCGAAGGCGAAAAGGTTCGGTGTCGCGTACAGCAGCAGCATGATGAGGCCGTGCATGGTGAACAGCTGGTTGTACTGCTCCTGCGACAGGAACTGCATGCCCGGTCTGCCCAGTTCGCCGCGCATCAGCAGGGCCATGAACCCGCCGATGAGGAAGAACGCGAACGAGGTGCCCAGATAGAGCAGGCCGATGGTCTTGTGGTCGGTGGTGCGGATGACGCTGAGGAACACGCTGCCCTTGGGGGAACGCGGCCGTCCGCCGAAGCGGGCAGCCTCCGGGCGGGACGAGGTCTTCACGGCGGTCATGGCCACTCCCAGCACGAGGACACACCTTCTGACAGCTGGTACCCCTCCAGGAGAGTCCCTACACACCGGCTTTTCAAGGGCCGGCGGACGATTCGCCCGTTCGCCGTCAGCCGCGGGGACCCCGGGAGCGGACCGCGAGCGCCAGCAGTGCGGCGGCCGGTCCGGCGAGGCGACGCCCGGCGGGCCACACCGCACGCAGTTCCCGGCCGAAATCGACACCCTCGACCGCGACCTGGACGAGCCTGCGGTCGGCGACGTCCCGCGCGACGTCGAGTTCGCTGATTACCGCCGGTCCTGCGCCCGCGACCACGGCGTTGCGGACCGCGGAGGCGGATCCCAGCTCCAGCAACGGTTTCGCCGGGCCGACGCCGGCCTTGCGCAACGCGGTGTCCACGGTTTCCCTTGTCCCGGAACCCGGCTCGCGGACCACCAGCGGCGTGACCGCCAGTTCGGCCGCGGTCAGCGGGCGGCGTCTGCGCGCCCACGGATGGCTTCCGGCCACGACGAGGACCAGCCGATCGGTGGCCACCCGCCTGGCCGAAAGACCGGGCAATGCGCCGGGCGACTCGACGAAGCCGAGATCGACCTTGCCCTCCCTGGCCAGTTCGGCGGCCTGGTCGGAGTTCGTGACCTCCAGTCCGAGGTAGAGCCCTGGATTCCCGCGTTTGAGTTCGCCGATCCAGCCCGGTACCAGATGTTCGGCCAGCGTCATGCTCGCCGCGACGCGCAGTTGCGCCTCGTGCTGGGTGCGCAACGCTTCGGCACCGTCGAGGAGCCCGTCGAGTTCGGCGAGCACGCGGTGGGCCCAGCCCGCGATGACCCGGCCGTCGGGGGTGAGCGCGGATCCGCGCCGGGTGCGATCGACCAGCACCAGCCCGAGCCGTCGTTCCACTGTGGACAGTCGTTTGCTCGCCGACGGCTGGGCGATCCCGAGCCTGGCCGCGGCCTGCCCGATACTGCCGAGCTCGTCCACGAGCACCAGCAGGCGCAGGGAGTCCAGATCGGGTGCGGTCATAGCCCAAGTCTATGACCTACCCCTCGTATTCCCCGCTACCGACGCCGACCCGTCGCGGCGATGCTCGAACCATGAGCACCACGCACGCGAGACCGACCAAGCCCTATTTGACCGCTTTGGCCATCACCGGCGCCGGAGTGGCCGCCGCGTACCTGGTCGGCACCGCGGTCCCGGTCGTCAGCGCGCTCACCATCGCCGTCGTGCTCGGCATCCTCGCGGGTTCGCTGCCCGCGCTGTCGGACGAGACCCGGAAGGCGATCTCCGGCGTCACCAAGAAACTGCTTCGCGCCGGTGTCGTGCTGTTGGGTCTGCAGCTCTCGCTACCGTCGGTGCTGGCGCTCGGCCCCGGCACCCTGCTCGCCGTCGTGCTCACGGTGGGCGTCACGTTCCTCGGCACGATCGGCCTCGGCAGGCTCCTCGGCGTGCCACGCGGGCTGGCGATGCTGGTCGCGACCGGGTTCTCGATCTGTGGCGCGTCGGCGATCGCCGCCATGGAAGGCGTCGTCGAACGGGAGGACTCCGACGTCGCGACCGCGGTCGCGCTGGTCACCTTCTACGGCGGGCTCGCCATCGCGGCCGTCCCGCTGCTCCGCGGCTGGCTGCACCTCGACGCGGTCCGGATCGGTGAATGGGCCGGGCTCAGCGTGCACGAAGTCGCCCAGGTCGTCGCCGCGGCGACGCCGGCGGGCAGCGCCGCCGTCGCGGTCGCCATCGTGATCAAGCTCAGCCGGGTGGTCCTGCTGGCCCCGATGGTCGCCGCGGTCGGCGTGCACGAACGCCACCGCCCCGCCGACGGCGGCAAGCGGCCGCCACTGGTCCCGCTGTTCGTCATCGGTTTCCTCGCGATGGCCGCCTTGCGCAGCACCGGGGCCGTGCCGGGCGTCGCGCTCGACGTCGCCAAGGTCGCCTGCACGCTGCTGCTGGCCGCGGCACTGTTCGGCCTCGGCTGCGCGGTCCGGATCGGCACGCTGATCCGGACCGGAGGCCGCGCCCTGCTGCTCGGCCTGCTCTCCACCCTGCTGGTCGGGACGACCGCGCTGGTCACGCTCGCCTTGCTCGGCTGAGCACGGCCACCGCGAGCAGCGCCACGACACCTCCCGCGATCATCACCGCCGGGACGGACACCGCGTCGACGACGAAGCCGCCCAGCAACGCGCCCGCCGAGAGGGTCGCCTGGAACGACGAGGTGAAAAGCACCGACGCCGCCTCGGGAGCGTGTGGGGCCGCCTTCGCGAACCACGTTCCCGAGCAGACCGGGACCGCGCCGTAGGCGAAACCCCAGAGCACCAGCAGCGCCAGCACGCCTGCCGGGGAATCACCGAGGAACGACAGCGCACACGTCGCGAGGCCGATCAATCCCGCGGCGGTGAGGAAGGTCAGCCGGAGATCACGGGCGATCGCCGCACCCGCGACGAAATTGCCCGCGATCCCGGCGGTGCCGTAGACGAGCAGGAAAACGGTGATCAGCTCCGGGCTCACCCTGGTCACGTCTCGCAGGAGCGGCGTGACGTAGGTATAGGTGCCGAAATGGGCGAGCACGACCAGCATCGTGACGAGCAGACCGAGCCGGGTCGCTCGCCCGCGCGTCAGCTCACGCAGGACACCGAGCCGAGTGGTGCCCGCCGAAGGCAGCGAAGGCAGCGACACGGCGAGCAAGGCGAGGACACCGATCGTGAAGACGCCCAGCACGGCGAAGGCCGTCCGCCAGCCGAACAGTTCACCGACGAAGGTCCCCGCCGGCACGCCGAGAACCGAGCCGAGTGGCACGGCCGAGAAGATCACCGCGGTCGCCGTACCCGCCCGTCCGGGGCCGACGAGCCGCGCGGCGAGCCCGGAACCGATCGCCCAGAACGCGCCGATCACCAGCCCCACCAGGATCCGGGAGACCAACACCGCCCAGTAGGCCTGCGCGGTCGCCGCGACGACGTCGGCCAGTGCCAGCACCACCATCAAGGCGCCCAACAACGCCCGCCGGTCGATCCGCCCGGCGGCGACGGTGACGGCCGGGGCGGCGAGCGCGGCGAGGAATCCGGGCAGGGTCATGGTCAGGCCCGCCGTCCCCGGCGTGATCCGGAAGTCCTCGCCGATCGGGGTCAGGAGGCCGATCGGCAGGATCTCCGTGGTGACGAGGGAGAAGATCCCCAGCGTCACCGCGAGGACGGCGAGCCATCCCTTCAGCGGGGTCCGGGCGGAGGTGTCGAGGGGCGAGGCGGTCATATGCCCCAGCCCATCACCGCGCGGACACCGCGGTCTGGCGGAATCGCGACGTGGATGTGGAGCTAGTCGCGGGAGCGCTGGGTCACCACGATGCAGGCGACCACGATCAACGCCGTCACGGGCGCGGCCGCCGGAAGCCGCTCGCCGAGCAGCAGGACCGCCCAGACCAGGGTCAGCAGCGGCTGCGCCAGCTGCAGCTGGCTCGCCCGCGCGACCCCGATCTCGGCCATTCCCCGGTACCAGACGAAGAATCCGCCGAACTGCGAGAAGAGCGCGACGTACAACAGGCCGATGATCGCCTCGCCGCCGAGGTGCAGCGGTTCGGTCACCGATCCGAAGACCGTGAGCGCGGCGGTGACCGGCAGCGCGAGGACCAGCGCCCAGGCGATCACCTGCCAGCCGGCCATCTCCCTGGCCAGCCTGCCGCCCTCGGCGTATCCGAACGCGCACAGCACGAGCGCGGCGAACAGGAACAGGTCCGCTGTGGACAGTCCGCCACCGCTCTGGCTCACGGTGAACACCACCACCGCGAGCGCGCCCACCGCGGCGGCGAGCCAGAACCGGCGGGACGGGCGGTGCCCGGTAAGCCTCGACGAGACGACGGCGGTGGCCATCGGCAGCATGCCGATCACCACCGCGGAATGCGCCGTCGACGACGTCTGCAGGGCGAGGGTGGTCAGGGTCGGGAACCCCAGGACGCAACCGATGGCGACCACGGCCAGGCCGCGCCATTGTTCGCGCTTCGGCAGCGGGACCCGGAACGCGCGGAGAAAGGCGGCGGCGACCAGTGCCGCCAGGACGCAACGCGCCCCGGTGGCGGTCCACGGGCCGAAACCCTTGAGCGTCCAGACGGTGGCGGGGAACGTGAAGGAGAAGGCGAAGACACCCAGCGCCGCCAGCACGGTCCCGGAGCGGACCGCTACTCCCCGACCTGCGATAGCGCTATCATCCAGTCTCATGTCCGATGGTAGCAGCGTCGCCAGCCTGGTCACACAGCTGCGTTCCGAGCTTGAGCGCTATCCGATCGACGGAAAGCTCCCGTCCAGCCGGGAGCTCGTCCGGCAGCTGAAGGTGAGCCCGGTGACGGTGTCGCGCGCCATCGCCGCACTGGCCTCGGAAGGTCTGGTGATCACCCGCCCCGGCGCCGGGGTCTTCCGCGCCCCGCCGCGTCGCGAGTCGGTGGTGACCGGTGATGTCTCGTGGCAGGAGGTGTCACTGAGTTCGCAGTCCGGTCTCCGCGCGATCGACGCGACCGGGGTGCTCACCGCGTTGAGCGATCCGCCGTCGGGCGTCATCGACCTCAATGGCGGCTACACGCATCCCAGCCTGCAGCCGGAACGGGAACTCGCGGCGGCGTCGGCCAGGGCCGGACGTCGTCCCGGTGCCTGGACCCGGCCGCCGATCTGCGGTCTGCCCGAACTGCGGGCCTGGTTCGCCCGCGACATCGGCAGCCCGGTGAACGTCGAAAACGTGCTGGTCACCGCGGGCGGGCAGAGCGCGCTGACCACCGCGTTGCGCGCGCTCGGCGCCCCCGGCGCGCCGGTGCTGGTGGAATCGCCGACCTACCCGGGGATGCTGGCCATCGCGCGGGCGTCGGGGCTGCGGCCGGTCCCGGTGCCGATCGACCGCGACGGCGTCCGGCCCGAACTGCTCGCGGACGCCTTCCGCGACACCGGCGCGCGGCTGTTCGTCTGCCAGCCCGCTTTCCAGAACCCGACCGGCGCGGTCCTGTGCGCCGAACGCCGGGCCGAGGTCCTGCGAATCGCCCGTGACGCGGGCGCTTTCGTCATCGAGGACGATTTCGCGCGGCTGATGGCCCATCCCGGCAGTCCGGCTCCTCCGCCACCGCTCGTGGCCGACGACCCCGACGGCGTCGTGGTGCACATCCGGTCGCTCACGAAACCGGTGTCGCCGAGTCTGCGGATCAGCGCGCTGGCCGCCCGCGGCCCGGCGCTGGAACGACTGCGGGGACTCCACGCCGTCGAGAGCTTCTTCGTACCCCGGCCACTGCAGGAAACCGCGCTGGAGCTGGTGAGTTCTCCTGCCTGGCCGCGTCATCTGCGGGCACTCACCGCCGCGTTGCGCGAACGCCGCGACATCGCCGTCTCGGCACTGCGGGAGTTTCTGCCCTCCTGGAGCGCCGTCCCGGTCCCGACCGGTGGCTATCACCTGTGGCAACCGCTACCCGGATCCGCCGACGAAGTGACGTTGACCAGCGCCGCTTTCCGCGCCGGAGTAGCGGTCACCCCCGGCAGGCTCTACTTCGCGGCCGACGCACCGGGGCCCTATCTGCGCCTGAGCTACGTCAGTACCGCGACCGGCGCGCAGGTCCGGGACGGTATCCGACGCCTTTCCCAGGCGTACCAAGAGCTCCCCGGTTAACCCCCGGCGCGGTCTGCTCGTACCATCGCCCACGGAGGCGACAAGAAGGCATGACACAGCCGGCGGCGGAGCCGCACGATTCACCCGGCAGGCTCTGGGAGCTGCTCGACGACGTCGAGCGCAAGGCGCTGCGCGCCGAGGCCGAGCTGCGCCGGTACCCTGCCGGGACGGTGATCATCCGCGAGGGTGACCGGTCGGACTGGGTGCTGATCCTGATGACCGGGCGGGTCAAGATCACGTCGGTGTCCACCGGCGGTTACGACGCCGTGCTGGCCGTCCGCGACCCTGGCGACATCATCGGTGAGATGGCGTCGATGGACGGCAGCCTGCGGTCGGCGACGGCGGTCGCCGTCGAACCGGTCACCGGGCTGTGGCTGTCCGCGCGGTCGTTCAACTCCGTGCTCCGCCGGCACGCCGGTATCTCCGTGGTCCTGCTCCGGATCATCACCTCCCGCCTGCGTTACGCCAATTCGCGCCGCACCGAATTCGGCGACAGCACCGCCGCCGAGCGGATCGCCGCGATCCTGGTCGACCTCGCCGAGCGCTACGGCGTCCCCGTCCCCGACGGCACCCTGATCGCGTTGCGGATCAGCCAGCGTGACCTGGCCGGTCTCGCGTCCGCGTCACGGGAAGCCGTCGCGCGGACACTGCGGACCCTGCGCGCCGACGGATTGCTCAGCACCGGCCGCCAGCGGCTGGTCGTCCGGAGCCTGAACGACCTCAGGCAGCTCGCGCCCGACGACCACTGAGCCGCCACGGCAGGCCGAAGTGCCGCTCCACGCGTGCCCCGGTCACCGAGAACAGCTTCCGCACGCATGGCTCGTTCTCCGGATCGAAGTCCGGCGTGGTCTCGATCACCGTCGCGAGTTCGCGGATGAGCCGGTCCGCGGCCGATCCGGGCACCAGCAGCACCCGCACCGGCGCGAGGCTGCGCACGGCCGGGGGCGGCGCGATGAGGTCGACCCGGGCGCGGACCAGGCCGGTGAGCCTCGCCAGCCAGAGGAAGCCGCCCGCCGCCGCCCAGACCATGAGTTCCACGAGGATGACCGGCGACAGGATCAGCGCCAATCCGGCGGCCTGGCCGACGGCGAAGCCCAGCATCAGCCAGTCCTCGAAGCCCAGGCGTTCTTCGGCGCCGGACCGGCCGCGGTGCCGGGTGAACGACACTTCCCGGTAGCGCTCGCTTTCGGTGACGATGGCGAGCGGGCGGATCCGGCGCAGCCACGGCGCGAACCGGCGCACGATCAGCCACTCGCCGCCGTCGGAATCGGTCACCCGCATCGCACTCCCCCTTCCCGGTGACCGGATCCTGGCACAGATCGCCGGTCGTCATACGGCGACCCGGGGAGTCCGGCGGCGGAGCAGGGTGCGATGCCGCTCCACCTCCGCACCGAAGCGAGTGAGCACCTCGCGCACGACCGGATCGCCGGGGTCGAACATGACACGGTCACGGAACAGGCCGCCCAGTTCGGCGACCAACGGGTCGGCGAGGTCTCTGTGGACCTTCAGGATCGTCAGCGAGACAAGGCCGTTCCGATCCTTGTTCCAGCCGGCGACATCGACCCGCTCCGGTGCCTTCCGGAACCGCCGGACGGCCTGTGCGACGGTTCCCACGACGACCTGTGCCAGCATCTCCAGCAGCCGAACCGGCAACAGCACCAGCCCGAAGAGCAGATAGAAGAGGCCTTCGAGGAGCCCTTCCGCGAGCCCCACCACGCCCAACAGTCCGTAGACCGCCTTCTCCACGGGGCCGTTCTCGTCGCCCTCGCGACTGTCCTTGGGGTTGTTGGGCAAGTCGTTGAGATACAGCGTCCAGTCCGCTGTGACCTTGTAGTGCCGGTAGCCGCCCTTGAGTAGCGCGAAGGGCTGTACCCACCGGCGCCACGGCGCGAAACGGCGAATGATCTCCCACTGACGCCCCTCGGGATCGATCACCTTCATTCGGCCCTCCCCTTCCGATGTCACGCCGTGGCCGGCTGAAGGAACTCTGACAGGAAACGGTCTCTCGTTCTGCGTCACCTGACACAGAACGCGAAACCGGGTTGTACGCACCTTGTACGACAGGGAGGGACGCTGCTGTCCCGTCACCCGGAATCGAATCCAGGACGGAGCACTCCCGTGAAGATCACTCGCGTCGCACAGGGCCTGTTCGCGGCCCTCGTCGCCATCGCGGCGGTCGGCGCCATCCCAGCCACCTCGCTCGCCGCTCCCACCGCGACGGCCGCCGTCGGAAACACGGTGGTGTACAAAGAGAAAACAGAAGGTTACGACTGCTTCAGAATCCCCGCCGTCGTCAAGGCGAACAACGGCGATCTGCTCGCGTTCGCCGAAGGCCGCAACGGCGGCGCCAGCTTCTGCAACGACAGCGGCGACATCGACCTCGTCGTGAAACGCTCCTCCGACAACGGGAAGACCTGGAGCGCGCCGAAGATCGTCATCGAAGGTTTCGGTGACACCAAAGGAAATCCCACGCCGATCGTGATTCCCTCCACCGGGCGGATCGTGCTGTTGTCGGTGATGGAATGCGTCAAGAATCCCGACTGCAACCGGATTCCGCGTGTTTCGATCAGCGACGACCACGGCCAGACCTGGACCGCGCCCAAGGTACTCACCACCCAGCTCGGGTTCAGCACCGCGCCGGGATGGCTCGCGACCGGCCCGTCGCACGGCATCGTCCTGACCCGCGGCGCGCACGCCGGCCGGATCGTCGCCGGAATGAGCTACACCGTCGACGGCAAGAACAGCGGCGCGCTCATCTACAGCGACGACCAGGGCATCACCTGGAAGCGCGGTGCCACCGACACCCCGGCGACGTCGGCCGCGCTGAACCCGCAGGAGATCAGCGTCACCGAACTGCTCGACGGCCGGGTCTACGCCGCGGCGCGTAACCAGGCCAACAACGACGACAAATGCCTCAGCGGTGGTGCGAGGAACCGTGCCTACGCCATCAGTTCCGACGGCGGGGCGAGCTTCTCCACCAAGTTCGCCTTCGAGGAGGACCTGATCACCCCGGTCGTACAGGCCTCGACCGCGCGGATGACCGCGACCGACAAAGCTGGCAAGTACAACCGGATCCTGTTCGCCGGGCCGTCGGTCTGCGACCGCCGCAAGGAACTCATCGTGCGCTCGTCGTTCGACGAAGGCGCGAACTGGCAGGGCAACTCCGCCGGAACACTGGTGTGGGGCGGCGACGCCGCGTACTCCGACATGGTCCAGCTGTCCTCGGGTTCGGTCGGCGTGCTGTACGAAGCGGGCCCGGCCGGCAACGCCAACGAGACCATCCGCTTCTCGACCGTCACCGAGACGACGCTCGGCGCCCCGGCGTGCGGCGGCGGATACGGTGTCATCGATTCGGCTCCGCTCGGGACGGCGGGCACGGTTTACCTGTCCTACAACGCTTCCAACGGGCAGAACTGTGTCAGCACGATGAAGAGCACGGCCGCGGGCACCGCGACGGCGACGTCGGCCTACCTCGAGGTCCAAGGGGCGTCCCGGATCACCGACTCCGGCTCGTTCGCGTGGTTCGCCGGTCCGGTCCGCGCCTCCGCCGCGGACAAATGCGTCCGGTGGGGCGGTTCCGCGGGCGGCGTCACGTACAACAGCCCGTCGGAACACTGCGGCTGAGCACAGGGTCTCGTGAGTGGTGATGCCGGTCAGAGCCGTCATCACCACTCACGAGGTCAAGCGCGACGCGACACCAGCCAGAGCCTCGCTCCCAGCACCACCGCGACCGCGGCGGAGGCGGTGAGCCACCAGAACGTCGCCCGGAACGCCGTCTCCGTTCCCGACGGCAGCAGGTTCGCGAGTACCACGGCGAACAGTGCCGTTCCCGCCGCACCGCCGACGCGGCTGACGATGTTGATCTGCGCGGCGGCGTCGGGCATCTGCTCCTTGGTGACGGCCGCGTATCCGGCCGTCGTCGCGGGCATCAGCAGGAAGGCCACGGCGAATCCCCTGGCCAGCAACAAGATCTGCACGACGACGCCGTCCGGCGGGAAGCCGCCGATGGCGAACGGAACCGTGGTGGCGAGCGTCGCGATACTCCCCCATGCCGCGATGAGACCCGCACCGTAGCGGTCGGTGAGCCGACCGGAGATCGGCAGCGCGATCGCCGTGCCGACGCCGAGCCCCATCAGCAACAGTCCCGTCTCGACGACCCCGTTTCCGCCGAGGACCTGAAAGTACAGCGGCAGCAGGAAAAGCGCGCCGAACAACGCCGGGGCGGCGAAGAAGGACAGAGCGGCGGCAGCGGTGTAGACCCGGCTTCGGAACAGGGTCAGATCCATGACCGGGTTCTCGCGGCCCCACGAGCGCCGGATGAACAGCGCCAGCAGTACGACCCCCACCACGAGGGGAACCAGCACCCCGGCGCCGAATTCCTCGCCACCCTCGCCCCACATGGTGAGTCCGTACAGCAGCGCCGGGATCGCCGCGGTCACCAGGAGGAAGCCGAGCCAGTCGGGACGCGTCGCCGCACCCTTCTCGCCACGGGGAACCAGGCGCAGCCCGAGTACCAGTGCGATCACTCCGACCGGGATGTTGATCAGGAACAACCACTCCCACGACAGGGCACGCAGCAGGACACCGCCGAGGAGCGGACCGAACGTCGGGCCGACGCTCATCACGATGCCCAGCGTCCCCATGACCCTGCCGAGCCGGGCGGGTCCGACGGCCTGGCCGAGCACCGTCTGCCCGGCCGGCAGGAGCAAGCCGGCGGCGAGGCCCTGCAGCACGCGCAACCCGATCAGCCAGCCGATGTCCCCGGCGAGCGCGCACAGCACCGAAGCGACGGTGAACGCCGCCAGCGACGCCAGCCAGACCCGGCCGGCGCCGAACCGGCGGCTGAGCCAGCCGCACAGCGGCAGCGCGACCGCGAGCGCCACCAGGTACGCGGTGAAAACCCATTGCACGGAAGCGATTCCGGCGCCGAGTTCACGGGTGAGCGTCTCGGCGCCCACCGCGAGGACCGTGGTGTCCAGCATGGTCATGAACGCGCCGAGCACGATCACCCAGGCCATCCGCCAGGCCTCGGCCGGAACCTTGTCCGGCGGCGGGGCCGCCTCCGCCCGCCGTTGTGCCGAAACAGCCATCGGGATGTTCTCCTCACGTGCCCGGGGATCTTGACCCGGCTCACGCTAAAACCTTGACCTAACTTGAGGTCAAGCGAAGAACATCCGTGTCACTTCGGCGGACGCAGCCGCGGGGAAAGTTTGGTGAGCGCCAATTTCTCCAGCTGACTGGAGATTTCCGCGAGCCCGGCGTCGAACCGGTCCAGGTCCACACCACGCTCGGACAACTCGTCGCGGACGTGCTTCTCGACCTTCGCCCAGTCGTTGCGATACCGGGTGGCGAGCTCCTTCCACGGCACGCCCGCCAGTTCGGTGGCGAGGTCGCGGTCGTAGGCGAGCACCCCGCGCTCCATCAGGTACGCGATGCCCGGGTAGCCGAGATATCCCTGCCAGTACGAGCCGTTGTCGTTGGCCGTGATCGACCCCGCGGCCGGATCGTGGCGGACGTCGTACGTCTTCGCCTTGTCCGACGACGCGACGCGTGCCGTGTCGCCGTCGACCTCGACTCGCCCATCGGCCACCGCGCCGAGTGCCTCGTAGATCTTGATGACCGGGGACGGTTTCCATTCCGCGGCCACTCAGCCCTCCAGCCGTTCGAGCAGGACGACGTCCACGGTGTCGCCCTCTTCCTTGCCGATCGCCTTGCGCACTTCGGCCTTCACCGGGAGTTTGTGGGTGCCGTCGCCCAACGCCATGAACGAGCTCCGGAACGGCTGCCCGTCGATCGTCCCGCGTACCTTGACCAGCCCCTTGGTGCCGAAGAACTCGGCGGAGCCGGGCATGACCACGTACGTCCAGCCGCCCTTTTCCGGGCTCTTGAGCAGCGTCGCGGTGAACCTTTTGTCCATGGGGGCACCCTACGACAGGGCACCGACGAAACCCGGGGTTTCAGTGGCTGACGCGGGTACGCACGCGGCGGCCGACGTCGCGCGCCCAGGTCCGGATCGACGCCCAGTCGCGGAAGTCGCCGGCCCAGGGGCCCGCGGCCATGATCTTCCAGAACAGGCCCCGCGCGGTGGCCGGGGTGAGCCTGCCGCCGAAGGTGGCCGTGCGTTCGGCGTCGATCCGCGCGGCGAGCAAGGCGACCCCGGCCGGCAGGCTGACCCGTTTGCCCGCGGCGAGCGGCCCGCAGGGCCCGCTGTGGAACAGCCAGACCGGGCGGTTCCGGAGCGCTTCCTCGTGCTCGGTGAGCAGGCGCACCGCCTCCGGCCGCCAGCGCCGGTGGTACAGCGCGCTCCCGACGATCACCGCGCCGTACGGTTCGACGTCCTCGACCTCGGCGGCGTCCAGCAGGTCGGCCGTCAGACCGGCCTCCCGCAGTTCGGCGGCGATCACCTCGGCGATCTCCTTTGTCCCGCCCGATTTCCCGGCGTGGGCGACGAGTACTGCGGTCATGTCCCCATTGTCCGCGCGGCCGCAACCCGTACCGCCGTCCGGCCCATCGACACGCCGCATTCGGTTCACCTCTTCACCCGTCGGGGGTGTCGGTCACCCAGGTGGCAGGAAAGCCGGTCTCAAGGCCGGGTCGGGTTCGTCGTAGTAGCGGTGGAACACCGCGGTCTGCCCGCCGGACAAGGGCGGGACGATCCAGCTCCACTCCGCCTGGCAGCGGCGGCCCGCGCGTTCCTCCTTGGCGATATGGGTGAGGAACCGCCGCGATTCGGTGTGGTGGTCGGCGATGGTCACGCCCGCCGCGTCGAAGGAGTGCTGGACCGCCAGCGTCAGTTCGACCAACGCGCGGTCACGCCACAGGGTGCGCTCCGACGCCGTCGACAGGCCCATCAGGTCGGCGATCACCGGCAGCAGGTCGTAGCGGTCGGTGTCGGCGAGGTTGCGCGCGCCGACCTCGGTGGCGAGGTACCAGCCGTTGAACGGCGCGGCGGGGTAGGTGATCCCGCCGATCTCCAGGCGCATGTTGCTGATCGCCGGTACCGCGTGCCAGCGCAGCCCGAGTCCGGCGAACCACCGATGGTCGGGATGCGACAGCGGGACCTCCAGCACGGCGTCCGACGGCAGCCGGAACAGGCGCCGTTCCCCCGCTTCGGACTCGATGAGCAGCGGGAGCACGTCGAACGAGCCCTTGCGCTCGGGCGGGCGCCAACCGTGCGCCTGGACGGACTCGGTGAAGTCGGCGTAGCGCGGATCGCCCAGCACCGAGCCGTCGCTGAGCCGATAGCCGGCGTACCGGATGAGCTGGTCGTTGTGGATCTTCGGCCCGGGCCCGGCCGGACCGTCCGGCGCGAACACCGTGACGGTCGAGCGGATCCGGCCACCCCGGGTCGCCTCACGCAAATGGGTGACGCACTCCTCGGCGATGGCGGCGGCGCCGGTGACGCCACGACGGTCCCGCACCTTCAAGCCCTGCCAGTACAGCCTCCCGATGCAGCGCGCGGAATTCCGCCAGGCCACCCGCGCGCCGAACTCGACTTCGGCCGTGGTGTGGCGATAGGTGCCGGTCTCGTGGATCTCGGCACGGACCCGGTCGAGCCGCTCGCGCAGCCGCGCCTCCCCGCCGTCCTCTTCGGCGTGGAAGAGCCGGAGAAAGCCCTCCGCCTCGGCCACGTCCACGCTGCGTCCCCGCGAGGCCACCTCCGGAGGCAAACGGGGGATGTCCGTCACCCGCATGGACGCCGTCTTTACTTCGGCCTCCCACTCTCCGAATTCGACGCCGGCACCGGCGGCGGGAACGATCACCATTCCTCCTGCACTTCGGGAAATGCCCGGAGGATCACGTCTGATCGACGAGATGGCCGGGTCCGGGCCAGACGAAGGACGATACCCCACAGAAACACCGACACTATCCACCAAATGGCAGAAGCTTCCCTTCGCGCCAGGTTTGCGCAGGTGAAAAGCTTGCCGACGACAATATTTGGAATTGCGATCGACTTCGCGGAAGATTCACCGAATTGCCGCCGGTGAAATGATCACCTATTGCCAAGATCTCTTTTGTGATCGTTTCATCCGATAGCATCGATCACTCTTTCGAGTGCATTTACCCGCTTCTCCTCCTGCTTTATCCACGGACCGGTGTATTGACCCGTGCCCGCCGTCGCTAGAGTGCGGGGACCTCCGATGGAAAGGAAGCTCGTGGTCGACAGGCGGATCCCGGTCATCCTGGTCGCGGGCTTCCTCGGTTCCGGGAAGACCACCCTGCTCAATCACCTGCTGGCCAACCGCCAGGGCGCGCGGATCGGCGTCGTGGTCAACGACTTCGGCAGCATCGCGGTGGACGCGATGGCCGTCTCCGGCCAGGTCGACACGATGATGTCGTTCGGCAACGGCTGCCTGTGCTGCGCCGTCGACGCGAGCGGGCTCGACGCCATGCTCGCCAAACTTTCCGAGGCCGAGGCCGGCATCGACGTCATCGTGATCGAAGCCAGCGGCCTCGCCGAACCGCGTGATCTGATCCGGCTGATGATCGCGAGCGAGAACCCCGCCATCGCCTACGGCGGCCTGGTCGAGCTCGTCGACGCGGCCGAATTCGAGGAGACCAGGCGGCGCCACCCGGAACTGGACGAACACCTCGGCTTCGCCGATCTGATCGTGCTCAACAAGACCGACCGGGCCGACGAGGACGCCTTGGCCAAGCTGCGCGGCACGATCGACGAGCTCGCGCCCGGCACGCCGGTGATCGCGACCTCCCACGGCCGGATCGACCCCACCTTGTTCTTCGACGCCCGGCCGCGCGAACGAGTGGGCCAGCTGTCGTTCGACGACCTCCGCGAGGAGGAGCACGACCACGAGCACCACTTCCACACCGCCTACGACAGCGTCGCCTTCACCGCCGAGCGACCGCTGGACCCGCGACGGCTGATGGACTTCTTCGAACAACGACCGGGCGGGCTCTACCGGATCAAAGGCTTCCTCGACTTCGGCCCGAACGGCCCGCGCTCCCGGTTCGGCCTGCATACGGTGGGCTCGTTCATCCAGGTGGAACGGTCGGCGTGGCCGTCCGGTGCGCCGCGCCGGAGTGAACTGGTGCTGATCGGCTCGGGGATCGACACCGAGGCCGTCACCGCGCGTCTCGAGGAATGCGTCGCGGACGATCCCGGCGTCGTCGACGATCGGGGAATGCTCCGCGTCCTGCGGTTCGTCCAGGACTGAACCCGGCCTGACACGCCGAAAGGCCGAAATACCGGGAATCGCCGCGTGTCTGCTTGACACTGATTCCCGGAAGGAATCTCGAGCTGGACCACCTGTATCGGGAGGACAGTTCCATGACGAACACCGCCGGACGCTGGTATCTGGTCGGCGCGCTGCCGGAGGATTCTCCCGCCGCGCATCTGATGACCCGCTCCGAAGACCTGCGCTACCGGCGTTCCGCCTGCGGGGACAAGGAAGCCCGCCTGTGGACGCCGGTGGATCTCACCACCACCGACGTCGCTCCGTGCCCACGGTGTGCCGCGACCCTGCCGAGCCACCGGTCCACCCGCAAGGCCGAACCCGCCGCGAACACGCAACTCGCCTTCGACCTGCCGCTCTAGAACGCGTTTCGTCCTCTAAATGCGCTTCTTGCCCGCGCAACTACCGCATTCAGAGGACTAAATGCTCTCTTTTTTCGCCCGGCTCGGCGCGACCCGAGGCGGCTCGTTGGGCATCTTCGGGTAGACGGGCGGCCATGGCGCGTCCATGAGCCCGTTCTCCATATCCTTCCTGGACATCTCCAGCAGCGGCTCGATCGACTGCGGTTTCGTTTCCGCCCAAGGGTCTCCGCGTTCGGCGAAACGAGCGGGCACAGTGGACAGCGTGAGCTTGTCCGGCTCGACGGTCTCCAGTTCGTCCCAGCCGATCGGCGTCGACACCTGTCCGCCGACCCGCGGCCGCACACACCACGCGCCGAACACCGTCTTGTGCGGCGCGTTCTGATTGAAGTCGACGAACACCCGCGAGCCGCGTTCTTCCTTCCACCACTGCGCCGTCATCTCCTCCGGGTGACGGCGCTCCAGTTCGCGGGCGAGCGCGACGGCGGCGGCGCGGACCTCGTAGCCGTCCCATTTCGGTTCCAGCGGCACGTAGAGATGCAGACCGCGCGAACCCGACGTCTTCAGCTGCGCGGTGATGCCCAGTTCCTCGAGCAACGCCTTCGTCAGGACCGCACCGCGGCGCAACTCGGGAAAACCGATCCCGGGCGACGGGTCGAGATCGACCCGCAACTGGTCGCTGATTTCCGGCGCGTCGGCCCGGTTCGGCCAGACGTGGAAACCGAGACAGCCCTGGTTGACCGCCCAGATGACATGCGCGAGGTCCTTCGCCACGAGCGCGTCCGAAGTGGTCCCGTTCGGAGTGGACACCACCGTCGTGGTCAGCCACTCGGGCGCGTTCTTCGGGACCCGCTTCTGGAACCACGATTTGCCGCCCGCGCCGTCGGGGTAGCGCTCCAGCAGCAGCGGCCGTCCGCCGAGCTGCGCCAGCAGCGGACCGGAAACCGCGCGGTAGTACTCGACGAGGTCCAATTTGGTCTCGCCGTTCTCCGGGAAGTAGACCTTGCCCGGATTGGACACCGTGAATTCGACGCCGTCGAGGTCCAGTGTGACCGGTTCCGACTTCATGTTTCCCCCAGCTCGGTGAACATCGTGGCCAGCTCGGCGGGCGGGACCTCTTCCAGCTGCGCGTAGGTGCAGGAGGCCGGGTCGCGGTCGGGACGGAAGCGCACGAGCCTGCCGCCGTGGCGGAACCGCGTTCCCTCCACGTGCTCGTAGCGGACCTCGGCGACCCATTCGATGCGGAGCGGCTCCCAGCTCAGGTCCTTCTTCGGCGCCCACCTGCTGCCCGCGCCGGGCATCCGGCCGCCCGCCTCCTCGTGGGCCTCGACCCACTCACGCCAGGGGTGCTTCTCCAGCGCGTTCTCCCGCAGCGGCGCGAGTTCGTCCACCAGTTCGCGGCGCCTCGCGGCGGTGAAGCTGCTGGCCACACCCACGTGGTGCAGGACGCCTTCGTCGTTGTAGAGCCCGAGCAGCAGTGACCCGACGCCGACGCCGTCCTTGTGCCACCGGAACCCGGCGACGACGCAGTCCGCGGTCCGCTGGTGCTTGACCTTCCACATCACCCGCTTGTCCTGTTCGTACGGCGCGTCGGCGGGTTTGGCCATCACGCCGTCGAAACCCGCGCCCTCGAAGCGGGTGAACCAGTCCTGTGCGACGTCGGGGTCCTCGGACAGCGGCGTGAGATGGACACGGGCGAACTTCGTGTCGACGACGCTTTCGAGCAGCTTGCGCCGCTCCCCGAACGGTTCCGGCGTGAGATCGCGGTCGCCGAGGGCGAGCAGGTCGAACACCACGAAACTGGTCGGCGTCTCCGCGGCCAGTTTGTTCACCCGGGACGCCGCCGGATGCAGCCGCAACTGAAGCGCCTCGAAATCGAGCCCGCCCTCGGTGACCAGCACGATCTCGCCGTCGACGACGCAGCGCTCGGGCAGCGCGTCCTTGAGCAGGTCGACCAGCTCCGGGAAGTACCTCGTCAGCGGCCTGTCGTTGCGCGAGCCCAGCACGACCTCGTCACCGTCGCGGAAGACCACGCAGCGGAAGCCGTCCCACTTGGGCTCGTACAGCAGGCCCGCCGTGCGCGGCAGTTCGTGCACGGCCTTGGCCAGCATCGGCTTCACGGGTGGCATCACGGGCAGTTCCACGAAGCGATCCTAGGCCGGGCTACCGACAAAAGCTCCCGGAACGGACGAGGTCAAAGCTCCGCGAGCAGGAGACCGCTACGTGGTTTCGGCGTGAAATAGGTGGCCTTCCTCGGCATCCTCAGCCCGGCCGCGTGCACGGCGAGCACCTCCGCGTACGGGACCGGGGCCAGCAGCAGCACCGCGTCCGCGTCTCCGGGCACCGGCGCGCCCGGTAGCAACGGCCGCACACCCGGCCCCTCCGGATCGACGCCGAGGGCTCCGCGAAGCAGCTCCTGCTCGACCACGGCGTGGTCGCCGCCCGCTCTGCCGAGCACCACCCGGAACGCCGACTCCCCCGCCAGCACGGTCACCTCACCGGCCTCGGACGGCGGTTCCGGTGAACCGGGGTGGACGTCGAACCCCGCCTCCGTCCACCGCCGGACCAGCGTGGCCGCGTCGAGACCGGTGCCGGCGAGCACCCGGTGAATGGGCCCGATCCGCAGTCCCGGTCCCCCGGTGACCAGCGCCAGCAGCGCGCCGCGCCCCGACGCCGCGGCGGCCGCGACCCGGTGGTTGCCGTCCGCGACCAGGAGATCCATCTCCGCCAAGGCCGCCAGCAGTTCGTCTTGACCGTCGCCGGGACCGGCGAGCCACAGTTCGTGCTTCCGGCCAGCTCCGTCCACTGTGGACAAGGCGGGCACCTGCCCTCGGCAGAGCCGTTCGATCGACGCGGTCAGCTCGCGGCCGCCGGTCGCGGGGACCAGCATCGCGGCGCTGGTCGCGACGCCGAGTCCGGCGAGCATCGCGGCCCGCTCCGCGACGACGTCCGGGTAGACGTCCTCGGTGTGCCGGACTCGCGTCATCCCGTCGTCGCGGACCGCGGCCGGGTCGACCAGGCACAGCACGCCCAGCGCGACGCCGTCCGGCCCGTCGATGCGATAGGGCGCGACAACGGCCGACACGGGGCGGTAGTGCTGTTCCCGGATGCGTTCGAAAGTGGCCCTGGCCTGCGGCAGCGCCTCTTCGATCGAGAGGCCGCCCACCAACGCGGCCGGGGTCCTTGCCGGATGCTGGACCGCCAGCAGGCTGTCGCCCCGGGCCCCGGCGAGCGCGGCGACCACCCGGTCCGGGTCGGCGAACTCGTCGACGTCGGGCCCGGGGACGATGTCTCGGACAACCCAGCCACGGGCGATCGGGCGGATCCAGGTGCTCATCCGATCCATTTTGCGGGAAAGCTCACGGAAAAAATCGGTCCCATGACCGGGTGTCTCCATGGAATGCTTACCCATGCGAAGTAGTTGACGCCTTTCATGGACGCGAGGAGATCGCCACAGATGACCACCCCGGCCCCGGTCACCGCGAAGGAAGGGGTCGGTTTCCGCTCCGAACGCGGCCCCGTCCTGATCGCCGTGATGCTGTGTTCCGGCCTGATCGCGCTGGACTCGACCATCATCGCGACGGCGGTGCCCTCGGTGGTCGCCGATCTCGGCGGTTTCTCGCAGTTCCCGTGGCTGTTCTCGATCTACCTGCTGACCCAGGCGGTCACCGTGCCGCTGTACGGCAAGTTCGCCGATCTCTTCGGCAGGCGGCCGGTGATGTTCTTCGGGATCGCGGCGTTCCTGCTCGGTTCGGTCCTCTGCGGCGCGGCATGGAGCATGCCGGTGCTGATCGCCGCCCGTGCGGTGCAGGGCATCGGCGCGGGCGCCATCCAGCCGATCGCGCTGACCATGGTCGGCGACATGTACACGGTCGAGGAACGCGCGCGGGTGCAGGGCTATCTCGCCAGCGTCTGGGCGATCTCGTCGGTGGTCGGGCCGACACTGGGCGGGGTGTTCGCCGAGTACCTCGACTGGCGCTGGATCTTCTTCATCAACCTGCCGCTCGGGGCGCTGGCGGCGTGGATGCTGTTCCGGAACTTCAGCGAGCGCGTCGAACGCCGCTCGCACCGCATCGACTACCTGGGCGCCACACTGCTCACGCTCGGCTGCTCGCTGCTGATCCTCGGTCTGCTGGAGGGCGGGGTCGCCTGGGGCTGGGCGTCCGCGCCGAGCCTCGCGATCTTCGCCGCGGCGGTGGTACTGCTGGTGTCGTTCGTGCTCGTGGAACGCAAGGCCGAGGAACCGGTGCTGCCGCTGTGGATCTTCACCAAACGGACCTTGATCGGCGGGAACCTGATCGCCGTCGTCGTCGGCATGCTGCTGATGGGACTCACCTCGTACCTGCCGACCTACGCACAGGGTGTGCTCGGCACCGGCGCGCTCGTCGCCGGATTCGCGCTGGCGGCGCTGACCGTCGGCTGGCCCATCTCGGCGTCGCTCGCCGGGCGGGTCTACATGCGGATCGGCTTCCGTGACACCGCGCTGATCGGCAGCGGGATCGTCATCACCGGCGCCGCCATCACCGTGTTCCTGGCCGGCGGTTCGTCGATCTGGCTGGCGGCCGGTGCCGCGTTCGTCCTCGGGCTCGGGCTGGGCCTGGCGTCGAGTCCGACGCTGATCGCCGTGCAGTCCACCATCGGCTGGGAACGCCGCGGCGTCGTCACCGCGACCAACATGTTCAGCCGCTCGCTGGGCAGCGCCGTCGGCGTGGCGATGTTCGGCGCGATCGCGAACGCCACCCTGGCGAACCGTTTCGCGAACCCGCCTGCCGGGGTCGTCGGCCTGCCGTCCGGGGTCGACGCGACGAGCGTCGTACTGGAAGGCAAGAGCGAGCCGACACCGACGACGACGTTCGTGCGTGACGCCCTCGCGGACGCCACGCACCACGTCTTCCTGACGATGCTGGTGGTCGCCGTGCTCAGTGTCGGCGCGCTGCTGCTGATGCCGCGGCGGACCGAAGAGCTGAAGTTCGACTAGCTGGTTTTGCTAGTTCTGCATCGGGACGGCGTGCTCGACGAAGTTCTCGACGAACCGCTCGAGCGGCTCCGGACCGGCCGGATAGAGCACGAACTTGCTGAGCCCCGCGTCGATGTACTCGGCGACCAGATCGCGGGCGGCGCGCCAGCTGCCCGCGATCAGCCGGGACGGGTCGGCGTCGGATCGTGCCGCGACCGAGGCCGCGAGCGCGTCCGGGATCCCGTCCTCGGCCACGATGAGGCTGATCCCGAAGTGGTCGGCCTCGACCTCTCGGCCCGCTTCGGCCGCGGCCTTCTGGATCGCCTCGCGGCCGGCGCGGGCCTCCTCCGGAGTGATAAAGCTGGCCAGCCAGCCGTCCGCGAGCCTGCCGACCCGCCGCAGCGCGCCCGGCGCCTTCCCGCCGAGCCAGAGGTCGAGCCGCTTGACCGGCCGCATGCCCAGCCCGGCACCCTCGACGCGGAAGAACTCGCCCTCGAAGGTCACTTCCTCGTGTTCCAGCAAGGCCCTGATCAGCCGCAACGACTCGTCGAAGACCGCCGCCCGCCGTCCCTGCGGCACCGGGAAGAGCGGGAGTTCCGCCTCGCGCGCGGGTTTCAGGCCGAAGACCGGGAGCACCCTTTTCGGCGCGAGCGCGGCGAGTGAGGCGAGCTGTTTGGCGACCAGCACCGGGTCGCGGCCGGGCAGCACCATCACGCCGGTGCCGACCTTCAGCTTCGAGGTGCGGGCGAGCGCGTGCGTCAACCCGACGACCGGGTCGATCCTCGGCGAGTACACCGCCTCGGGCAGCCAAAGCGAATCGATGCCCGTCCGCTCCAGCAGGTCGACCGCGGCACCGAATTCCTCCGGCGCCGTCCCGGTCCCCAGCCCGACGCCGAGCCGGATCTTCAGATCGTCCGCCACACCCGCTCCCTTCCGCCAGTTTCCCGAGCTCGCGAGGGATCCGGGTCTTTCCGCCAACCCAAATCACTCACGAGCCCTCCACACAACCATGGACTCATCCCGCGAATTCCCCGTAGATTCCGTTGGTGTGCGGGCCCTTCCCGCGCGGATTGGGGGATTCTCATGGCGGTACCGGCGTTACGCGAGTGGACACGACGCTTCCACCCTGTACCGGCCGCAGGGACGCGGCTCGTCGTGTTCCCGCACGCGGGCGGATCGGCGAGCGGATACCGCGCGCTGTCCGCGGCGCTTTCGCCAACGGTCGAGGTGCACACCGTCCAGTACCCGGGCAGGCAGGACCGTCTCGGCGAGCCGGTCATCGACGATCTGCACGTTCTCGCCGATCGGCTGGTGGACGTCGTTTCGGAGATTCCGAAGCCCTTCGCCTTCTTCGGGCACAGCATGGGCGCCAGTGTCGCCTTCGAGGTCGCACGGCGGCTCGAAACCCGTGGCATCGTCCCGGCGGCGCTGTTCGTCTCGGCCCGCCGCGGTCCGGGCGTGCACAAGGAGAAAATGCACCACCTCGCCGACGACGACACCTTCATCGCCGAGGTGAAGCTGCTCGGCGGCACGAACGCGATGGTCCTCGACGACCCGGACATCCGCGACCTCGTCCTGCCCGCGCTGCGCGGCGACTACAAGGCCATCGAGACCTACCGTTACCGGCCCGGGCCCGACGTGACCTGCCCGATCGTGGCGCTGACCGGGGACGCGGATCCGGTACTGACCACGCCCGACGTCGAGAACTGGCGCGAGCACACCACCGGCCCGTTCGAGATGGAGGTCTTCGAGGGCGGTCACTTCTATCTCGACGACCATCTGGACGCCGTCGTCGCCAGGATCATCGGCACGCTGACCGTCAGCTCCTGACACCTCAGGCCCAGGCGGACAACTCCTTGGCCAGCGCGGACGGTCCGCCGGCGGTGCGCAGCGTCGGCGGGCCGGGCCAGCAGTCCTGGTGATCGCCGGTGCGCAGCGTCTCGGCGAAGCGGGCCACCCGCCGCGGTTGCGGCGCCACCGTCCGGCCGCCGAGGTAGCCGACGACGACGTGGTGATCGTCCCCCGACTGCGTCGCGACGCCCGCCGACCAGCCGTGCTCCTCGTGCCACAACAGGTCGAGGTCACGCTCGGGGAAGCCAGGAAGACGCCAGTTCAGCCTCATGCTGGCGGTGACCGGGCCGGTGAGGTCGGCCGTGCACGAATCCATCCGTATCCCCAAGGCCGAAGCCACATCCTCCAGATACGCGTTCAGCCTGGTCGTCAGATCCAGACCTGCTTCCGAGGGGGCGGGGGTCGAGGTGGTCACGGGCCCTCATCTTCCTGTCATCTCCAGTTGGCGTGACAGGAATTACCCACCCGCGCGCGGCTTCACACCCTCATTTCGTCACACCCCGGTTTCGGTTCGCTCAAGCCGTGGCTTCGATGACCCGGGTCAGTGCCTTGTGCAGCGCCTCCAGCTCGGAGACCTCCATCCCGAGCTTCTCCACCACGCGGTAGGGGATCTTCTCCGCCTCCGCCCGCAACGCGCGACCCGATTCCGTCAGCTCGACCGTCAGCAGCCGCTCGTCCTCGGCGCTGCGCCTGCGCGTGACGTAACCGATCGCCTCCAGGCGCTTGAGCAGCGGTGACAGTGTGGCGGGTTCAGCGCGCAACGCCACGCTCAGCTCCTTCACCGCCTGCGGCCCCCGCTCCCACAGCGCCAGCATGACCAGGTACTGCGGATGGGTGAGCCCGTGCGGCTCCAGCAGCGGACGGTAGATCGCGATGACGCTGCGCGAAGCGACCGACAGCGCGAAACACACCTGACGCTCCAGCGCGAGCGGATCCTCGCCCAGATCGATCGACTTCATTTCCGGCCCGTCCGAACTCATACCGCCGATCCTAGCCGTGTCCTCGGCGACACTAATGATTAGCGTACTAACTATTAGTGTACTGTTTGAGACGTCGAAGGAAGGGAGCCCCCCGATGCCCCGCAAGCGCCCGGACCTGATCCGCTGGATGTGGTACTCACTCGGCGGCAAACTGCCCGAGCGCTACCACGAGTGGATCCTCCACGACGCGACCACCGGAAGCTGGCGCTGGCGGCACGTCGCCCGCAGCACGGTGATGATCGCGCCGCTGTGCGCGGTATGGCTGTTCCTGCCGGTACCACTCACCCTGAGGCTGGCGACCGTGCTGATGGCGGCGCTCGTGGCGTACTTCTACTCGATGGCCTACATGGAGGAGAGCATCGAACACCGGCTCGCCAAGAACGGCTTCGAACCGGGCATCGGCCGCCGGACCCGCGCCGAAGCCACCGCGATCGCCGAAGCCGAGATCACCGAGCGCTATCTGGCCCGTTACCGCGGCCAGGCCCCGTCCTGACGTTGTCAAAGCCACATTCGCAACCTTGAGCGTTGCGAACGTGGCTTTCACAACCTCCTGCCGCTGGGTCAGGCAGCTCGGCGCCGGGCAACGGCAGCTCGACGAGCCGCGCGAAGTTCGGCGGCCACCTGCTTTGGCTCCGTTCGCAGCCGGCTGGGCAGAGTGTGGAACACCGCGATGCCCGCGGCCGCGTACCGCGCGTTTCTCGCCACTGTCGCGGCGTACTGCTGCTGACCGAAATGGAAGTCGTACGAATCGATCTCCCAAGCCGGCTCGGCCGCCACGAAATAGCCGTCAGGAGTCGCGATGTACTCGCCGCTTCCGTCCCGCAGTTCGTGATTCCACCGGAGACTCACGCCGCGCTGCACCGCTTCGGAAAGCAGAGCCGCGACCGCTTGTCGTGAGCTGAGGCGACGACACTCGTCGAGAACCGACCGGACCAAGGGCGCCAGCGGTACCCCGCCCTTCACGATGGGCTTCGGCAGCCGGATCGTCCGCTCGACGATCACATGGCCGGAACTGCTTGTTTTGTGTTCGTCCGGAACGAGTACATGGACGCGGAACGGATGGTCCGGCAAGGCAACCAGACCCTGCCGCCGACACGAAGCGGCTCCCGTCACCATCGCGTCCGGCCCGGCGTACAGGAGCGCGGCATCGACCAACTGACGTCGCGTCGGCGTCCCGGAATGCAGCGACACGACACCCGGCAGCAGGCGTTGCCACGGCTTTCCCGGTCGGCATCGGCGATAGCAGGTCATGGAGGGGACGCCGATTTTCACTCCCCGATCGTCCGCGGCCCAGCCGACCGCGCGCCAGCGTCTTTCGCCGGCCTGTGGACAACTCGCCACACCAGCACCACTGTGGACAACTCTCCAGGCGCCCCCTCCCGCGACCAGGCCCAATGAATCTTCACGGCTAGAGTGCGCGGTGATGAGACGCAAGCTCCGCCCGCCGCTCCCGCCTCGCCACGGGCTCGATCCCGCGAGGCTCAAAATGCCGTCCGAGGGACCGTGGACGACGTTGCGGGAGCATCTGGTCGAGCGCCTTCCCCGGGTCGCGCCCGAGCGGATCGAGGAGATGCTCCGCGAGGAACGCATCGTCGGGCTCGACGGGCCGCTGGGTGTCGACGCGCCGTTCGTGCCCGACTCGTTCATCTGGTTCCACCGCGACCTGCCCGACGAGGTCGATGTCCCGTTCGAGGTGTCCGTCGTGCATCGCGACGAGCACATCCTGGTCGCCGACAAACCGCATTTCCTCGCGACGATCCCGCGCGGGCAGCACATCCTGCAGACCGCGCTGGTCCGCCTCCGCCGGCAATTCGACCTTCCGACGCTCAGCCCCGCACATCGGCTCGACCGGGTCACCGCCGGGCTCATCCTGTTCGTGATCACCCCCGAACTCCGCGGCGCGTACCAGACGATGTTCCGGGATCGCTTGGTGCACAAGGAATACGAGGCCATCGCGCGCTACGATCCTGCTATCGCGATGCCGCGTGAGATCAGCAGCCGCATCGTCAAGGAACGCGGGGTCATCGCCGCGCAGGAAGTCGACGGGCCACCCAACGCCGAAACGCGCGTCGAACTGATCGAGCATCGCGACGGCCTCGGCCGGTACCGTCTGCTCCCCGCGACCGGCCGCACACATCAGCTCAGGCTGCACATGAGCGGCCTGGGATTGCCGATTCTCGGCGACGACTTCTATCCCGACCTGACCGAAACCCCGCTCGACGACTTCACCGAACCCTTGCAGTTGCTGGCGAAGGTCCTGGAGTTCACCGATCCGGTCACGAAGGAACGCCGCCGCTTCGAAAGCGGGCAAACCCTCAAGGCGTGGACGGACCTCGACGCGTGGCGCCGAGGTCCGTGACCCCGGCTCACTTCCGCCAGAACTTGATCCCGCTCCAGGTCACCTTGACCGGTCCGGCGCCGCTGGCCGTCCGGTAGGCCCCGAACTTGTCGTAATAACTGCCGGCACTGCTGCTCACGGTCTGCTTCAGCGAACCGTTGATGTACACCTTGTGCGTGCTGCCGACCTGATGCACGGTGTTGACCCGCACCGACGTCCCGACGGTCGCGCCGCTCCCCACGGTCTCGCCGCCGTGGACGGCGTAGAGCCGCCCGCCGCGTTCGACCGCGAGCATGAAGTACGGACCGGCCGTCGGCGCGTCACGGAAGGTCTGTTTCAGGCTGATCCGGGTGCCCGCCATGCTGGTGATCCGGAACGAGCCCTCGAACTGCCTGGTCCCGCCCGTGTAGGTCGCGTAGCGCCGTTCCGCCCGCTGGTCCCCGCTCCCGGTGGAGCATGTCAGTTCGAAGTCGAGCCCGTCGACGCTGCCGCATCCGCGTTCCTGGACGTTGAACGACGGGTTCTCCGCCGTCCACGGCCCGGTTCCGACCTGGGCGCTCGCCGGCATCGCCGACGCCACCAGGCCGAGAACGGCCACCGCGACCACCCCGGCGGTCCGAAGTCGTCTCCGCATCCTGCCTCCTGCACACTCAGGGCGGCGGTGGTCCAGACCAGGACCAGGGTGCGACTGTACGAGCACGAACGGTCATCGGACAAGAAGCCGTCGCGCCGATGTCCCGCTGATCGGACAACGAAGTGATCCTCGCGCGGCCGGGACGATCGGCCCGGCCGCACCACCCGGCGGTTATCGGAATCGTCCATTCCGTTTCGTGCACGGTTCCCGGACTTGAATATTGACAAATGCTTGAACGCACATCCAAAAATAGAAGAATGAGGCTGCCGACGTCTCGAGGCACGGTAGTCCGTTCGTGTTTTCTGTTTGTTTTGTTCAGGATCGGCTTGTTACCCGGCGGTTCAGTCAGCAATTTCCACTCGCCGTGAGGAATCGGCTACCGTTCGGGGTGTTGAGGGCAGGCACGAGGGGACACGAGCAGCCGTGACACGACCAGACAGACAGCTGAACCCGTGGTTGGCAGATGTCGACTTCACGATCAAAGAATCCGAACACGTCTACGAAACGACCGACGAGTACGAATCGGCGGCGCTCGGCGGCGGAGGCTACAGTCTGGCTCCGGCCGCGGCGAACGACATGCTCAAGCAAGCCACGGCGGCCTTGGAAGCCTTGCAGACCCTGCAGCGACGAACTGAAGGCCTCAAAAGTGTGGAGCCGCCCGCGAAGGATCCCGCGAGCGTCGCCTACAACGCCCGGTTGGTGAGCGGGTCGGGCGCGTTCGATCAGGGCGTCGACCACATCACCGTGGAAATCGCCTATCTGAACGAACTGATCGGCAAGATCGAAGAAGCGTTCAAGAAGATCACCGGCCATGACGCGACCGCCGCCGACGACGTGACCAAGGCCGGGACCCCGCCGGGGGAATCGCCCCAGCCGAGCAAGGCAGGGGCAGCCGGATGACCCGCCGTTTCCTGTGCATGGGCGCGCTCGTCGCGGTGGCGCTGGTCGCGTCCGGGTGCACCGGGCAAACCCCTGAAAACGTCCCCTCACCCGGAAATCCCTCCGCATCCCCTCCTTCGTCCGGCGCACCCTCCGGGTTGCCGTATGCGGGAGCACCCAAGGTGGCCAACCCGTTGCCCGCGACCGTGTTGTCCGGAAACCCCTGTTCGGATGCCCTCACCGCTGAACAGATCGACACCCTTCTCGGCGCGCCCGTGCACAGCGAAGACGGCCAGACGCCCGGCGTCGGGCCTGATTGCGGATGGACGAACAGCGCTCGGGGCTCACAAATCGGCGTCGGCTACGACGTCAGCACTCGTTCCGGTCTGAGCGGTGTCTACCAGAACACGAAACCCCAAGCCGCCGTCTGGAAACCACTTTCCGGTATCCAAGGGTTTCCCGCCGTCGGTCATGCCGGTCAAGCCGGCCAGACGCCGCCGCCCGACTTTTGCGCGGTGACGGTCGGCATCGCCGATGATCTCGCCATTGACGTATCCGTTTCTTTGGGACGGGCCAAGATCGGC
The DNA here is from genome assembly GCF_055598845.1 of Amycolatopsis sp. NPDC039088. Classification (NCBI taxonomy): domain Bacteria; kingdom Bacillati; phylum Actinomycetota; class Actinomycetes; order Pseudonocardiales; family Pseudonocardiaceae; genus Amycolatopsis; species Amycolatopsis sp. NPDC039088. The sequence goes on along the minus strand of NZ_JBVKAE010000007.1, from coordinate 41,486 downwards.
GAGGTCGAACCATGCGACGTCGCGGCTCAGGCGGCGGACGCCGTCCTGACCACGCTGAAGACCAAGGCGGGTGCGTGACGATGTCCCTGTTCGGGCGATTGGGGCACGCGGCCAAGGCTCTGGTACACGAGGCGGAGAAGATCGGCACCGCGGTCGCGAAGACCGCTCGGGACGCGATCGAGTGGGCCGACGACGTGGTTCACGGGAACGTCGGAACACAGGCGGTACCGATCCCCGAAGTCGTCGTCGAGATGATGAAGGGGAACAGCGCGAGTTGGGACAAGGGCAGCACCACCGCCTATCTCGCGTCGAACGCGCACAGCGATGTCACCGCGAAGCTGTCAGCGATGCTCAACAATCTGGAACCCGCCTGGACGGGTAAGGCGTCGGAGGGTGCTCGGGAGCGCACCAAGATCTTCACCAAGGCGATCGATTCGGCGAGCGAGTCGTTCAACCACAACGGCAACAACGTCTCCGATGCCGCGAACGGGTTCAACCAGGCCAGAGACGCCATGGAGCCGATGGGCGATCGGCCTGACAAGAATTTGGTGGATGTCGCCACCCCGTGGAACACCGACACCGAGCAAGCGATCCAGCGCTACAACAAGGCAGCGGAAGCGAACAAGAACATCTACGACCGGTATGCGGCGCATTTGGCCGGTCAAGGCGCGGGCCTGAGAACCGACTACGGGGAGATATCCCCGGGGTTCGGGCAGTCGTCGGCGGTCGATTCGGGACCGGTGCGGGGATTCGGGTCGCGCGGTGACGGCGGCGACGTCCCTCAGGCGCGCTCGGGCGGTCATCCGGTGACGCCGATGATGAGCGACTCACCGGCTCCGGGGGCGGCGAGTGGTCCTGGCGTGCACGGCGCTGATCCGGCGAGTGGCCCTGGTCCGGTTCATGTGCCTGTCGGCGGCGGTGGTCACCTCGACGACGGGACGACCGCGGCGGGTTACCACCCGATCGACCCGCGTACCGGCCTACCGCTGCCCGGCGCCCCCATCCCCGGTGTCCCCGGACCGAGCGGCGGCAGTGGTCCGGTCACAGGTGGAGTGAACCCGGTCGGTGGTTCGGGCGGTTCGGTGCCGATCGGCGGGCTCGGGAACCTTGGCGGGGCGGCGGGAGGCGGTCGCCAAACCGGCGCACGTGGCCTTGTTGAGGAACCTGGCCGTGGTGGTGCGGGGGCCGGGCGGGGCACGGGTAGCCGTCCCCCGAGTGGCCCTGCGGGCATGGCCCCGGCCGTTGGGCGCGGAAAACCCGAAGAGGACACCGAGCACAAGCGGAAATACCTTCAGAACGAGAGCGGCTTGTTCAGCGACGAGGACGGGGATCAAGTGGACCCGACGACCGGTTTGCCGCTGGCGCCGCCGACGATCGGCCTATGAGCACCGTGGCCGTTCTCGATCACCCTGTCGTCCTGCCCAAGATGATGTTCTTGTCCGCGTGGAACATGATCGACGCGGGCGCGCTGCCTCCCGCCTTCGGCACGAACCTGCACTACTGGACCGCCGACGACGCGAAGCGCACGCTGGAGGAGCGCACGTTGGCGTCTCTGTCGGAGCTGGGGCTGGCTCGCAACGGCAGGCTCAATGTGTTGTGGCGCAACACATTGACAGTGCTGGCCAGCGCCGACAGCGAATATTACGCGTTCTCCCACTTCGCGGATGGGGACAGCTGCTCGATCTTGATAGCCACGCGCGGCGGGGACGCGCTTCGCACGATCATCGACGACGACGTGGTCGCGCTCGAACCCGTCGACGACAAGTGGCATGCCACCGCGCTGTGGGACACGTTGCCGGAGGTGCCCGGCGCGGCCTTACGTCCGATCACGGTGTCGAAGGCGTTCTACGACGATCCCGAACACGGCCGCGGCGGTCCACTCGCCGAACCTGTCGACACGACCGACCGGGACCGCCTGCGCGACGTGATGGCGCGGGAACGAGCGGCGGTGCATCAGATCTACACCGCCAGACGCGACAATGGGGAACGGTTCCGCAGCACACCGATCACCGCGATAGACCTCGCCGACGACCAAGGGCGGGTACTGACCTACGCCACCGCGGACGAGCACATCGTCATGCTGCCCGCGACCAGCCGGAACTTCGTCATCACCGTCAACGACACCATGAACAGCCTCGGGAGCCAGGCCTAGCGAGGATCCCGGTAGAACGCGCCGAGTTCCGGAGCCAGCCGCCCGGCCGGAACGTCATGGAACGCCCCTTCCAACTGGACATGCTTCGCGCCGGGGATCGCCTTGGTGGTCACGAGAGCGGCGGTCTTCAGCCAGTCGGTGCTTCCGCTGCTGTTCACGACGAGAACCGGCGTCGCGATCGACGTCAGCCGCTCCGCGGGCACCTTCGAATCGCCCATCACGCGGGCTTCGTAGACCAGCGTCGGCGCGAAAGACCGGAGTTCGGCCCACATCGGCGTCGCTTTGGCCTCCTCGACGGCCTCCGCGGGCGAGCCGACGGCCGCGATCATGAACAGTGCGACGGCCTCGTCCCACCGGTCGGCCGCGACGAGATCGCGCATCTCGTCCGCGTATCCCTCGGGGACTTCTTCCGCTTCGGCGCGATAGGGCGGTTCGAAGACCGACAGCCGCGCCATCGGCACCCCGGACGCGGCGGCCAGCAGTGCGAGCGCGCCTCCGGAAGAGATGCCGTGTACGAGCACCGGCTCCTCGAGCGAGGCGACAACCGCGGCGAGGTCTTCGATCTCGCGCTCGACCGCGTACGGTTCCGTGTCCCCGCTGTCGCCCCGCCCCCGGCGGTCGTAGGTCACCACGGAGAACTCGGCCGTCAGCTCCGCGACCAGCGGTTCGTCACCGCGCCGGTCGTTGGCGGCGCCCGCCACGACGACCACCACCGGACCCGCTCCGCGCCGTTCGAACGCGATCGGCGTTCCGTCCGCGGACTTGACTGTGTCGATCATGGAGGTCATCCTGCCCGGCCTCGCCCGGAGGCGCAGGTCATTTAGCCGATCGAACACGCGTTCGACAAACGGCGGCGGCCGGGGTAGGTTCGGTTGCCATGACACCCGCCCTTCAGGCCTCGCTGTTCGACGAGTGCGCCGCCCTCGGGCTCGGCTCGCTCGACGCGCTCCGGCGCACCGAGCTGACCAGGGGTGCCTGGATCGACGTCCTTCCCGGCTGGCTCACCGGCGCGGACGAGCTGTTCACGCGGCTCGCCGAGGACGTGATTTGGCACGCCGAACGACGGCAGATGTACGACCGTGTCGTCGCCGTGCCCCGGCTGCTCAGCTACTACCGCGAAGGCGTGCCGCTCCCCCACCCGCTCCTCACCGAGGCGCGGGAAGCACTCTCGGCGCATTACGCGGACGAGCTCGGCGAACCGTTCGTCACCTCGGGTCTGTGCTTCTATCGCGACGGACGCGACAGCGTCGCCTGGCACGGTGACGACACCGGTCGCTCCCGCACCGAGGACACCATGGTCGCGATCGTTTCGGTCGGCGCCGCCCGCCAGCTGGCGCTCCGCCCGCGTGGCGGCGGCGAGACGATCCGGCACGCCCTCGGCCACGGCGATCTGATCGTCATGGGCGGAAGCTGCCAGCGGACCTGGGAGCACGCCGTCCCCAAAACAGCCAAACCGGTCGGGCCGAGGATCAGCATCCAGTTCCGCCCGCGCGGCGTCTCTTAGTGTCTGTTGGTGAACCCGCGTCCGCGATCGCGTCGGCAGGGCGCGACCTGGTCATACCTCTCACGTTGGCGACAGAGGCGCCCTGCCACCGCGATAGCGGGGCCTTCGGCCGGGGCGGGTTCACGCGTCATGTCCCTTTCGCGAGGCACGTCGCAGCTCCGCCAACCGGCTCTGAGGGGTTCAGTTCAGCAGCACGGGCAGCGCGTCGACGCCGTAGACGATCGAGACCTTCCGGAATTCCACCGCGTCCGGTTCGATCGCCAGCCGCATCTCCGGGAACCGGCGCACCAGCGCGGGATAGGCGGTGCGCAGCTCCATCCTGGCCAGTTCGGCGCCGATGCAGCGGTGGATACCCCAGCCGAAGGCGAGATGTGACGTCGGCTCGCGGGTCGCGTCGAACCTCTCCATGTCCTCACCGAGGACGCCGTCGCGGTTCGCGACGCTGAGCGAGCACAGCACGATGTCGCCCTTCGCGATCCGGACGCCGGCGACCTCCATGTCCTCCTTGGCGAATCGCGGGAAGGCCATCTGCACGACGGTCAGGTACCGCAGCAGTTCCTCGACGAACTTGTGGACGGCGTCGTCGTCACCACGGACGGTCTCGAACAGCGACCGGTCCTTCAGCAGCACGAGAGCGCCGAGCGCGAGCATGCTCGCCGTCGTCTCCAGCCCGCCGGTGAGCACGCCGTCGGCGAGCCCCGCCAGTTCGCGATCGTCGATCTCGTCGCCGTGCTCCTTGATGAGCATGCCGAGCAGGCCGTCGCCCGGGTTCTCCCGCTGTTTCTTGACGATGTCGTCCAAATAGGACAGTGACTCGCCGATCGCCCCGAGAGAGGCGCCCGCGCCGCCGAACAGGTCGAACCGCGCGGTGCTCAGCCGCTGGAAGTCGTCGCGATCTTCGTACGGCACACCGAGAAGTTCACAGATCGTCAGCGACGGGATCGGCAGCGCGAAGGCCTCCCACAGATCGACCGGTCCGTCCGCTTTCTCCATCGCGTCGAGCTGCTCGGCGACGATCTCGTCGATCCGCGGGGTGAGCCGCGACAGCCGCCGCATGGTGAACTCCGGGGTCAGCAGACGCCGCAGCCTGGTGTGCACCGGTGGATCCGCGAACCCGAGCCCACCGGGATTCTGGTCCTCGGTGACGCCGGCGCTGCCGACCAGGTTCGTGAAGTCGCTGCTGAACTCGGTCACCTTGCCGAGCACGGCCTTGGCCTCGTCATAGCCGGTGACCAGCCACGCGTTCATGCCGAACGGCAGATCCAGCTTGCTGATCGGCGCTTCGGCGCGGATCCGGCCCAGCTCGGCGACCGGGTCCAGACCGTCGCGTTTGAGCGGCATCAGGGCGTTGTCCGGAAGGATCGACATCTTCGACAGGTCGAAGCCGTTCTTCTGCTGACGCGCGAGGTAGCGGCGGCCGATCCATGCCAGCACGCGCGAGCGAATGCTCCCCATGTTTCCCACCCTACTCCAGCCGCGTAGTGCCTGACCTGGCACAACAGGCCCGCTCCGTCCGGCAGGGCACGAATTTCCACGGCCGTTCACCCGCCGTCCCATTCGATTCGTCACGTCCAGGAGGTCGCGCGCGGGCCGCACGGGGTTCCCAGCGAGTGGGAGACGTCGATCACGGTCGGTCACGGCGGACCGAGATCGCAGCTGACATCCGGCACGCTTCGTGAGATTGTCAGACCTCACTGGGAGGATTCGGACATGTCAGCCGCGCTCATCGGACGTGACCATCCCGCGGGGGTACTCCGCGCGGAGATCGCCCGTGCCACCGAAAGCCACGGCGGGCTGGTCCTGGTCACCGGCGAGGCCGGAATCGGCAAGACCACGCTCGTCACCGGCGCCGCCGAAGAGGCGAAGCGGCTCGGCGCGCTGGTCCTCAACGGATCCTGCTGGGACTCCGCCAGCGCACCCGGCTACTGGCCGTGGACGCAGGTGATCCGCGGGCTGCGACGCTCGGTCGAGCCGGGCCGGTGGGCCGCGATGGCGAGCAGCGAGCTGGACGTCCTGCTCGGCGAAGCCCGCGGGGACGGCGCCGCCGACGGGTTCCGCCTCTACGACGCGGTGACGAGCGTGCTGGTGGCCGCGTCCCAGGACCGGCCGGTCGTGGTGGTGCTCGACGACCTCCACTGGGCCGACACCGCGTCGCTGCGGCTGCTCGAGTTCGCCGCGCAGCACACCTGGTTCGAGCGGCTCCTGGTGATCGGCACCTACCGGGACGTCGAGGTCGAGGCGCCCGGCCACCCGCTCCGCGCACTGATGCTGCCGTTGCTCACGAAAGCCACCTCGGTCACGCTCACCGGGCTCGAACCGGACGAGGTCGGTGCGCTCATGGCCAGGACGGCGGGTGCGGAACCGGACAACGTGCTGGTCGCCGAGGTTCATCGCCGCACCGGCGGCAACCCGTTCTTCGTCGAGCAGACGGCGCGGCTGTGGCACAGCGGCGGATCCGCCGAGACGATCGCGCCCGGCGTCGCCGACGCCCTCCAGCGACGGCTTTCCCTGCTCCCCCAAGCGGTTCTCGATCTGCTGACCGCCGCGTCGGTACTCGGCAGGGAATTCCACCGCAGACTGCTCGCGGGGGTGGTGTCGGCACCCGTGCCGCACGTGGACCGGCTGCTCGACCAGGCCGTCGCGGCGCGGTTGGCCGTGGTGCGGGGACAGGGCCGGTTCGCGTTCGCCCACGACCTCGTCCGCGAGACGTTGTACGCGAGCCTGTCCGATGCGGAGCGCCAGAAGCTGCATGCCACGGTCATCGCCGCGGTCGGCGAGTCACCGGGGTCGCCGGACCGGCCCTTCCCCGCGGACCTGGCCCGCCACGCCCTGCTCGCCGGCCCGGAACTCGATCCGGATCAGGCCGTCGATCTGGTGCTGGCCGCGGCGATCGCCGCCACCGGCCGGATGGCCATCGAAGAGGCGGCCACGCACTACCGGCGGGCGATGGAGATCGCCGAGGATCGACGACGACGCGCGGTCATCGCACTCGAACTCGGCGCCCATCTGACCCGCCACCAAGACACCGAAGAGGGCCGGGAGGTCCTCGACGGCGCGTCCGCGCTCATCCGCGAACTCGACGACGACGATCTCCTCGCCCGGCTGGCGCTGACCCTGGTCCGTGCCGATCACAAAGGCCTGCGAGCCGGCGAGACGATCAAGGTGCTCACCGAAGCGCACGGGCGGCTCTGCGGCCGCGAACCCGGTCAGGACATCACCGTCGAAGAGATGACGCAGGAACTGACCGCACACATCATGATGATCGCCCGCGACGACCAGGACGATTCCGCGCTGCTGTTCGGTCTGTGGGCCCGGCACGACGCGATCTGGGGGCCGGGCACCGCTGTGGAGCGGGAACGGCTCACCGACGAACTGGTCGTGGTCGGCCGCCGCACGGGGAACCCGGAATTGGAGCATTACGCGGCGTCCTTCAAATGGGTGGCGCTGCTCGAACAGGGCGATCCCCGGTATTTCGAGCAATATCAGGAATTCCTCGCACTGGCGAGCACCGGCCGCGCGCCGAGTTCACAGCTGGCTTCCCGGATCGACCAGAGCATCATCGCCACGCTCCAAGGCCGGTTCGCCGAAGCCGAGGCGTACATCCAGCAGGTGATCTCGTGCCACCAGGGGGACGAGCATCCCCATTTCGGCGACCTGAACCAGCTGCAGCGGTGGATCCGGTGGTGTTGGGAAGGACGGTTCGACGATCTCGTCGGCTTGCACCGCGAGATCTCCCGTGACGGATACGCCTATGCCCGTCTGCTGGAGGCGATCACCGCCGCGCAGCGTGAGGACGCCGGGGAGGCCGTACGGCTCACGGAGCTGGCGGCGGGCACGAAACCGTATCCCCGCGATCTGGAAGCGTTGTGGCTGCGCTGCCAGGCACAGACGGCGGCGGTCTCGCGCGATCCGGAACGCTGCGAAGCGGCTCGCGCACTTCTCTCGCCCTACAGCGGGGAATGGCTGGTTTCCCTGTATGGCTGCGAGATCTCCGGTCCGGTCGACCTCTGGCTCGGCAGGCTCGATCTCGCGCAGGAACGCTGGAACGACGCGGTGGACCGGTTGCGTGGCGCCGCCCTCTCCGCGGACCGGCTGTGGGCGACGGTCTGGGCGACGGAGGCCAAGTTCTGGCTGGCGGAGGCTTTGCTCGGCCGGAACCTCGAAGGCGACGCGGCGGCCGCGGCCGCTTTGCTGTCCGAAGTGGACGATGAAGCCACCGCTCTCGGTATGCGGCAGGTCGTGGCCAGGGTGGCGCGCACGAGGAAGGCCCTACGGGCTCCGGCGGCACGGCCGGCCGAGTTCCGCCGGGACGACGCCGTGTGGACCCTGTGCTTCGACGGCGTAACCGCGCACCTTCCGGACTCGAAAGGGTTGCGGGATCTGCATTTCCTGCTCGGCAGGCCGGGTTCGGAGGTGCCGGCCGTCCGGCTGCTCGATCCCGAAGGGGGCGAGGTGGTCGTCGCCGCCAAGAGCCTCGGCGGGGACGCCGTCCTCGACGACGAGGCGAAGGCCCGCTATCGCGCGCGGCTGGCTGAACTCGACGACCTGATCGACACCGCGACCGGATTGGGCCAGGACACCCGCGCCGCGGCCTTGGACCGCGAGCGGGACGCGCTGCTGGTGGAACTGCGGTCCGCCGCCGGGCTCGGCGGCCGCACCCGGCGGCTCGGTGACGAGGCCGAACGCGCCCGCAAGACGGTGACCGCCCGGATCAGGGACACCCTGCGCAAACTCGACGAGCAGCACCCGGCGCTGGCCGCGCACTTGCGCGCGTCGGTCACCACCGGGTCTTCGTGCCGCTACGCGCCGGACGACAAGGTCCCCTGGCGGCTGTGAGCCGCCAGGGGACCTTGTCACCCCGGGCTCATTTCCGGTTGTAGAGCCGCATCGTCAGCGTGCCGAAGACCGCGAGCAGGATCGCTCCGGCGACGAGCACCCAGGTGATCTCGCCGCCGTCCCAGTTGCCGTCCATCATCGAACGGACGGCCGCGACCACATGGGTCACCGGGTTGACGTCGACGAAGGCCTGAAGCCAGCCGGGCATCGTCTTCGGGTCGACGTAGATGTTGCTGAGGAAGGTCAGCGGGAACAGCACCATCATGCTGACCCCCATCACCGACTTCTCGCTGCGCAGCAGCAGGCCGAACATCGTCCAGATCCACGAGAACGCGAACGAGAACGCCAGCAGCAGAAGGATCGCCGCGGCCACGCCGCCGACCCCGCCCGCGGGCCGGAAGCCCATGATCAGCCCGACCCCGAGGATCACCAGCGACGCGATGAGATAGCGCAGCATGTCGCCGAGCAGATACCCGACCATGGCCGACGGCCGCCAGATCGGCAGCGTGCGGAACCGGTCGAACACGCCCTTCTCGATGTCGGTGTTCACCGAGATCCCGGTGTACATGGTGATCATCAGGATGCTGCTCGCCATGATGCCCGGCAGCAGGAACTGCAGATACTGCGTCGGCGAACCGGACAGCGCACCGCCGAACAGGTAGGTGAACATCAGCGTCATCATGATCGGGAACGCCGTGACGTCGAACAGTTGCTCGGGCACGTGCTTGATCTTCAGCATCGCGCGCCATCCGAAGGTGACCGACGTCGACAGCGCGCTCGGACGCGGCGGTCGGTTCTTCGCGATCAGGACGGCGGCGAGGTCTTCGGGCTTCGGTGCCGCGAGGACCGGTTCGTTGTCTTTGACTGCCGTGGTGCTCAAGCTGCACTCTCCTCAGGCGTGGCGGTGCGGTCGGTCAGTGCCAGGAAGACCTCGTCGAGGCTCGGCTGGCCGAGGGAGAAGGTGTCGACGACGATTCCCTCGCGGGCCAGTTCGGCCAAGGCGTGCGCGGCGTGCTCGGCGGCGCCCTGTTCGGTGTTCTCGCCCGAAAGCCGGGCGGTCAGCGCGACCGGGTCCGGTTCGAGCAGCACCTGCGCCTGCAGTGTGCGGACGAGCAGCGCCTCGGCCTCCGGGCGCTGCTCGGCTTCGCGCAGCCGGACGTGGACGGCGCCCGCCCCGACCGAGGCCTTCAGCTGCCCCTTGGTGCCTTCGGCGATGACCCTGCCGCGGTCGATGACCGCGATCCGGGACGCCAGCTGGTCGGCCTCGTCGAGGTACTGCGTGGTCAGCAGGACGGTGGTGCCGTGCCGCACGATCGCGCGCACGATGTCCCAGACCTGGTTGCGGCTGCGGGGATCGAGCCCGGTCGTCGGTTCGTCGAGGAAGAGCACGTCCGGGGTGTTGAGAATGCTCGCGGCGATGTCGATCCGCCGCCGCATCCCGCCGGAGTAGTTCTTCACCTGCCGCCCCGCGGCCTCGGTCAGGCCGAACGCCGCCAGCAGTTCCTCGGCCCGCGCGCGGGCGGCCGGTTTGCGGTGCCCGGTCAGCCTGCCGATCAGCACCAGGTTCTCGGTACCGGTCAGATCCTCGTCGACCGAGGCGTACTGCCCGGTCAGGCTCACCATGGACCGGACCGCGTCGGCCTCGCGGACGACGTCCTTGCCGAAGACACGAGCCTCCCCGCCGTTGGGCCGGAGTAGGGTCGCGAGCATCTTCACCGCGGTGGTCTTGCCGGCGCCGTTCGGCCCGAGGACGCCGTACACGGTGCCCGCCGGGACCTTCAGGTCGATCCCGTCGACCGCCCGGTTCTCCCCGAACACCTTGACCAGCCCCGAGGCTTCAATGGCCAGTTCACTCATTTTCGTTGTTCCTTTCCGAAGCTTTCAGCAGACGTACGGACGGGCGACGCGTGCCTCGCGCAGGGCAAGGCCCCACCAGACGAGTTCGTCGAGCAAGGTGGTCACGGCCTGCCCCTGCCCGTCACCGTCGAAGGGGGTGCCGTCGCGGGCGAAGGAGCCGTCGAGGAGGTTGAAGGCGACCGTGTCCCGCATCGTCACGGTGTGCAGCTCGGTGAAGATGGAGCGAAGCTGCTCCACCGCGTAGAGGCCCTGCGAGCGGTAGCCGTAGGAGACGAAGCCGACCGGCTTCGCGCGCCATTCCTCGTAGGCGCAGTCGATCGCCTGTTTGAGCGACGCCGGGAAGCTGCGGTTGTACTCGGGGGTGACGACGACGTACGCCTCCGCCTCGTCGATCCGCGCGGTGAACCGCTTCATCTCTCGCGTCGCTTGCTCCGGCAGCCCGGCGGGCAGCTCGAAGTCGATCAGGTCGAGCACGTCGAGGGTGAGGTCGTCCCGGTCGCCCGCGCGGCCGGTGAACCACTTCGCGACGGTGTCCCCCACCCGCCCTTCGCGGGTACTGCCGATGATCACCGCGACTCGCAGCGGGCTGTTGTTCATGACCGACCTCCTCTCGCCTCACCCCTCAGGCGCGAGAAAGCCGCCGGGCGTTCGCTAGATCGGATCTAGCGAACGCCCGGCGGCTTCGGTCGGTGATCTCGCTACGCGTCCAGCGCGATCGCGATCGCGCCCAGCAGGGACGCGTCCTGGTCGAACTTCGCCGACACCAGTTCCGGTGGGAACGGCACGGCCTGCGCCAGCCGCTCGCGGAGCGCGGGCAGCAGGACGTCGGCCGAACGCACCAGTCCCCCGCCGACGGCGATGCGCTGCGGGTCGAGCGCGATGGCGAGGTTCGCGACATGCATCGAGAGTTCGTCGAGCGCCGCGGAGACCAGCTCCTTGGCCTGCGCGTTCTCCCTGGCGAGGGCGAACAGCTCGCCCGCGGTTACCGGGCGGCCGAGCAGCACACTCGCCCGGCCGCCCAGCCCACGCCCACCGACGGCTTCCTCCAGCGGCGCCGCTCCGCTGGCGAATCCGTCGGTGTCCTGCGGTGAGAGAAGGTTGTACCCGATCTCTCCCGCAGCGCCGTTGGCGCCGGCCAGCAGCCGGCCGCCGACCAGGACCGCCGCGGCGATCCCGGTCCCCAGTGAGAGGAACACCGCCGGATCGGTGTCCGCGAGCGCTCCCCACCGCCATTCCGCGAGCGCCGCCGCCTTGGCATCGGTGCCCACTTCGATTCCGACGCCGCCGAACTCGTCCGCGACGAGTTCGGCCAGCCGCAGTTCCTCCCAGCCCGGCACGTTGGGGGCCAGCAGGATGCGGTCATCCAGCACGATGCCCGGGCTCACGACACCGATCGCGGCGAGGCCGTCGGTGGCGCCTTCGTCGGCGAGCAGTTTCCGCGCGGCGGCGAGCGCGCGGCTCACCACCTGTTCGGCGCCCGCGTGCGCGTCGGTGTCGAGCCGCCGGGTGGCCAGCAGGCTCCCGGTTCGGTCGGCCAGCCCGATCGCGACCTTCGTCCCGCCGAAGTCGATCCCCAGGATCAGGTCTTCCCCCGTCACTTCCCAGTCCCCTCTTCCGCCCCTGCGAACGATTCCTGAATCCCCTTCGGCCCGAACGGCCACACGCGTTCCGCTTTCGCGTAGACGAGGAACGCCACCACGCCGAGCGCGATCCACCCCACCGAAAGCCCGATCGAAAGCCAGGTGGCGGAGAAGTAGATGTAGACCCAGCCGAGCAGCGCGATGATCGTGGGGATCGGGTAGAGCCACTGCCGGTACGGCCGGTCCAGCTCCGGCCGCCGTCGGCGCAGCACCACGATCGCCGCGACCTGCGCGAGCGACTGGACGATCACCAGCACCGTCACCGCCGCGTTGATCACCGCGGTCAGGGTGAACAACGACCCGATGGCGGTGATGAGACCCATCGTCAGCACGCCGGCGGTCGGCAGGTGCAGTTTCGGGTGCAGTCTGGCGAACACCGGCAGGAACACCTTGTCGCGCGCCGCCTCGAACGGGACCCGCGAGCCGCCGAGCAGCCCGGCGAACACCGAACCGATCGCGGCGATCACGATGAACACGGTGATGACCTTGGCCGTGCCCGTGCCCCAGGCCTGTTCCAGTACGGCCGAGGCGACCGACGTGGCGCTCTTCAGCTCCTCCAGCGGGATCGAGCCGAGCACGCCGAGCTGCAGCAGGAAGTACAGGCTCATGATGCCGAGGATCGAGAAGACGATCGACCGCGGCAGCGTCCGGCCGGGGTCGCGGACCTCGCCGCCGAGGTAGGCGCTGGTGTTGTAGCCGAGGTAGTCGTAGATGGCGATGATCAGGCCGGCGCCGAGCCCTGCCCAGAACGCGCCGCCACCGAACGAGAACGCGCCCGGCGTGAAGGCGAACGCTTGCGCGCCGTCGAAATGCGTGAACGCCGCGACGATCACCGACAGCGCGGCGAACAGCATGATCACGAACAGGACGGTGGTCAGCTTCCCGATCTCGCCGATCCTGCGGAACAGCGCGAGCACGATCAGGACGATGACACCGAGGCCGATGATCTTGCCGAGTCCGGTGGTCCCGCCCTCGTCCGCCACCCCGGGGACCAGGTACCCGAGGTACTGGACGAGGCCGATGATGCCGGTGGACATGATCAGCGGGATGAACAGCACCGCGCTCCAGGCGAACAGGAACGGCATGAGCCTGCCGGTCCGGAAGCCGAACGCCTCACGCAGGTAGACGTAGGTGCCGCCGGCGCCGGGGAGTGCGGCGCCGAGTTCGGCCCAGATCAGGCCGTCGGCCAGCGCGATGACCGCGCCGATGAGCCAGCCGAACATGGCCTGCGGACCGCCGAGGGTCGCCACCATCGCGGGGATGGTGACGAACGGGCCGATCCCGCACATCTGGGTCATGTTGATGGCGGTCGCCTGCAGCGGCCCGATCTTCCGCTCGAGCCCCGGCTGCGGGGATGAACTCAAAACGCGCCTCCCTATTAGTTAGTAAAGTTTCTTAACATAATTTCCGACGTGTCGGAAGGCCAGGCGGCGAAGTTGTCGCGCCCCGGTCCGGTCGGAACTGCCCGAAAGGGCGGAATGCGTGAAATACGCCCGAACGGACCAGCCGCGGACGTATCAGGGGGTGCGCATTCCGCGTCCTTATCCGAAAGGACGTCTTCCAAGGACGGTGAGGTCCATGAAACGGCTGCTCAGCACGGTGATGGCGATAGCCGCGCTCGGCTTCGCGGCGGGCTGCGACGGCACCTCCGCCCCGCGGGACACCGCGCCCGCCGATTCGACCGGTGCCGGTGTGACCACCGAGGTCGCACCGACGGCGTCGGCGGGATCTGCGGCTTCGTCGGCGTCCTCCGGCGGGGGCGGCGGCCACACCGAGGATCCGGGGAGGCCGGGAGTACCCGGAAGTCCGATCACCTACGACCACACCCGGATCGGCGCCGAACCGAAGATCGCCAAGTCGGATATCGAAGGCGACATCAGGAAGGCCTGCGGACCGAGCCTGTGCGGGGTGAGGGTCGTGATCGTGGGCAAGGGCGACTGCACCGCGAGCATCACGCACTCCCCGGTCAAACCCGGCGGCAAGGTCACGGTCACCGCAGCCCCGTGCAAAACCGAGGAGACCGAAGAGACCACGACCTCGGAAAGCCCGCCGTCCACCAGTGAACAGCCCGGCGCGACCACCTCCGGATGAGGACGCGGCGAGGCCTGCGCCGTCCGGAGCCGAAAGCCGAGGAACCCGGCTCCGGACCGCCGCAGGCGCTCAAGCTGGTCGGCACGGTGCTGGCCAACACGACCCTGCTCACCGCGCTGCTCTACTTCTTCGGGCTCGTCGAAACGCAGGTGCTCTTCGCGTACTTCCGCGTGCACTACACCCTTCTCGCGCAGACCCCGGACGAGATCTTCGCGCGCGGCGTGGACGGGCTGTACCTGCCGGTCGCAGGCGCGGCGGGGGCGGTGCTCGGCTTCCTGATCGCCGTCCGGATCCTGCGGCTGCGTCTCACCGGGACCGCCTGGACCGGGCTGCTCCGGATCTGCACGCCGGTCGCGGCCCTCCTCGGTGCCTCGCTGCTCGTCACCACCGTGTTCGTCGCGCTGAATCCGGACCCCTTCCGCGATCGACCCGGACTCCCCGGACTCGGCTTCGCCCTCGGCGTGCTGATGCTGCTGTTCGCCTGGCGCCGCTGGGCTCCGGCGGCGGGGACGAGCCTGCTCGAACTCGTCCTGGCCTACACACTGGTCAGCATCGGGTTGTTCTGGGCCGTCAGCGACTACTCGGCCTCCGTCGGCATCCGGCGCGGTTTCGAGACCGCGGCGGGGCTCCCGTCGCGTCCCGCCGCGACGCTCTACAGCGCCGAAAGCCTCAACCTCACCGCGGGCGGTGTCCTCCAGGTGAAATGCGCTGCTCCCGAAGCGGCCTACAAATACCGGTACACCGGGCTGAAACTGCTGTTGCAGTCCGGCGGCCAGTACGTATTCGTGCCGTCGGACTGGCGAGCGGGCACCGGTGTCGCGTTCGTGGTCCCGAAGACCGAGAAGCTACGGCTGGAATTCGGCCCCGCCCGCTCGGTACCGCCCGCCGCCTGCTGAGTCAGCCCAGCCGAGGCACCAGCCATTCGGTGACCGCGTCGTCGACCACCTTCGCGATCGGCAGTTGCGGCGCGGGCTCGATCCCGGGCTCGTCGGCCAGCGGATGCGCGAATCCGGGCACCCGGTTCAGGCGGACGTCATCCGGACGGGTGTACTGGCCGCGCAGCGCGGCGACGAGGTCGTCGGCGTCGGTGCGCAGTGACGGGTAGTCCTCCTCGCCGCTGACGAGCAACAGCGGAACCTGCTTGTCCCGCGCCGATATTTCACCCGATCGTGCGACGAAGTCGAGCTGATCCGCCGCCTGATTCGCTTCGTCGTTCCACGAATAAGGCTGTTCCAGCATGCCTTCCACCAGGCCGATCACCGAACGCGCCCGGATCGCGGGGTTGACCAGTGCCGCCGCACGGACCGGAATCTCCCGCGTGGCCAGGATCGTGAGCGCCACGGCGCCACCCAGCGAACCGCCGACGACGGCCATCCGGGTGGTGTCGAAGCCGAAGCGTTCGCGCAGCTGGGCCAGCGCGGCGGGAAACTCCAGGGCGGCCTGCCGGACGAACGGGTCGATGTAGGCGAGCATCGCGTCACGACGGGCCCGTTCGACGACGGCGTCCATGGTGCCGTCGATCATTCTCGCGCCGCACAACGGCATTCCGAGATAGACGCGCCATGCCGGCACTCCCGCCAGCGGCAACGCGGCCGCGAAGGCGGCGTCGGACCGGGGCGCGTCGATCATATGCCAGGCGACGACCACCGGCGCGGGGCCGCTGACCTCGGTCGATGGCGGCAAGGCGGTGAACGGGACCCCCGCGGCCGTGCCGGTAACCGGTTCTCCCACCGCTGTCCTTTCCCGTGCGCTGTCGATCTCCACGATATCCAGGACGCGGCGGAGGTCGACCTCGTTCCGCCACAAGCGAAACAGTATGCCCACGCGGTCACCCCGACGCGCCGCGGAGGTGGTTGCCGTCGACCGGCGGCGGCCGAATAGTGTTGCGGCCCGGCCCTTTGGAGGTGAACCGCCCGTGCCCGATGTCGACTACTACGAGGTGCTCGGCGTGGGCAAGGCCGCCTCGGCCAACGAGATCAAGACCGCGTACCGCCGCCTCGCGAAGTCGCACCACCCGGACACCGGCGGTTCCGCGCTCACGTTCCAGCTGGTCCGCGAGGCCTACGACACGCTCAGCGATCCGATGCGGCGCGCGGGCTACGACGCGGGCGGACGGTCGGTACGCGCACCGATCCGGCCTCGGCCGAGACGTCGCTTCGGCGACGAACCGGGCTACGAGCCCGAGCCGGTCGTGATCGATCCGGAAGACCTCGAATGGTGGGAATTCGCCGCGCAGGACGAACGCGTGCGTCACGGACGGCGGCGCGGCCCCGGGCACACGCCGGTCGTGGCGGCGGTCGGCGGGATGGTGCTGGTCCTGCTTCCGGTGCTGACCGGTGTCGGGTTCTCGGCTCCCACCCTGATCGTCTGGCTGATCCTGACCGCCGGAACGGCCCTGCTGGTGCAACGGCTCGCGCGCGGCTATCTCGCCGCTTCCCGCGCCAGGAACCGGTTCGCCGCCGAATTCGGCGGGAAACGCGTGTTCGGCACCCCCGGCACCGAGGCCGACGAACTCGCCGAGCGGCTCACCGCCGACCTGCTCGAACGCTATTTGACCCGGCTGCCGGGCGCGCGCGTCTTCCACGGCCTCTCGTGGCCGGACTCGGTCTTCGCCGACATCGATCACGCGGTGTTGTGCGGCAAGCGGCTCGTGCTCATCGAATCGAAGCTGTGGCTGCCCGGGCACTACGAAACCGGCGACGACGGCCGGCTGCTGCGCAACGGCCGCGCCTTCCGCGGCGGCGGCAGCAGGCTGACCGAAAGTGTCGCCGAATACCGGCGGATCCTGCCGGGGGTCGCGTTGCGCGGGGCGATGATCGTGTACCCGAGCCGGACCGGCGAGGTCACCACGGAGCACGACGTCCACTCCCCCGCGCCGCCGATGACGCCGGAGCAGTTCCTGCACGAGATCGGCGGCTGGCTGGCGGCGGAGCCGTCCACTGTGGACTCGGCGACGATGCGGACCGTGCGGGACCGCGTCGTGGGCACCGGCTAGCGATAGCCCGCGTTTCGTCCTCAAAATGCGGTAGTGCGCGATGCCAACTACCGCATTTTGAGGACGAAACGCGTTGCACGTGCAGCGCGCGAAGGCCCCCTTCTCTCAGCTGGTCACTCAAAAACAGGGCCGAGGGAAGGGGGCCTTCACCTACTGAGTACTACCGGGCCGAGCGCTCCTTGTTGGCGCGCGCGGAACGGGTGCAGACCTCACCGACGTCGACCGTCTGGCCGCGGTCGATGTAGACGTCCGCCAGCCCGACGAGCTTGCCCTTCGGCGACGTACAGGTCAGCTGGTACGCCTCCTTGGGGCCGTAGGTCGGCGGGATCGGCGACTGGAACGAGACTCCGCCGGTCCAGTCGTCCACAGTGGACGGACTGGCCTGTGCGTAGTTGACCAGCACGGCCGTGTAGTCCCCGGCGGGCGGGTCGTACAGGATCGCGTGCTCTTCCGTGGTCGAACCGTTCGCCGACGACGAGACCATGTTGCCCGCCGCGTCGAAGACGTACAGGTCCCAGTCGCTGTCCTGGCTGGCCCACTTGACGTCGACACTGAACTTCCCGTTGTCCACCTTCGGCAGCCCGTCGACGTGGAATTTGAAGCTCTCCGACGTCGGGTCGGTCGGGTAGTTCGTGTTGATCGCCGGGACCCCGGCCGGGTTGGTCACCGCGATGTTCGCCTGCGCCGGTCCCTGCGGCTCGCGGCCGTAGCGGCCCGCGACGTAGGGCCGGGTCGACGGGTTGACCGACCACGCGAACCGGCCACCGGTCGAGGCCAGCGACGAGTTCAGGTCGTCGGTCACGTAGATCGGCGGCTTCGTCGAGCCGTCCGGCTGCACCACCGGCGAGGTCGGCGTCTGGAAGGTCTTGTGCAGCTTCAGCTGGTAGCCCTTCGGCGCGGTACCGATCAGCGTCGAATGCGCCGCCGGGTCCGCGGTGTTGGCCAGCATGTCCACGAAGGCCTGCCGGTTGCCGCCCTTGCCGGCGCCCGCCGCGGGGGCGACACCGGTGTACTCGGCGACGACACCTTCGGAGAACGGCGGGTGGAACTCGTTGGGACCGACCTCGAACGTGAAGCCCCAGCCACCGGTGGCCCAGTACGACCAGTCCTCGGTCGAACCGGTCGTGTCGTAGAGCGCCCACGACGGCTGGCTGGTGTATCCGTTGCGCGAGGCCATCTTGTCACCGAGCGCCTTGTACGCCGGCTCGTCGAGCGGCGGGCGGACGGCGGCGACACCCGGGACACGCAGCACCAGGTTGGAGTAGGTGTGCAGCGTGATCAGGTTGGTCACCTGGCGGTTGGACACGATCGAGCGGATGTTCTGCGTCTCGGGCTCGGAGAACGGGCCGGAGCCGCGGAAGGTGTCGCTGCGCCACAGGGTGGAGGCGCCGGCGCCGCCCCAGAAGCCCGCGTAGTTGCGGTTCGGGTCGGTGCCGCGTTCACGGCCGCCGGGGTTGGCCTTGCAGACGCCGGTCGCGAACTCCTTGGGCGAGTCGTTGACGTTGCAGTTCTTGCGCTTCATCTCGTAGTCGAAGCGCGAGAAGTCGCCCTTGGGCTCGGCTTCACGGGAGATTTCGAAGCCGTCGGCGTTGACGATCGGCACGATGATGTTGCGGGTCCTGCCGACCAGGCCACGGATTTCGGCGTTGCCGCCGGTGTAGCCCTTGATCAGTTCGTGCGCCCATTCCATGGCGTGTTCACCGGCGGGCCACTCCCTGGCGTGGTGGACGCCCATGGTGAAGTTGACGGGCTTGCCGTCGGCGATGTTCTTGACGTCGGGCGCGATTTCGAGGCCGACGACGTCGCGGCCTTCCCAGGTCGGCTGCGGCAGGGTGAACGCCGTGACCAGCTTGGGGTTCTTGCGGGCCAGTTCCTTGACTTCGAACTGGTAGTCGTAGAGGTGCCGGTAGCTCGTACGCCCGGACGGCAGGGTCGACGCCTGCGTCTTCGCGTCGTACTCGCTGTCGGCCTTGGCGTTCCGGATCGACTTCGCGGAAAGATCGCCTTCGATCACCTTCGACTTGAAGCCGCTGCTCGCCAGCGTCTTACGGTCGGTGTCGTTGGCGAGGACGACCTCGACACCGGTGGCGTCGGCCTTCTCGGTGACGTCCAGGCCGAGCCGGAGGAGCTTGTCCTTGTCCTGCTTGGCCGGGGTCTCGACCCGGACCAGTTCGGCGCGCTGCGGCGCGGACGCGGCACCGGTCGGGGTTCCCTGCGGTGTGAGCGCGAGGAAATCGACGCCCAGCAGCGCGTCGCGCGTCTGCCCGTCGTACCGGCAGGTCTGCACGACCAGCTTCTGGTCCTTCTTCACGAAGCCTTCGGCGAGCTCGTGACTGCGCAACGCGGCGGAC
This sequence comes from Amycolatopsis sp. NPDC039088, assembly GCF_055598845.1. Classification (NCBI taxonomy): domain Bacteria; kingdom Bacillati; phylum Actinomycetota; class Actinomycetes; order Pseudonocardiales; family Pseudonocardiaceae; genus Amycolatopsis; species Amycolatopsis sp. NPDC039088. The sequence continues at coordinate 22,060 of NZ_JBVKAE010000007.1, read as the reverse complement.
GCCGCGACCACGGCGCCGGTGGCTTTGTCGAAGACCGCGAGATCCCAGTCGCCCTCACCGGCGCCACGCGGCGCGATCCGCGCCTGCAGCAGACCGTCTACTGTGGACGTGAACTCCCGGCGATCGGTGCCGGACGTGCCCGGCTTCTGCAACGCGGCGAAACAGGAACGCGGCACGGCCCGGTCGGCGCGCACCACGTTGTCCGCGGCCCCCGCCGTCGTGGCCGACGGAAGTGCCACGAAAGCGCCGGCGAGCACCAGTGTCGCCGCCGTCCATCCCGCTCTTCGCCGGTTTGGTGAATACCCCACAGACTGACCTCCTTGGACAGTCCGGTGACCGGGTGAGGTCACCGGTAGCGAGACCCTAGACCCGAGACCCCACTCGAGGGACCCGCCACAAGTCGCCTACACCCCTTTCGGCCCAATGATCTCACCGACCGTGCCGGAACGATCACCACCGACCACGCCGTGGAATGAGACATTCCTGTCGATCCCGACAGGTTGGCCTAAGAAAACCCTCAGGTTCGGTGGTTACCTTTCAACCATGACGACGTCCCAGGTCACCGCCAGGTCACCGCTGGCCCTGCTGGCCGCCGTGGTCTCGGTCGCCGGCGGAGCGCTGCTGATCCTGCTGCTGCAGGTACTCCCAGCCACCAGCGACATCAGCCCGGTCCGCCGCACCATCAGCGAATACGCGCTGAGTGAGAACAAGTGGATCTTCGACGTCGCCGTCCTGCTGGTCGCGTTCGGCTCGGCGATCGGCTTCGGCGCGCTGATCCATCGCAGGCATGTTCCCGCGCTGTCCGCGGCGTCGATCTTCTGCGCGCTCTGGACGGTGAGCCTCGTGGTGATCGTGGCGTTCCCCAAGAACAACTGGGCGATCGGGCCGAGCACCGGCGGGACGGTGCACCGCATCGCGAGCGTCGTCGCCTTCATCGCGCTGCCGCTGGCCGTGTGGTTCGCCGCGAAGGCCGTCTTTCCCGGTTCTCCCACCCGCCGGGCGGTGACGCGGGTGCTCGCGGTGGCCGCGCTGGCCTGGTTCGGGGTGATCATCGGGGCGATCGTGGTCTCGATGAACGGCGGCAGGCCGTGGTGGCAGGCGATCCCGCTGGGTCTTGTCGAACGCGCGATGGCGCTGACCGGGCTGATCGCGCTGGCGTCGCTGCTCATCCCGGCCCGGATGGCCGCCGAGCCGGTCACCGAGGAGGCCGAAGCCTTGCAGGTCGCGTCCTGACCGCCGAGCATCTCGCCCGCCTCGCCCGAGGCTGGGACGAAGCCGCCGACGGCTACGAGGCCTACTACGTCCCCCGGTTCGCGCCGTGGGTCGATGCCGCGGTCCGCGCCCTCCCCGAGGCACTCCCGGACGGACCGGTTCTCGTGCCCTGCTGCGGGACTTTTCCGGAACTCGACGTACTCACCGAGCACCTTCCCGGCCGCGAGATCGTCGGCATCGACCTGTCGGCGGGTATGGCCGCCAGAGCCCGGAGGCGCGCTGCGGACAACCCGCTCGTGCGCGTCGTCGAGAACGATGCCTCGGCACTGGAGCCGGTCTCCGCCGCCGCGGTCGTGTCGGTCTTCGGCCTGCAGCAACTGCCCGCACCCGACCTCGCGCTCCGCTCCTGGACGAGGGCGCTGCGGCCGGGTGGGGTGCTCTCGGTCGTCTACTGGCCGCACAGCACCGAACCGGGCGGGCCGTTCACCGTATTGTCCGAAGTCCTCCGAGCCCACGTCCCGGCCGGTGACCGCTCTTGGGAAGAACGGCTCTTACCCGCACTGGAGGGCACCGTCGTGGAGCGGGACGAGACGCTGTCGTTCCCGATGACACACCCCGACGCGGACACCTTCTTCACCGCGCACACCCTGTCCGGCCCGATGCGTCCCTTGGTGAACGCGCGCGGCGAAGAGTTCATCGCGACGCTGCGCGAGGAGTTCCGGCACCGTGCACCGGAAGGGGAATGGCGGCACCGGCCCCCTGCCCGGCATCTCGTCGCGCGGGCGCCGGGCTAGCCGGTCACAGGCACGCATTCGTCGAGCAGGCCGACGATGTCGCGCCACGCTCGCCGCGCGTGCACCGGATGGTGGCCGACGCCGGGGAGCACGGTCTGCTCGACCGGCGGATGGTGGAAGGCGTGCAAAGCGCCGCCGTAGACGACGAGGCGCCAATCGACCCCGGCCTCCTGCATCTCGGCGGTGAACGCCTCCCGTTGCGACTGCGGCATGATCGGGTCTTCCGATCCGACGCCGGCCCACACCGGGCAGCGGATCCGCGCCGCCTCGCCGGGACGGCCCGTCGTCACCGCGTTGATCGTCCCGATCGCGCGCAGGTCGACGCCGTCGCGGCCGAGTTCCAGCGCGATCGCGCCGCCGGTGCCGTAGCCGATGGCGGCGATCCGCTCGGGGTCGGTCCGCGGTTCGGCGCGCACCACGTCGAGGGCCGCGTGGCCGATCTCCCGCATCCGGCCGGGGTCGGCGAGCAGCGGCATCACGTACGCCAGCATCTCCTCGGGGTCGGTGAACCACCGTCCGCCGTTGATGTCGAAGGCCAGCGCCACATACCCCAGTTCGGCCAGCGCGTCGGCGCGCCGTCGCTGAAAATCGTTCAGCCCCGTCCCCTCGGGGCCGATCAGGACGGCGGGCCGCCGTCCGTCACCCGCCGGGAGCGCGAGATGCCCGACCATCGTCACGCCGTCGGCCGGGTATTCGACCGTGCGCGTCGTAACCGTCGTCATGAAATCGGACTGTAGCGATCGTCGAGGCCGGTAAGGCCGGTGTTCACCGCGGGCGGAACACCGGTGCGGTGAGGTGACTCCAGTCACACACACAAAGTCCCCGGGTGTCTCTACAAACCAACTGCTTAGTACGGCAGACTCGGCGTCACTTCCACTCAACGACGAGGAGTCACCCGTGACCGAACACCCCTCCCGCGTAGCGATCGTCACCGGTGCCGGCCGTGGCATCGGCGCCGCCGTGGCCAAGCGGCTCGCCGCCGACGGATTCGCCGTCGGCCTGCTGGACCTCGACGAGGCAGGCGTCAAGCAGGGAGCCGAAGCCATCGTCGCCGAGGGCGGCAAGGCCGTCGGCGTCGCGCTGGACGTCAACGACGCCGCTCAGGTCGAGGCCGCGGTGACCCGGGTGGCCGAGGAACTCGGCGCGCCGACGGTGCTGATCAACAACGCCGGCATCACCCGCGACAACCTGCTGTTCAAGATGACCGAGCAGGACTGGGACTCGGTACTGGGCGTGCACCTGAAGGGCTCGTTCCTGATGACGCGCGAGGTGCAGAAGTACCAGACGCAGGAGAAGTGGGGCCGCATCGTCAACCTGTCCAGCACCTCGGCGCTGGGCAACCGCGGGCAGGTCAACTACTCCGCGGCCAAGGCGGGCATGCAGGGCTTCACCAAGACCCTCGCGATCGAACTGGGCAAGTTCAACGTCACCGCGAACGCCATCGCCCCCGGCTTCATCGCCACCGACATGACCGCGGCGACCGCCGAGCGGATCGGCATGTCGTTCGAGGACTTCAAGGCCGCGGCCGCGTCGCAGATCCCGGTCCAGCGCGTCGGCACCCCCGAAGACATCGCCAACCTCGCGTCGTTCCTGGTGAGCGACGGTGCCGGGTTCATCTCCGGCCAGGTCATCTACGTCGCCGGCGGACCGAAGGACTGAGCCATGCGCGAATTCGCCTCCCTGCAGGACTTCGAGAACGCCGTCGGCGAGCACTTCGGGTACAGCGAATGGATGACGCTCACCCAGGAGCGGGTCAACCTGTTCGCCGACGCCACCGACGACCACCAGTGGATCCACGTCGACGTCGAGAAGGCCGCCGAAGGCCCGTTCGGGGCGCCGATCGCCCACGGTTTCCTGACGCTGTCGCTCATTTCGGGCTTCGTCGGGAAGATCTACCGGGTCAACGGGCTCAAGATGGGCATCAACTACGGCCTCAACAAGGTCCGCTTCCCCCAGCCGGTCAAGGTGGGCTCGAAGATCCGCGCGGGCGCCGAACTGGTCGAGGTCACCGACGTCCCCGGTGGCAAACAGGCCGTGGTCCGGTGGACGATCGAGATCGACGGCGAGGCCAAACCGGCCTGCGTCGCCGAAATGGTCGTCCGGCTCATCGCCTGACCAGGTGACCTCCGGCACCTCGCCGGGCCACCACTATCCGACATACCGACTGGTCGGTACTGTAACCGGAAAGCGAGACGCTGGAGGCGCGATGAACCAGACCGACCTGCCGGGCCTCGACCTGGCCAGGCTCAAGGCCCACCTGGACGAGCAGCGGCCGGGCCTTGTCCAGGGCGACCTGAGCGGCCAGGTCGTGGAAGGGGGCCGGTCCAACCTCACCTACATCGTGGGCGACGGCCGGTCACGCTGGGTGGTCCGCCGTCCGCCGCTCGGCCACGTCCTGCCGACAGCGCACGACATGGGCCGCGAGTTCCGGGTGATCTCCGGACTGCGCGACACGGCGGTCCCGGTACCCGCGACCGTGCTGCTGTGCGAGGACACCGAGGTCATCGGTTCGCGGTTCTACGTGATGGAGTTCGTCGAGGGCACGCCCTTCCGTACGGACACCGAACTGGCCGCACTGGGCCCTGCCAGGACGAGGGCGATCGCGGACGAGCTGGTCGACACGCTGGTCGAGCTGCACGCGGTCGATCCGGAGTCGGTGGGGCTGGGCGATTTCGGCCGTCCGGAAGGCTTCCTCGAACGTCAGTTGCGGCGGTGGAAGAAGCAACTCGACGGCAACCGCAGCCGCGATCTCCCCGGCGTCGACGAGCTCCACGAGCGCCTCGCCTCGTCGGTCCCCGAATCGGGGCGGCCGTCGATCGTCCACGGCGACTACCGGCTGGACAACGTGCTGGTGAACGCCGACGACCGGATCACCGCGGTGCTGGACTGGGAGATGTCCACGCTCGGCGACCCGCTGACCGACCTCGCGCTGCTGGTGGCCTACGCCGAACGCGACAAGGTTTCGCTGCAGTTCGTGTCCAACGCCAGTTCGGCGCCGGGCTATCCGAGCAACGACGAGGTCGTCGCGCGGTACGCCGAGCGTTCGGGCCGGGATGTCTCACGGCTCAACTGGTACGTGGGCTTCGCGTTCTTCAAACTCGCGGTGATCTTGGAGGGCATCCACCTTCGCTACAGCAAGGGACAGACGGTCGGCGCCGGATTCGACGGCATCGGCGCGGGCGTCGTCCCGTTGATCGCGCACGGCAATGAGACTCTCAAGGACGGATGACGGGACATGCGATGACTTCCTGTCGCAGACGAGAGAAGCCCTTGGATGCCGTGGCCTGGCTACGCATTCGCGGCGTACCGGCGACCGGTCCCGTCGGTGGACGGTGTCTTTCACTGTGTGGATTTTGATGCGTTAGATGACACAAAATCCACACAGTGCCGCACGTGGACACAGGGACACTCAACGTCTCTATTTCCACACACCCCCTTCGCCCGGCGCCACGTTTGCCTTACCCCTCAATAGCCCTACTCACCACTCACGACCAGCCGCACCACCCTCACCAGGTCGAACTCGCACGGAAGAGGAAAAATGGACTTCGCCTTCGACGCGAAAACCGAGGAACTGCGGGGAAAACTCCTCGAGTTCATGGATTCGCACATCTACCCGGCCGAAGCCGTCTTCGAGCGGCAGCTGGCCGAGCGCGACAGCGAGTGGAGCCAGCCGCCGATCGTCGAAGAACTGAAGGCCGAGGCCCGCAAACGCGGGCTGTGGAACTTCTTCCTCCCCGGTGACCACGGCGCGGGTCTCACGAACCTGCAGTACGCGCCGCTGGCGGAGATCACCGGCCGCAGCCTCCGGCTCGCCCCGACCGCGCTCAACTGCGCGGCGCCGGACACCGGCAACATGGAAGTCCTCACCATGTTCGGCTCCGAGCAGCAGCAGAAACATTGGCTCCAGCCCTTGCTGGAGGGCGAGATCCGGTCCGCCTTCGCGATGACCGAGCCCGACGTCGCCTCCTCCGACGCGCGCAACATCGCCACCAGCATCCGCCGTGACGGCGACGAATACGTCATCAACGGCCGCAAGTGGTACATCTCCGGCGCGATGAACCCGAACTGCAAGATCTTCATCGTGATGGGCAAGACCGATCCGGACGCGCCCGCGCACAAGCAGCAGAGCATGATCCTGGTCCCCCGCGACACTCCCGGCATGACCGTGAAACGCGGCATGCACGTGTTCGGCTACACCGACGGCGACCACGGCGGGCACGCCGAGGTGATCTTCGAGGACGTCCGTGTGCCCGCGGAAAACCTCATCGCCGGTGAGGGCGACGGGTTCGCCATCGCGCAGGCCCGCCTCGGCCCCGGCCGCATCCACCACTGCATGCGCGCCATCGGGATGGCCGAACGCGCGCTGGAACTGATGTGCCGCCGGGCGCTTTCCCGCGAGACCTTCGGCAAGCCGATCGCGGAACAGGGCGTGGTGCAGGACTGGATCGCCGAGGCGCGGGTCAAGATCGAGCAGCAACGGCTGCTGGTGCTCAAGACCGCGTGGCTGATGGACACCGTCGGAAACCAGGGCGCGCACACCGAGATCCAGTCGATCAAGATCTCCACGCCGATCACCGTCGAGTGGATCCTCGACAAGGCCGTGCAGGTGCACGGCGCGGGCGGGGTCAGCCAGGACTTCCCGGTCGCCGAGATGTGGGCGCAGGTACGGACGCTGCGCCTGGCCGACGGCCCGGACGAGGTGCACAAGCGTTCGCTCGCGCACCGTGAACTGAAGAAGTACCGCGTGGAGGCGAAGAAGTGACCACCGCAGAAGACCTCAACCGGCGCGTGGCCGATCTGCTGGCCGCGTATCCGCCGGAAAGCACGCCACGCCAGGACTTCCTGGACGCGCGGTTCGACGCCGGGCTGGCGTGGATCCACTTCCCCGAAGGACTCGGCGGGCTCGGCGCACCGCGTTCTCTCCAGTCCGTTGTGGACAAAGAGCTAGCCGCGGCGGGCGCGCCGGACAACGACAAACGGCGGATCGGCATCGGCCTCGGCATGGCCGCGCCGACCATTCTCGCCTTCGGCACCCCGGAGCAGCACCAGCGCTTCCTGCGTCCACTGTGGACCGAACGGGAGGTGTGGTGCCAGCTGTTCAGCGAGCCGGGCGCCGGATCCGATCTCGCCGCGCTGGGCACCCGCGCGGTGCGCGACGGCGACGACTGGGTGGTCACCGGGCAGAAGGTCTGGACGTCGGGCGCGCACAAGTCGCAGTGGGCCATCCTGGTCACCCGCACCGATCCCGACGTGCCGAAGCACCGGGGCATGACGTACTTCCTGTGCGACATGACCGCGCCGGGAGTGGAGGTCCGGCCGCTGCGCCAGATCACCGGTGAGGCCGAGTTCAACGAGGTCTTCCTCAGCGAGGTCCGCATTCCCGACGCGCACCGGCTCGGCGCGGTCGGCGAGGGCTGGAAGGTCGCGCAGACCACGCTGATGAACGAACGCGTCGCCATCGGCGGGACCGAGTTCCCGCGTGACGGCGGCATGGTCGGCGTCATCGCGGAAGTCTGGCGCGAGCGCCCGGAACTGCGGACTTCGGAACTGCACGATCGCCTGCTGAAACTGTGGGTGGAGGGCGAGAGCCTGCGGCTGGTGAGTTCGCGGCTGCGGCAGCAACTGGCCGCCGGCGCGCCGGGGCCGGAGGGTTCGGCGGTCAAGGTCGCGTTCTCCGAGCTGAACCAGGCCGCTTCCGGGCTGGAGATCGAACTGCTCGGCGAGGAAGGCCTGCGCTACGACGACTGGACGATGCGGCGGCCCGACGGCGTGAACTTCCTCGGCCGCGAAGCCGGCTACCGCTATCTGCGCGCGAAGGGGAACTCCATCGAGGGCGGCACCTCGGAGGTCCTGCGCAACATCATCGCCGAACGCGTGCTGGGACTGCCGTCCGAGCCGCGGATCGACAAGGACGTCGCCTGGAAGGACCTGCCCCGATGAGCGACCTGCTGTACTCCGAGGTCGAAGAGGACCTTCGCGCGAGCGTCCGCGACCTGTTCAAAGACCGCGCGGAACCGGCGTCGCTCATCGCCAGGACCGAAACGGCGGAACCGTACGACCTGAAGCTGTGGCGCACCCTCGCCGCCGACCTCGGCGCGGCGGGCCTCGCCGTCCCCGAGGCGCTGGGCGGGCACGGCGCTTCGGCACGTGAAGTCGCCGTCGTGATGGAGGAACTCGGGCGCAGCGTCGCCCCCGTCCCCTATCTCGGCAGTGCCGTGCTGGCGACGTCGGCCTTGCTGGCGACCGACACGGCGCAGGCGGAAGTGGTGGAGAAACTCGGGAAACTGGCCGCGGGCACGCTCATCGGCGCGCTGGCCGTACCGCTGTCGACCGCACCCGGCGCCGACTTCCCCTCGACGGTCACCGCGGCCGCGGACGGCACGCTCAGCGGCCGGGTCCGCAGTGTCGCCGACGCCTCGGTGGCCGAACTGATCGTCGTCCCGGCGGTGGGCCCCGACGGACCCGGGCTCTACACGGTCGACGCCGCTTCGCCGGGGGTGACGGTCACCGAGGCGATCTCTCTCGACCTGACCCGGCGCATCGCCGACGTCACGCTGGAGAACGTGGCCGCGAAGCGGGTCGCCGACTCTTCAACCGCACCGTCCGCTCTGGACACCGCACTGGTGACCGCGGCGGGCCTGCTCGCTTCGGAACAACTCGGGATCGCCGAATGGGCGCTGACCGAAACGGTGCGCTATCTCAAGGAGCGCTACCAGTTCGGCCGTCCGGTCGGATCGTTCCAGTCGCTGAAGCACCGGCTGGCGAATCTGTACACGGATCTGGTCAACGCCAGGGCGACCGCCCGCTACGCCGCCGATTGCCTGGCCTCCGGCGACGACATCGCGATCGCCGTCGCCGTGGCGCAGGCGCGCAACTCCCCCATCGCCGTCCACGCCGCCGAAGAAGCGATCCAGCTGCACGGCGGGATCGGCATGACCTGGGAGCATCCCGCGCACCTGTATCTCAAGCGCGCGAAGAGCGACGAGATCGCTTTGGGCACTCCTGGGCGGCATCGCGCGGCCCTCGCACCACTGATCGACCTGCCCGCCTGATCCTCCCGGCGGGGCCCGCCCCGGAAAGTGTCGGACCCCGCCGGTAAAACCTGTTCGAACATCAGAGCGAACAGGGAGTCATCATGAAACTGCTCGTGGCCACCTCGAAGACCCAGGGTGCGCGGGAGAACGACTTCAACGACTGCGTCGAGGGCGAACTGATCTGGATCGCCCCGTGCTGCGACGAAGGCGACACCTCGCCGGATTCCGCCTGCGGCTGCGGCCGGTCGTTCTGCGGACTGAACTCGCACGAAGGGACGACGACGGCGCTCGTCGCCGAACTGCCCGGCTTCACCTATTCCGACTATGCCGAAGCGATGCGGTCGAGTCTGGCCGCCCAGGGCTGGCCACCGGAAGCCGCCGACGAAGTGGCGAGAGGCCTGGTGGCCTTCACCTCCGGATGGGAGGTGGGAACGGTGCTCGAACGCCGCTGCGACTGGTTCGCCGAACGTCTCGTACCCGCGCCACCAGGCTGAGCATCCAGCGGTCCGCTGCTCGTCGGGAGCGCCGCTATTCGGGGCGCAGCGCGGCCAGCAGCAGATCCGCGTAGTGGTCACCGATCTGGCGGGCCGAGAGCGCGCCACCGCGCCGGTACCAGGAGCCGAGATGGTGCACTGAGCCGAAGAAGAAGTCGACGATCACGTCGGCCGGTTTGTCGGCACGGAACTCGCCGGACTCCTGGCCTTCCTCGATCAGCGTGCGGAACCGTTCGTGGTACTTGCGGCGTTCCGCGCGGACGGCCTTCTGCTTCTCCACGCTGAGCTGGTGCATGGACTGCATGAAGATCGTGTTGTCGTCGAGGTTGTCGATCGTGCTGACGACGACGTCGGAGGCGGCCGAACGCAGCCGCTCCCGCAGTGGCGCCTCGCTCGAGGCCACCTTTTCCAGTTGCTCGGTCTGCGCGCGCAGCACCCGGGCGTAGATCTCGTAAAGGAGGTCGTCCTTGGAGCCGAAGTAGTGGTACATCGCGCCCTTGGTGACCCCGGCCGCCTCGACGATCTCCTGCACGGAGGTGCGGTCGAAACCCTTCTTGGCGAAGAGTTTCGTGGCGTGCGACAGCAGCCGTCGCGGTACGGCGGCCTGGTCGTCGCCGCTCGACTCGGCCGTCCCGGCCCTGCGGGTGCTCGCTCGTGTCATGGCCGGCTCCTTTTCGTGCGGACGGCTCAGCATACCGGCCGGTTTGTCGAGGTCCGGGGAACGGGACCCCTACGCGCCGGTGCGTTCGAAGAACCGGCGGGGGTTGTCGACCAGCATCGTCGTTATGTCGGTTTCGGAGACGCCACGCTCGCGCAAGGCGGGCAGGACGTCCTGGGTGATGTGGAGGAAATGCCAGTTGGGTGCCAAGGCGGCCATCCGGTCACGGTCGAACCAGTCGATGAAACAGGAGGCGTCATGGGATAGCACCATGCTTTCCGCGTAGCCGCGCTCGCACATCGCCGCGACCGTGCCGACGCGTTCTTCGAACGACAGCAAGGGGTCCAGTCCGAACCGGTCCATCCCGAGCAGCGAGCCCTTGTCGGCGATTTCGGTCAGGTAGGCGAGGTCGGTGCTGTCCCCGCTGTGCCCGATGAGCACCCGGCTCAGGTCGACGCCTTCGGCCTCGAAGATCGCTTGCTGTTCGAGGCCACGCCGGGTCGGCGCGTGCGTATGGGTCATGATCGGCGTTCCGGTCTCCCGGTGCGTCCTCGCGACCGCGCGCAGCACCCGTTCGACGCCCGGGGTGACCCCCGGCTCGTCGGTCGCGCATTTCAACAGGGCCGCCTTCACCCCGGTGCCGGCGATCCCGTCGATGATGTCGCCGGTGAACAGGCCGACCAACGGGTCTTCGCCGTCGTCGAAGATGAGGCCGGGCCCGCGATGGTGCAGGTAGTGCGGAACGTCGTTGTAGGTGTACAGGCCGGTCGCGACGATGATCCGGAGCTCGGTTTCCGCCGCGACCCGCTGCACGCGCGGAAGGTAGCGGCCGAGCCCGATCACGGTCGGGTCGACGATCGTGTCGATCCCGGCGGCCTTCAGCTCGTTCAGCCGCCGGATCGCGTCGGCGACGTGTTCGTCTTCGCGGAAGCCGTCGTGTTCGGGGTGGTTCGCCATGAACTCCGGGCTGAGGACGAACAGGTGTTCGTGCATGAGGACGCGGCCGAGTCCGGTGCTGTCGACGGGTCCGCGGACGGTTTCGACGAGGCTCATCGGCTCAGCCCTTGGCCCGGAGTTCGCGGCGGAGGATCTTGCCGCTCACCGTTTTCGGCAGTTCGTCCAGCACCTCGACCACCCTCGGGTACTTGTACGCGGCGAGGCGTTCCTTGCAGTACGCGACGAGGTCCTGCGGATCGGGTGTGCTGCCCGGTGCCGGGCTGATGTAGGCCTTCACGGTCTCGCCGCGATAGTCGTCCGGGACACCGACGACGGCCGCTTCGCGCACCGCAGGATGCGTGTACAGGACGTCCTCGACCTCGCGAGGCCACACCTTGAAGCCGGAGGCGTTGATCATGTCCTTCTTGCGGTCGACGACGTAGACCCAGCCACGCGGGTCCATGAAGCCGATGTCGCCGGTCAGGAGCCTTCCGCCGGGAAGGGCGGCTTCGGTCGCCTCGGGCCGGTTCCAGTAGCCGGGGACCACCATCGGTCCTTCGACGGCGATCTCGCCCGCCTTCCCCAGTGGCAGTTCTTCGCCGTCCTCACCGAGGATGCGCACGAGGGTGCCGGGTACGGGCAGGCCGATCGAGATCGTCCCCGACTCCTCGTCGATGGGTGCCTCCAGGCTGCCCGGCACGACGATGCAGCCCGCCGAGGTCTCGGTGAGGCCGTAACCGTTGTGGATGTAGTGCCCGAACCGCTCGCGGAACACGTCGACGACGGCGGGCGGCAGCGCGGCTCCGCCGGAGTACAGCAGTTGGAACGACTCGAAATGCTCGCGACCGACGTCGGGCTGCGCCATCAGCGCCATGTACGCCGTCGACGGGCCGACCGTGTACACGGGCTTGTGCTCCAGGAAGGCATCGAGCACGACGCCGGGTTCGAACCGGTAGGCGAGTGCGAGCGTGCCGCCGATGTCGATGGCGGAGGCGATTTCGCAGACCATGCCGGTGATGTGGAACAGCGGCGCCAGCCCGAACAGGGTGGCGCCTTCACCGAGACCGCTGAAAGTGCTGAGGACGGCCGCGTTCGCCCCCAGGTTGCCGTGGGTGTTCATCGCACCCTTCGGCGTCCCGCTGGTGCCCGAGGTGTAGCTGATCAGCGCGACGTCGTCCAGACCGAGGGCGGGGTCCGGTGGCGGATCCCCCGCGGCGGCCCGCGCCACCTTGAGCAGATCCGCGGCGCCGGGAGTCGGCTCCCGCACGGTCCCGCCGAACACGCGCGCGTCGTCGCGGGTCTGCAGATCGAGTTCACTGGTGGTCAGCGCGATCTTCACGCCGCTGGCGGGAACGAGCGCGGCGACCCGGCGGTTCCACCCGCTCTGCGAGCACACGACCGCGCGCACCCCGGCGTCGTCGAAGACGTGCTGGAGTTCCCGCTCGCGGTACATCGGGTTCACCGGGACGACGATCCCGCCCGCCTTCCAGGCACCGAGCAGGGCCAGCACGAACTGCGGGATGTTCTGCAGGATCAGGGCGAGCCGGTCACCGGGGGCGAATCCGGAAGCGATCAGATGCCGCGCGATACCGTCGGAAAGCTCGCCGACCTCGCGATAGCTCATCCTGCCGTCGAAGTAGGCGATCGCGGTGGCGTGCGGCGAACGCTGGACCGCGCGCCGGAAGGACGCCGGGACGGTGGTCGCCTCCGGTGTCGCCGCGGCTTTCATCCGGTCGTCGTAAGCGGCCAGCCACGGTTTCGCATCGTAGGGGCTCATGCAGGCGTCCTCCTTGACAATCCCCACACCGACCAGTCGGTACGACCGACCGTAAGAGCGGACCCCGTACGCGTCAAGGGCTCGACGAAGACCTAAGCATCCGCTTAGTATGGCTACGAGGCAAGGAGGCCGACGTGACTCAGTCCAATTTGGACACTGTCCGGTTCGCCGTCGACGGCGCCGTCGCCACGATCACCTTCGACAAACCCGAACGCGGCAACGCGATGGATCAGCGCATGCAAGTCCGCTACGGGGAACTGCTGGGCGAGGCGACGGCCGACCCGGCGGTGCGCGCCGTCGTCGTCACCGGCAGCGGGCGTTCGTTCTGCCCCGGCGCGGATCTGGGCCTGCTGGCCGACATCTCGGCCAGCACCGCGGCCCCACCGGAACACGAAGGCTTCCGGAACGTCCTGGCCGCCGCCTATGCCGACGTGCCCGTGGTCGCGGCGATCAACGGCGGCTGCGCCGGACTCGGTTTCGTGATCGCCTGCGCCGCCGACGTCCGGTTCGCCGCCGCGGGCGCGAAGTTCACCACCGCGTTCGCACGACGCGGCCTCATCGCCGAGTACGGCGTCGCGAAACTCCTGCCGGAACTCGTCGGCCGGGGCCGGGCGCTCGACCTGCTGCTGTCCGGCCGCACCTTCACCGCCGAAGAAGCGCACGACTACGGCCTGGTCCAGGAAGTCGTGCCGCCGGAAGAACTCTCGGCACGCGCGCACGCGTACGCCGCGGAACTGGCCACCTACAGCGCGCCTCGCTCGATGGCGCTGATCAAACGACAGGTCACGCGAGAAGCCGGGCTGTCCCTGGAAGAATCCGCGCGCGAAGCCACCGCCTTGATGCACGCCTCGTTCACTTTCCCCGAACTACCCGAAGGTCTGGCGAGCTGGAACGAACGCCGCCCGCCGAATTTCCCGCCCTACCAAGGGGATTAGGTCGCCCCGGGCTACCCGCCCGGGGCGCACCCTCCTGATCAGACCGTTTCGCGCGTGGTCGCCGAGGCCTTCTCGGCGGCCAGTGTGGTGCAGGTGCGCACCCACAGCTCCCAGCCCGCCAGCGCCTGGTTGCAGTTCCAGCCGGTCCAGCGCCTCGCCTGCGCACCCTCGTTGCCCGCGCGGTTGCAGGCGGTTTTGCTGCTCCAGCCCTCACTCTGCTTGCGATACGGCGTGCAGGACGCCGCGGCGACGTCACCCGACGCCCCGGCCGCGCACGGCTCCGCGGTGCTCGCCATCGCCGACCCCGCGGTGAGCACCGATCCCGCGACGGTCGCGGCGAGAACGGCCCCACGGAACACGAAGCGTTTGCTCATTGAGTTTTCCTTACCGCGAGCAAGACCCCACGCACACAGTGGCCTATCCCCCGGCGAAGATCAACCTTGTGCGCCGTCGCGCCCCTTGACAAGCTGTGGCCATGGCCGGAATCGCAGTACTGTCCGACATCCACGGCGTGTTGCCCGCACTCGACGCCGTGCTGGCGGAACCCGACGTCGCCGGAGCCGATCGCCTCGTGCTCACCGGTGACATCGCCGCGGGTCCACAACCGGGGCAGGTCCTCGACCGGCTGACCGCGCTGGGCGACCGCGTCGTCTGGGTGCGCGGCAACGCGGACCGCGAGCTCGTCTCCCTCGCCCGCGGCGGCGAGGGGAAGATCCCGGATCCCATCGCGCCGTGGGCGGCTTCGCGGCTTCGGCCGGACCAGGTGGAGCTGCTGGCCGCGCTCCCCTATCCGGTGACACTTCCGGTGGAGGGTTTCGGGAACGTCGTGTTCTGCCACGGCACTCCCCGCGACGACGACGAGGTCGTCCTCGTCGACACCGCGATGGACCGCTGGGCGGACGTGCTCGCCGACCTTCCGGCCGACGTGACGACCGTCGTGTGCGGGCATACGCATATGCCTTTCACCCGGCTGGCGCACGGACGGCTCGTGGTGAACCCCGGCAGTGTCGGGATGCCTTACGGTCGCCCCGGTGCGCATTGGGCGTTGCTCGCCGACGGCGCGGTGACCTTGCGCCGCACGGATTTCGACATCGAACGCGCGCGGGCCGCGATCCGGGAGACTTCGTCGTACCCGGACGTGGACGAATGGACCGACTACTTCCTCAACGCGCGGGCGACCGACGCGGAGGCATTGGCGACGTTCGGTCCGAGGGACGGCCGCCTTCGGTGAAGGCGGCCGTGGCCCCGAAAATCACTCGCCGAAAGCCTGCTCCACTTTGCGCTGCAGTTTGTTCATCCCGCCGAGCCAGCGGTCGGTCTGCGTGGCCCGCGCGGCGTAGTAGTCCGCGACCTCGGGATGCGGCAGCACCAGGAAGCGCTTTTCGGCGATGGCCTCGAACAACGCGTCGGCGACCTGCTCCGGCTGGATCGCCGCCGCGCCCATGAGCAGTTCACCCGCGGGTCCGCTGTTCTCCAGCATCGCCGTCCGCACACCCTGCGGGCAGATCGCCTGCACGGTCAGCCCGCGGTGCCGGTAGGTCGCCGAAAGCCATTCGGCGAAGGCGAGCGCACCGTGTTTCGTCACCGAGTACGACGCCGAACCGAGGCTGGTCAGCAATCCCGCCGCCGACACCGTCGAGATGAAGTGCCCGCGGCCGCGCTCGAGCCACGGCGGCAGCAACAGCCGCGCCGCGCGGACGTGCGCCATCACATTCACGTCCCAGATCCGCGCCCAGTCCTCCTCGGGGGCGTCCACGCCGCCCATCGGCGCGATACCGGCGTTGGCACAGAAAACGTCGATCTCGCCGAGGGTTTCGCGCGCGGTCTCGATCAGCGACGCGACACCCGCCTCGCTCGCGGCGTCACCGGCGACGGCGGTTCCGCCGATCTCCTTGGCGACCTCGGCCGCGGCGTCCCCGTTCAGGTCGCCGACGACGACCCGGGCGCCTTCAGCGGCGAACCGGCGGGCGAGGACGGCGCCGATGCCGCCGCCTCCGCCGGTGACGACGACACCGGCTCCGCTGAGCGACGCGGTCACAGGCCACCCGCCAGCGTCACTCCGCCGTCGAGGACGACGGTCTGCCCGGTGATCCAGCCCGCCTCTTCCGACAGCAGGAACGAGACCGCGCTGGCGATGTCCGCCGGGACGCCGAGCCGCTTCATCGGGTACGACGCGGAAACCTCTTCCTCGCGGCCTTCGTACAGCGCGGTCGCGAACTTCGTCTTCACCACGGCCGGCGCGACGGCGTTCACGCGGATCTTCGGGCCCAGTTCGAAGCCGAGTTCCTTGGTGAGGCGGATCAGCGCCGCCTTGCTGACGCCGTACATGCCGATCCCGGGCGACGCGCCGAGCCCGGCGACGGAGGCGACGTTCACCACCGCACCGCCGTGCTCCCCCATCCACGCGTCCCGCGCCCGGCGGGTCCACGAAAGCGGCGCCAGCACGTTGACGGCGAAGATCTTGGCGGCGGCTTCGGGGTCGATGTCGAGCGTGGGCCCGTACACCGGGTTGATGCCGGTGTTGTTGACCAGCATGTCCAGTCGGCCGAAGGCTTCGATGGTCTTGGCGACGGCCTCGTCCTGGTGCGCGGTGTCGTCGGCCTTGCCGGGGACGGCGATGGCCACCCCCGGGCCGCCCAGTTCGTTGACCGCTTCGGCCAGCGGTTCCGGCTTGCGCGCGGTGATGCACACCTTCGCACCGCGCTCGACCAGGTCCTTGGCGATTCCGAGACCGATACCCCGGCTCGCGCCGGTGACGATCGCGACGCGGTCCTTGAACGAGTTCACTCTTCGATCTCCTCTGTGTTCACTGGCGAGCGCCAGCGCTAAGCGAGCGCTCACTTACAATGGAAACGTCCGGCGCCGGTGTCAAGCCCACCATCCGGTGCGAGCCTCTGAGAGGATCTGCGGATGACCATGTCGCTGTCGGCCGAACTGTGGCCCGACGTCCAGCCGGAGACGGCACGACGGCTGATGCTGGCCGGGGTCGAATCCTTCGCCCGGCGCGGCTATCACGCGACCACCACCCGCGACATCGCCTCGGCGGCGGGCATGAGCCCCGCGGCGCTGTACGTGCACTTCCCGTCCAAGGCCGCGCTGTTGTTCGCGATCTCCAAATACGGCCACGAGCAGACGCTCTCCTTGGTCGAGAGCGTCGTGGCGCGCGAGACCGACCCGGTCGAGCGGATCCGGCTGCTGGTCGAGGACTTCGTTGCCTGGCACGCTCGACGGCACACCGTGGCGCGCGTCGTGCAGTACGAACTCCACGCGCTCCCGGACGAGGAGTTCGAGGTGGTCGCGAAACTGCGCCGCCGCATCGAGCAGGTCGTGCGCGAGGTCATCACCGAAGGCGCGGATGCGGGCGTGTTCACCGTCGGTGATCCACACACCGCCGCGCGGGCCGTGCTCTCGCTCGGCGTGGACGTCGCCCGCTGGTACACCGAGCGCGCCCGCCAGACGCCGAAGCAGCTGGGCCGGGAGTACAGCGAACTGGCGCTTCGCATGCTCGGCACGAAACTCTCCTGACCGGTACTGATCGACCTCCGTCGGCGATACCGCCACCAGCGTGACATACCAACCGGTCGGTATCGAGATTTAACCGATGAGACGTTGACCACATACTAAGCGGTTGTTAACTTGCCCGGACCTGCATCGCCGCAGCAGCGCCGAGGGAAGGGCATCCAGATGGCCGACAGTGCACCGCACGCCCCTGATACCGCCCCCGAACCGACGATCACCGTGTCCCAGCGGAGGCGGGCCGCCACCGCCGCGGCACTCGCCTCCTCCGTCGAGTGGTACGACTACTGTTTCGGCAAGGCTGCGACCAGGGCACCCTCTCGTCGTACCCTTGCTGACCTGCTCAAACAGGCTCATCGCTACTCATCGCAACTCGACCGGTTTTGACCTGCGACGGCCTGACGACGGCCTGAGACTTCGTCGCAAACCCGACTGAAATCGGTAAGGCCGGCGGCTCCGGTCCCACGCTGTTCCAACTCATCGACAGACTCCGCAACCGCCAGTCACCACTACGTCAAGTGACCATCCGCCAGCCTCAGACTGATGGTTCGACAACTCGGCGCCTTGCCGAACACGCCTCTCGCCCCGGCGCTCACCGGCGATCGGAGCACCGACATTCAACGTTGCATTGCAGGCCATCTGCGAGTCTTCGAACCGGCATCCCCACTGCGTTCATGCGGGACATCCAGACACGGGTCAGTACGGTGGCGATCCCGACAATCTTGTCGATCAGTGAGTGGTATTTGGCGTCGCAGTCTCGGATGAGGAACCTGATCCGCGCGAGGCTGCCGGGTGTCCTTAGATCCATGAGCAGATTGCGAACGACCTGTCTCACCCACGCGTAGGTCGAGCGCACTGTGGTGCAGAGAACGTGCCCCTCCCGCTGACCTGGCGGATCGCGGCGAGGATGAATTGCCACACTCCGGTCAGGGTGACAGTCTCGATGAAGTCCATCACCAAAGGCCTGGCTCAGGTATGACGTCTTTCAGTCAAACTACGGCAGCTCAGCCCATCGCGCGCAGGGCTTGGCTGTTAAGCGCCAGGGCTCGCGCGGTAGCAGCATATTCGTTTCGGCGCCGCGCCCCTGGTAGTTGACGATGAACCGGACACGCCTATCGACCTTGTCGTCGGGCCGTGCAAGTCAAACCGGCTCGGCTTTAGGCCGCGGTTGATGTTTCGCCATTTGCCTTCTTAGCGTGGTGACCCCGGGGCATGGAGCGGCAGCTGTCGAGTCCGCGGAGGTGCTCTATGAAGGCATCGATCAGGCAGATGGCGGCGGCACGAGCTCCAGTGATCAAGACGTCGTCGAAGGGCTCGATCGTGAGTTCCGCGTCTGCGGCTCCCGTCGAGAACACGGCGCCGATCTCTCGCTCTACGGCTTTGAGATAAGCGCTCACCGCCCTCTCTCCGGCGGATTCGATCAGGACGGGAGGCAGCTTGAGGATCAACTGCCTTGGGTTGACGATCGATATGGTGTGAGCGAGCCCTCGGCCAAGACTCGTCCCGGCCCTGGCGAAGACGAGGTACTCGTGCGTGAAATTTCCCGCCTTATCTTTGATGGGAGCCGCGGCTGCGGTCGCCAGGTTCACGACACCTAGTTCCTCGCGGATGCGAGAGGGCGTGGCATAAACCTCGACATGACCGCGTTGCCCGCACCAGCAGGGCGCTGAGAATCCGCGCTCGCTTTCGGATTCAGTTCCGCCCGCGGGTTGGTCGGCCGAGACGTCGACGCGCAAGTGACCTAATTCCATGGCCATACCGTGCCCGCCCCTGCGTACGCGGCCGTCCATGACGAGTCCTCCACCGACGCCTTCGTCGAAGACCGCTGCGACCACCATGTCGATTCCCTGGTAGTGGCGCTGATGAGTAGCCATGACCGCGAGAGCATTGACATCGTTCTCGACGACGACCGGCGCCTGAAGAAGACCTTCCAACATTGCCGCGAGGGGGGTCGTTCCGGTCTGGCGGCTGTAGTCGGAGAGGACGACCTGGCCGTCGAAAACATGTCCCCCGATCTCGACTCCGGCGCCCAGTAGCGTGGTGGGCGACTGCCCGGCACGCGCCCGGTCATCGTCATGCTCCGCTTTGATAACGAGGATGTCGCGCGCCATGAGCTGAGCGATCTGAGGCCAGACGTCGTCGGTCGACGAGGAAGGCGACGGAAGGAGAACCGGTTCCCGGCTTTTCAGCACGCGAGAACTCGCCACCGAGTGCGGCAATTGCTTCCTCGTCACCCCGTACGGCATCAAGACCGTGTCGGGTGAGCCGTTCGATTTCGATCAGTTCCACCGTCAGGTGACGGAGGCCGTCGTCGCCGCCTGCGGAATGACGATCCACCGAGCCGACTCCATCTACGGACCCGCAGGCGTTCTCGACGCCGTCTGGCGCGGCATCCAGAAGGCGGAGGTTGTCATCGTCGACTTCACCGGCCGCTCGCCGAACGTGGCGATCGAGTTCGCCTGGGCGATGCTGCTCGGCAAGCGGCTCATTATCCTGATCCAGGACGAGAGCGACATCCCCACCGATGTGCGGGGGCTCTATCGCTACATCGCCTACTCGGAGAATTTCGCCGCTGTGGACCGCATGAAGGAGGAGCTCACAAAGCAGCTCGGCGCGATCCGCGAGGAAGCGGCGGCGGAAAAGATGCTTTCGCCCATGGATGTCGTCGGCGGCATTGAAGATGCCCCCGGCCAGGTCATCGCCGTGGATCCTGAGTTCGTCACAGTCAAGACCGACGGAGGTCGCCATGGCATCCTCGGCAATGCCGACGTCCAGTGGGAGCGAATCATCAAGGACATGACCCGCCGGTTCAACATCGGGGACCGCCTCGATGACGGCGCGTTCGTGACCGACAGGAAGGGTACCCGGTACAGCCTGATCGCCCGGAAGGCCAACCCCTGGCGCGAACTCGTCTCCGACCACCCTCCCGGCTCCAGTCTCACCAGTGAGGTGCGGAACGTCGTCGAAGGTTCCGGGGCGTTCATTGCTGTCGGCCATGGAATCAACGGACGCGTCCGCAAGGCCGGTCTCGTCGGCCACCAAGGCCTCGCCCGCGGGGACAGGGTCACGGTGACGGTAGACAAAATCGATCCCGAGCGCCGGCAGATCGACTTGCGGCTCGACGGCGTAATCGACCACCCGCTGGCCGCGGTCCCCGTCGACCTACCCGCGCTCGGCACCCACGGATGGGGCGAAATCTGCGCGGTCAAACCGGGGTACGTCCTACTCAAAATCGCCGGACGGGAGCGGCTCGCGATGATGCTCAGCAAGGACATGAGTAAGGAACTGCGCCGCGACTTCGACATCCTCGATCTTAAGATCGGCGAGGACGTCTACGTCGAAGTAGCTCGAGTCGATTCCCTCAACGACAAGGTGTACCTCAGGGACACGCTCGCCCCAGAAGAGCCGGGGCTGGCCGCATCCGCGGCGGCGTAAAGAACAGTCGAGGTGGTGGGGTGACTGTCAGCCCCCACCACCTCTTTCCTGCTATGCGTCCGTTCTCCCAGACATAGGCGCCGCTGATGCGCAGGCGCAGAAGCCAAGCGTCTGGTCTTGCGAACAAGACCAGACCGCACTTGGTCCATCAATGCTCGACCCTATCACCCGGGGACTCCACTCCGTGCTAGCGCACCGAGCAAGCCATCTATCCGGCTGACTAACCCTGAATGCGACGCTTGAAGATCAGGACGGGCCACTGAGTAGGGCTATGGCCTTTTCCGTAGATAATAGTGTCGGAGACAAGTTCCCAACCCTCGCTCCCGAGTGCATTTAAGCCTGCAAGCCACTCCTGCACCTGATTGTCCGTGTCCTTCCAGTAACTGATCACAGAGTCAACGATCGTGTACTCCCAGCGGTCACTAGTCATGCGCAAATAGTAGTCCCTGCGAGGCCCAGTTCGTGGCGCACACTTCGCCTGGGCTCAGCCCGCATCCAACTCACATCGATCAGTGATTGACAAAAGCCAAATCATGACCGGTAGGTGTCGAGAACTGTGCCACCCCATGCGAACTGCTGATCTTTGTAGATCAGTCCGCCGAGTCGATCACACCGACGACACCTTCCGATGCCGGTCGCGTGGCCGGGTATCATGACTCGATCGGGCGGTCGTTGGTCCAACGACCGATGGGACCGGTAATGGTTGAAGTGATCGACATACTCAGCGAGCACCTGACCCAGATGACGCAAGTTGATGATGAGCATTCGATCCAGATACTCGCGACGCGCGCTGTTCACCCAGCGCTCGACGATCGTGTTCGCACGAGGAGCGCGAACGGGCCTGCGCAGGATCTCGATGCCGACGGACGCGAACCTCGCATCTAACGCGGCAGTGAACTTCGCGTCGCGGTCACGGATCAGAAACCGCAAGCCATCCACCCGGTCGCCGAGCTCCGCCAGCAAGTTCCGTGCCCACTGCACCAGCCATTCCACAGTCGGATGAGCGGTCGTCCCAACGATGCAGACGCTGCGACGATCGTGTTCTACGACAAACAACACATACATGCCGATGCAGCAACACCGTGTCCGCGTGAAAGAAGTTATCGCCACGATGCCTTGGCCTGCTTAGAGCTTGTCTCATGTGGTGAGTTTGTGGAGTTTCTTGTAGCAGGTGTGGGCGTGACCCGTTTTGACGGACATCCAAGATCAGGAGGCTGTGTGCCTCCGGAAGGATGTCCCTCATCATGGAGACTATGGGCAAGAAGAAGT